>WLJI01000001.1 GCA_009701845.1 Actinomycetota bacterium
AGAAGCTCGCCTTTCTGCGAGACGGAATCGTTCGCCTGACGGAGCTTCGATCAGCTGGCAATCACGTCTTGTTTACCGGCGACTTGAACGTGGCACACCATGAGGTTGATATAAAGAACTGGCGCGGCAACATTGGACGCGCCGGGTTTCACCCTGATGAGCGCGCCTACCTAGACGAGCTCATTGACCAGCTGGGATGGGTAGACCTTGGCCGCTCGCTCGCAGGCGAAGGACCAGGTCCTTACACCTGGTGGTCCTACCGAGGTCAAGCGTTTGATAACGACGCTGGATGGCGCATTGACTACCAGATCGCCACACCTGAACTAGCAGACTTGGCACGCTCGGCCACTGTTCACCGCTCCCCCAGCTACGGCGAACGCTGGTCTGACCACGCTCCGCTCAGCGTGGAGTTCGACCTGCAGTAATCAGCCCCAGCTGGTTTGTTGGGGCGCTATGAGGCTCGACAGCTAGTGCGAACGACTGTGCATTGCAGCGTTGAGGGCTTCGATCAGTTGCATGACTTCCGAGCTATCGCCTGGCAGAACAAGCCCGGTCTCCCAAGCGTGCAATTCGGCGTTGACCTGAAGCGCTAGGTCTAAACCCTGTGGAGTGAGCTCAACTACAACTCGACGACCGTCGTCGGGATCTGGTGAACGAACGACTAGCCCGGCTGCAACTAGGCGATCCAGAGTGAGTGTCATCCCGCCGGTGGTACGACCAAGAATGTCGGCAATCGCAGTTGGAGCGCTGCGGCCTGCCTTACCACCGCGAATCACTCCGAGTACCAAGTAGTCGGCCATCGTCAGCCCAGCACGCTCGGCGATTTGCTCCAATACGTGGCTGACCGAGAGATTCAACCGAATAATCGCGCCAAGCAACCCATCACCGGAGTTGTCAGGCACTGATCCCGAACCGTTCAAGTCCATAGGCGCGGATGGCATTACCTCTCAAGAACTCGTAGCACTCTGATGCGTCCATGCCGGCACCGGCGCAGAGCCGATGAGCCACCGAACGCGACTCTGGCCAGGTGCCATCAGTGTGGGGATAGTCAGTCTCGAAGAGAATGTGCTCAAGGCCAACGGCATCGCGACTCTTCAGGCCGTGCTGGTCATCAAATACACACCCCCACACGCGACCTTTGACAATCTCGCTAGGCAGTTCGTCAAGATGCACGCCGGCGGCAGCACCCTCGCTGGCCACGATGTCCATCCGCTCAATCAAGTACGGCATCCATCCAATCTGGCTCTCGGCAAAAGCAATCTTGAGTTGCGGGAAGCGAGACAGCGTTCCGGAGAACACCCAGTCGGTCAGCGAGCCCTGAGCATTTTGCGAACTCAAAGCCATTGACACTCCGAGCGGAGCGTCGGCACTCGTTGAGGGCATGCTGGAGGAGGAACCGATATGCATCGAGACCGTTGTGTCTGACTCCATGCAGGCATCCCACAAAACGTCCCACTCGCCGCTATGCATGGATGCGCAGCCAAGCTTGGACGGATTCTCTGAAAAGCCAATGGCGTAGCTTCCCTTGGCAGCGCAGCGTCGCACCTCTGCAGCGGCAAGCGCTGGGTCCCAGAGCGGTACAAGGGTGAGCGGAATCAATCGACCAGCGCCCTCACCGCCACACCAATCCTCAATCATCCAGTCGTTGTATATCTGCAAACAAGCCAGAGCTAGGTCTTTGTCGGCCCGCTCTGCAAAGCCCTGCCCGGCAAAGCGCGGAAACGTGTTGGGGTAGTTGATCGCAGCTTGCACATGGTTCTGGTCCATGTCGATGAGTCGTGCACTGCGGTCATAGGTGCCGGGTCGGAAGTCCTCATAGATGGCAGGTACGTTGATCTGATCCTCATCGGCATAACCCACTGCGGCATGCAGCAACCCGGTTGGCATGACGAGGTCATCGAAGAGCCACAGATCGCAGAGCTTGCCCGCCTCGTCTCCGCGGGTGAACCCGTAGTGGCCACCCTTGAACTCGAGTGACACTTTCTCTCGAACAACTCGCGGTCCCCGCTCACGCAGGCTGGGCGGCAACTGCTCTTGCCACAGGGTGCGAGGCTCCAAAATGTGATCATCCACCGAAATGATGAGCGGAAGATCACTCTCGGCTGGGGTAACTGAGGAAGTGGGAAGTGTTGCGGTCACGTGTTATCTCTCTTCGCTAGGTAGTGGTTCGGTATGCAGTGGTTCGGTATGTAGTGGTTCGGTAAGCAGTGGGTCAGCATGTGGTGGGTTTGCGTTGCTGGAATTCTCGCCGGGCGAGGCCCAAAGACTTCGCAGGTCAGTGAGCCAGTCGGGGTACTCAAGCTCAACATCTGGCAAGGGCTCTGCCCCCTGCTCGGCCAAGGCGCGCTCGAACAACTCGGGTTGCTCCCCCCAAGAGCGTGGGTCCCCCATCATCACTTCAAACATGACAGCCCCCTCGTCACCAGCGCGAATCGGGCCAAAGGCTGCACCTGTTGGAAGTTCAATGTGGGTTCCGGCTGGACACCAGCGCTGCCCAAACCATGCGCCGCCTTCAAGGATCATCACGACATGCGGGCTGAAGTGGCCGTGCCGCCGCACAATCATCCCTGGGTCATATTTGGCATAGAGCGTCAGATACTGAGGGTCAGCAGCACATGCCAGCCATTTCTCCCACACAGATGACTCACTGCCGTCGGCGTTGCGTTGACGCTTGACCTGCTGCCAGGTCACCTCTGGGTCATCAAGGTGTCGAAAGGTGGGCTCGGTTGCTTCTGTCGAACTCTCCGAGGTCATGGAAACTAGCTTTACACATAGCTACCCCGCCGACAAGGTCGGTGAGCAGAATTGCTGTCTAACTAATTCTGGGGCCGCAGAAACTTTAGAAAAATGCAAGATTCAGCGCAGTGCTTCATGAAACTTGTTAACTTCCTCAGAATCCACTAACTGAGCGGGGTTCATATGTCAGCTATTACTACTTCACCGAAGTTCAAGATGTCACCAAAAGCCAAGCGCTTTGCGTCAACTGGTGCACTCATGGGGATGGTTGCCATCTTCAGCACCGGCTGCACCGCAGACGAGATTCTGACGATCGCCAAGATCGTCGGCTTCTTTATCTAATTCTGCTTTTTATCTCATTCTGACTGCGTGGGTCTGGGCCATATTTCTTCGGGAATGTATGTCCTGGATCCACGCAGTTCAGTTTTGTCATCGTTGTTCGATTAGCTAGTCATCCCGGCGCGGCCCAAGGGTGCGTCAAGGCCAACTCCGGCAAGGCCACGAGCAAGTTCGATCTCGCCCATGTGGCGAAGACCATGCTGGTAATGCCAGCACTCAATGGCATCAAGCACCGTGATCCCCTCGGGTCCAGCGCAGCGAGCGCTGTACGTGCTTGCGACTACCTCGGGGAACGGCCGAGGGATAAGTACCTCTCTCAGGCGATCAGGATCAAGCAGCGCAAGCCAACCCTCGGTGCGGCCAAAGACGGTTCGCTGATAGTCCTTGAACTCCTCGTAGTTGCCGATTCGTTGCTGAACCATCTCGTGAACGGTGCGTTCCTTACCGTTGTCATCAATTGCCATCTGCACTCGCTCTTGCCACTGCTCGTTCCAGATGGGAAGTTCGCCTGAGACCACCATAAACGTGGTGTCTTGCATATGTGTGTAGTGAAAGAGTGAGAAAGCAATCGGCAACACTCCCTCACGCTCGAAATGATTCACCTGATCTAGGGTCATCGAATCCACAGCCTGGTAGTAGAGCGAATGCATTGTTGCCATGCGTCGCTGTAGCGAATCCAAAATCAGCTCAGCCATCCGAACTCCTTCTTAGGTCAGTGTTCTGCAAGCCACGAATCCGCAAGCCACGAATCCGCAAGTCACGAATCCGAAAGTCAGGAATCAGCGGCACGCAGGGCAAAGTAGCCGCCGTGGAAGCCGAAGGGTAGGCGCTCTGGAAGATGTACGCGAGCAATAGGCCCAGCAGCCACATCCCGGGCGTCCATGACAACCAAGTCACTCCGAAGAGAATCACTGATCAGCGAATCTGCTGCCAAGCCGCGCGGACTCACCACGGCGATCAACCAGCCATCGTTCTCGTTGTCACCCTCAGGGTCTGCGACAAATACTGCCTCGCCGACAACCATTCCGGGGCCGGCGAACCACGTTGCACGCTCGCCGCTCAGGTCGTCATAGCTCACCACTGTGTCGAAATGACCAATCACATCCGGTACTCCAGAGAACGCAACCATGTAGCGGTAGCGGTTCTTCACTCCCAAGTACTGCTCGTTGATACGAGGGAAGTCGCCGCCTAGGTCGTCAAGCTGCTCTTGCAGTACAGCTCCAGAGCTGAAGTTCACGCTAAAGCGAGTAGGCGTGCCGGGATCAGCCTGCGCCCCTTCGGTCGTCATCGCGCTGTTCTCGCTTGTGGAGTATGCCTCGCCTGTCAGGACTGAGCCGGAGAAGGTGAGCACGCCATCTTCAACCCAACCGTTCCAAAAATGATTGACATACGCATCCTCGGTTTGGAACCAACGAACTTCATCCTCGCCATGTGCCAACACCCCAATACGAGTTCCGTGAGCAGGCTCCCAGCGAAACATCGACCCCCCATTCAGCGCTGACTCAAGATCCATCAGAAGCGGTGAGTCAACAAAGACCACATAGTTCTCGGTGACCACAAAGTCGTGCATGACCACGGCCTCGGTCAGCTCTATGTCGACGGTGCGAACAAGCTCGCCCGATGAGTCAATCTGGTGATACTGCAGAAAGGGAGGCTCGGAAAGGTACGAGAACGCGTGCAGCTCGCCTGTTCGTGGGTCAACTTTTGGATGCGCAGTAAACGGGCCAGTTAACTGACCGCCGAAAGTCTGCAACCCAACGGTCTCGAGTTCGGCTGTGACCTCTGTTGCCGGAGCAGCCTCGTAGAGAGCCAGAAATCTGCCGGCGTGCTCGATGATGTTGGTGTTCGCTGGATTCTTGATTGCTCCCGCAGTGCCCACCTCTTTCCTAGAGGGCAGGTGTAATCCGCCCAAGCCGCCATAGAGCGAACGCCCGGCCGCAATCTCTGCCTCAAGCGCAGAGGTTCTAATCCAGCGACTCCGATACACGGGTTGACCGTCACCAAATACGACTCTGTGCAACATGGCATCACCATCAAACATGTGGTACCCGCCACGAGGTTCAAACAAGGGGTTTGGCCCATTACGGATGTACATGCCGCTCAGTCCAGCGGGCAGATCACCCGTGACCTCAAGTGCAACATCATCAGACTCAGTTGCAAGCGGAGTGAAGAGGCCCGACAGCATCGGCTGGTCTCGCTCGTTGGTTACGTTGCCAACAAGATGAGCATGTTCCGTAGCAGTCACAGAGTTCTCCAAACCCTCGGCGAACCTTCAGGTTAACACTGTTCACTTTATTGGCTCAGCGGCAGAACGAGCTCAGCATCAGAACTAACTCGCTAGAAACAAGTTGCTTCGTTCTGCGGCTGAAAACCGAACAGACTCCGGGTCGAAGGCCGCCGGCAAGACGGCCTCGCTGTCTCGGCCGAGTAGAACTAGTTTGCCGTCACTCAGCGTCTCATGAAGGCGGAACCCCTGCACCCAGCGCTGCGAGTACGCACACCAGACCTCAACAGCAATCTCGGACTCACTGCCTACCGAGCGCTCTGTCTGGCACTCGGTTTCAACCCAATCTTCACGAGTGGCGAGCCCAGATTCCCCGAGCACTGTGTCCAACATGGAAACCCCCATTTGACCGCTTCAACGGATTCAACCCCCCGGTTGAGCTATCCCTATCGGACGAATCTGCGATTACTTGAGCCCTTGGACCAAAAATTCTTTCAGAACTTACGCGGTCTGGTGCTGAGCAGTCAGGGTGCGAGCCTGCGCCCGCTCGCGGCGGATGCGACGACGCTCGCGCTCGCTGAGTCCGCCCCAAATACCAAACTTCTCTCGGTTCGTCAGTGCATATTCCAAGCAATCCTCACGCACGATGCATCCTTGGCACACAGCCTTGGCATCTTTGGTCGAGGCCCCACGCTCGGGAAAGAAAAGGTCTGGATCTACGCCGAGGCAGTTTGACAACATCTGCCAACTCTTGTCTTCATCGGTCTCGTTCATTAGCTAGTTCCTCTTCTGCTTCAACGTGATCTGCGTGTGGCTCAGGCTTTTTACATCTTGATACTTGCGACCGAAGCTGCAAGTTACAAGTTTGTGATTTGCCATTTTGACCGGTCCGCAGACAATGCGCAAGCTGCTTTTGCAGTGCTCGCCGATTCCAATCGCCAACTGTCAAGAAGTGAATGAGAACTCGTACTGAGATGCGAGTCCCTCGCAGAGGTCGGCGACTAACTCGCCGATCATGGGAGTGAATTTGAACCCATGCCCTGAACATGCTGAGCAGACCACCACAGAGCCTTGGCGCCGCAGAACAAACTGCTGATCGGCCGTGGAGGTAAAGAGACATTTTGAAGAACTCACCGGGTTTGGGTCAAGGCCCGGATGCCATTTCTGAACGTAGGCCACTACCTGATCAATATCGGTCGCGTTATCGACGCCCACCTTGACTCCGTCAAGCCCAGCAATATCGCTCCCAGCAGTAGCTAGGCCTAGATCAGCTAAGGGCGATTCCATTCCGTATGCGCCGAAGGTCAAGGCTTCGGCCTTTGCGTGCATGTGGTGTAAAAAGCTGGGCCAGCGCACAGAGGGGTCACGCCTGCGGAAGTGGACGGGAACCTGCTCGCTCACGGTCAACTTGGGAAGCTCAAACTCGCCCGGCAAGAGCTCTTCCACCCAAGCTCCAGCGGCAAGCACCAGTAGCCGTGCCCGAATGTTGCGGTGAGGCGTTCGCAGGATCACTCCATCGGCTGCAGAGTCAATCGCCTGAACTGGCTCATTAAAAAGCACGGACACTCCCCGAGCGGCAGCGCATCGGTGCAACGCTTGCAATGTTCGATCCGCAAAGACTCTTCCGCCGGTTCCAGAGTGAACCACTGCTTGATCAAAGCGCATACCAGGCCAGAGTGCCTGAGCCTGATCGGGGCTCAGTCGCTGCGCTGCGAATCCTGCTGCTTCAAGATTGCCTGCAACCTCCTCGATGGCAGCGGGGTCTCCGTGATCGATCTGACCAGACTGCTCGAGCAGAACCTCTCCCGACTCGCGTTCTAGCTCGGCCCAAGAACGCAGCGACTCACTCGCGAGTTGCACATAGGTTGGATCGCGGTACGCGACTCGAAAGATGCGTGTTGCACCATGCGAGGAGCCATGGGAATGACCCGCATCGAACTGCTCGAGCAGCACCACTGAGTGACCGCGTCGGGCCAGTTGCCATGCAGCAGCCGAGCCCATTGCCCCGGCACCAATCACCGCAACATCAAAACTCTCGGTTCCCAAGGTCAACGTGCCCACCATCAGTGCCAAAGCTATCCCGCAGTTTCAAGTAGCTCTGGCTAATCTTGCTCCGTGAATGATTCCAGCTCTCTCGCCGATTTTGCCGGCAACCGCTACTCACAATCCGGTGAAGATGGAATACTCCAAGAGATTTTTCGGCGCATCCAGACGGACGTCCAAAGCAAACGGTGGTGCGTCGAGTTCGGCGCATGGGACGGCGAGTACCTCTCAAATACCTGCAGCCTGATTCGAGATCATGGCTGGAATGCAGTGCTGATCGAAGGTGATGCGGATCGTGCCGAGCAGCTTCGGAACAATTTCCCCTCTAGCTCGGTCACGGCTCTGTGCGCTTTCGTCGGACTCACTCAACCGACCCGGCTTGAGGATCTACTTGCGTCGTCACCTTGCCCGAGCGATTTCGACTTCTTGTCGATAGACATTGACGGCTGCGATATCCACATCTTGGAGTCCCTACAATCCATCGCCCCAAAGGTCATCTGTATTGAGTTCAACGGAGCAATACCTAACGAAGTTGAGTACGTGCAGCCCGCCGATTTTTCGGTGAAACAAGGCTCAAGTGCTCTGTCAATTATCGGCGTAGCAAGCAAGAAGGGCTACGACCTTGTCGCTCTGACTGCCACGAACTTGCTGTTCGTTCGCCAAGATCTCACTGCGTTGGTGTTGGGCACACAGAGGCCCAGTCTTGATGACCTGAGAGACGACAGCGACGCTCGCTGTTTCATCTACTCGGGCTTTGATGGAAGCTTGATGACAAGCAAGCCAATCAAGCTTCATTGGCATCTTGTTGAGGTCGACCCAAAGCACCTGCATGCGCTCCCTCGTCCACTGCGGCGATTCTCGAATGACTACAACCCGTTCCAGAAGGTCCTCTTTGTTGCCTATCTGGGCGTCAAGAATCCGCAGAAGCTCCGCAACTGGTGGAACGGCCGAACGAGATTGAGGTTTGGGGCTCGCCACTCGTAGAGCGGCCTACGCCAACGCCTCTTGCCACCCGACAATGGGGTCATCGCCAGGGCGGGGCTCTATCAGCGGGCAGCGGGTGCCTGTATAGATGGTGGGCATGCAGCGGTTGCAGTGCACACAACCCGAGCTGCTTGCCGTTCCGGCTTGGTATTTGTTGAGCAAATCAGGGTCGTGCAGCAGTGCTCGACCCATGGCAACAAAGGCAAACCCATCAGCGATTGCTGCCTGAGCAGTTTCGAGTTTGCTGATTCCACCCAGCAAAATCAGTGGCAGTTCAACTTGAGCTTGAACTTGTTTTGCTAAGGGCAAAAAGTACGCTTCTTCATAGGGGTAGCTGCGCAGGAATTTCTTGCCTACTAGCTTGAAACCTGGCCGTAGATACCAAGGCAACGTGGCACCGAATTGCTTGAGCGGCGCCCGCCCCTTGAACAAAAACATGGGATTCGCGAGCGAACTTCCTCCCGTGAGCTCAAGTGCGTCAAGGCCGCCGTCTGTTTGCAACCACTGAGCAACCTGAATGCTCTCGTCGATTCCCAATCCACCGCGGAACCCGTCAACCATATTGAGTTTTGCTGTTACTGCAACTGAGGTACCCACGGCTTCTCGAACGGCAAGCACAACCTGTCGGGCGAACCGAGCGCGGTTCTCTAACGAGCCACCAAAGCGGTCTGTGCGGGTGTTGAACTTTGGGCTGAGGAACGCGCTCAGCAAATAATTGTGACCAAGGTGGATCTCTAGCGCATCAAAGCCGGCTTCAACGCAGAGTCGAGCAGCGCTGGCATAGTCGGAAGTGATCCTGGCAATATCGGGTTCGGTGGCAGCACGGGTTCGGCGCATCCCTAGCGGGTTAAACATGCGGCTCGGCGAGATCGACTGAGCACGGTTCGACGCAGCGTTGGCTACTGGCCCCGCATGGCCGATCTGTGCAGCAGCTAGCGCACCCTCTGAGTGAACTGCATCGGTCAGCCTGCGGAGCCCGGGAACGGCAGCGGGTACAAGCTGAATGCACTCGGCGTGTGTGCGGCCCTCGGCGGCAACCGAGAGGTACGCAACGGTGGTCATTGCAACCCCACCAGCAGCAACTCGGCGGTGGAAATCAATCAGTGAGTCAGTGACCAGCCCCTCCGGCGTGACCCCCTCAAACGTTGCTGCTTTGATCACACGATTCCGAAGCGTGAGAGGTCCAAGCTGCGCCGGTTCAAACAACGCTGAACCTGCCTGCGCAGGCCCTACAGACAGAGGTACACCCGAAGGTTCTGGAACGACAGAGTCAGACACCTAGATAGTCTGCCCGAAACCCTCCCTGCCCGAAACCGTGCCTAGCTGAACGACTTGCTCTCTCTAGGTTCGGTCATCTCTGTGACTCGTCGCGGCTTGCAGCAGAAAACCCTCTCCACGAACAGTCCTGATGGTCAGGCCAAGACCGCGACAGCGGCTGCGCAACCGATAGATCACTGCATCGACGGCACGCGGGCCTGGCGGCGACTCAGTCGGCCACAGGCTCTGCTCCAACACAGATCGGCGCACCGTCTCACCCGGTTGAGCAAGTAACGCTTTAGCGACCACAGCCTCGAAGACTGTGAGCACCGCAATGCGGCTGCCGCGGTGCAGCACCCGCTGATCGTCTAGCCAAAACTCAAGCGTGGATTGCTCACTCAGTGACCGTGCCAAGCGTCGAACTCGAGCCAAGAGGTCATCACTTCGATAGGGCGCTCGGATCCAATCCTCGTCATAGCCAAGGTCTTCGGGGGGTTGGCTGCTGTTCGACAACACAAGAATGCGAGGAATACCAGCGCGATCCAATGAACGCCGAACCGGCTCTTGCTCGGGCCAACGAAGCAGTTCGATTCCGTCAAAGCCAGGCAGATTCTCTGGCTGAACGGGCTCGGCTTGATTGCTCACATACTGAAGCTATGCAGCAGAGCTAACTCCATGGTTTCTTCCATGTTGCCACTCTGTGAACGCTTCTAGGCCCAGACCGATCTAGGCCCGTTCCATGATCGAGTCATCTGAGCGGTAGGCCGTCTCAGCATGCTCCGAGAGATCGAGGCCATTCTCTTCGGATTCTTCAGAAACCCGAATGCCGATGGTGGCTTTGAGCGCTAGAAGAATGAGTGCTGTAACAATCGCCGAGTACACAATCGTCACGCCATTTGCGATGGCCTGTTCGCCAAGCAATCGGAAGCCGCCACCATAGAAAAGTCCGTTCATGTGCTCGGCGCCGAAATACTCCGCATCGGCAAAGAGCCCGATCATGAGCGAGCCAACAAGGCCACCCACGAAGTGAACTCCCACAACGTCAAGTGCGTCGTCATAGCCAGCGCGGAACTTCAGATGCACTGCAAAGCAACAAATCAGCCCAGCTGCCAGACCAATAAAGATTGCAGACATCGATGACACATACCCGCAGGCCGGAGTGATCGCAACAAGGCCCGCCACGATGCCTGATGCAGCACCGAGGTTGGTGACGTGACCGTCTTTGACTCGCTCAGCAACCGCCCAAGCGAGACCAGCGGCGGCAGCGGCCAAGAAGGTATTCATAAACGCTTGAACAGCTTGCCCATTGGCGTGCAACGCAGATCCCGCATTAAAGCCAAACCAGCCGAACCACAAAATGCCTGTTCCAATCATCACCAAGGGCATGGAGTGCGGCGGGTGGCCTTCTTTAGGCCAGCCCTTGCGTTTGCCGAGAATCATGACCGCCACAAGTGCAGCGATACCGGCGTTCACATGGATCGCTGTTCCGCCAGCAAAGTCAAGCGAGCCTCGCACCCCGAGCCATCCGCCGTAGACCCACTTGAATACAGGCGCAAACACCAGCAGCATCCAGACGGGAGCAAAGATGGCCCATGCGGCGAACTTCATTCGATCGGCCACAGCACCAGAGATGAGTGCCGGAGTGATCACAGCAAACATTCCCAAGAAAATGACGGTCAGCAGGCTGCCCACCCCCTCTCCCGAAGCGATGCTCATGTTGTTCAGGAACGCTGCATCGAAGCCACCAAACCAGCTCGCCTGAGTATCTCCTCCGGCGATCGAGTAGCCGATAATGACCCACAAAACTGGAATCGTAAGCAGGCACCAGAAGTTCATCATCAGCATGTTCAGCACATTGCGGCTGCGATCCATCCCCCCATAAAAGAAAGCCAACCCCGGTGTCATAAACAACACCAGTGCCGAAGCAATCAGGACCCACGCAATATCACCGGAATTCATGCTCTGCCCCCTGTTGGGTCGTTGTGTCGAAACGTGCACTCGGCTTACGAGCGAACTTCCACAGGTTTCAGGGTCATTGTTTCTAAATTGTTTCAACTCAGTACCAGCGGTATTACATATGCCCTCAGCAGGAAACTGCTAAAGCCACTCCGGGTACCACGCTGGCCGAACTACCCTGACCGGATGTCTGATCGACCAGTAGTCCTTATTCTCGGTGCGGGTTTTGGCGGCATCGGTGCAGTTTCCAAACTGAAGAAAGCACCGGTCGACATCGTGTTGGTTGACCAGCACGACTACCACACCTTTCGGCCGCTGCTTTATCAAGTCGCCACCGACGTCCTCGACCCAACAACCGTTGGGTACCCCGTGCGCTCCTTTGTGGATCGACAACACAATCTGTCATTCACACAAGCAACCGTTGCTGGAATTGACCTTGAGAACCAAGTGGTGAGCTTCACAGACTGGGAGCCTCAGCACTATGACTACCTGATTGTCGCTCTTGGGGGGAAAGCAAACTTCCTCAACATCAGTGGTGCACAAGAGCACTCCTTCCCGCTGTACACCCTCAATGACGCCGTGAAACTCAAGCATCAGGTTCTGAGCAAATTTGAGGCCGCAGATAGGTCACCCGAACTCGTCGAGTCCGGCGCTTTGAATATGGTGATCGTTGGTGGTGGCCCAACCGGAGTCGAGACGGCGGGCGCAATGGCCGAGTTGTACTACTCCTCGCTAGCTCGCGACTTTCCGCGCCTACCCGTGGCTGACGCAACCATCACTCTGGTTGAGTACGGAGACCGCCTGCTCACCATGTTCAATCAAGGATTAAGCGACTACACCAAAGAGGCACTTGAGGAGCGTGGGGTACAGGTGCGGCTTGGTGAATCAGTTACTGAGATCGCTCCCACGTCTGTCACCTTGAACTCGGGAGAGACACTCAAAGCCCATACCACTGTCTGGGGAGCGGGGCTGTCTGCGGTTCCCTTAGCGAGCGCACTGTCTGATGACCTGCAACATGGTCGGGTTCCCACCGAGCCGATGTTGCATCTTGTCGATCACCCAGAGGTCTTTGTTATCGGAGATCTGGCTTGGACAACCGACACAAAGACCAACAAGGTACTTCCGCAGCTTGGTTCAGTGGCCCTGCAAGCCGGCGAGCACGTGGGCAAGACCATTGACCGCATGACGCGCAAGCACAAAGAACCAGAGCCCTTTACATACTTAGACAAAGGCAGCATGGCAACCATTGGCCGCAAGGCTGCAGTCGCAGCGCTGCCACCTGATGTTCACATGACTGGAACCGCAGCGGCTTTGGTCTGGGGCACCGTTCACCTGGCACTTCTCAGCGGGGCAGAAAATCGCGCCGTTGCTGTAGCTAACTGGAGCTTCGCGTATATGCATCACGATCGCCCCTCACGAATCATCATCGATCTCGAGGATGAAGACTGACCACTTCGCCCGGGTCAGGCCAGAAAACTAGGTGAGCCGAGCTAGCCCAAGGTGGCGAGTGCCGAAGCCAGAATGAACCCAAAAACGGTGACGAGTCCGACCTCTCTGCCGCCGTTTGCAAAGGCTTGGGGCATCATCGTATTGGCCAACATGGCCAGTATCGATCCGGCAGCAAAAGCCTGAATGCTCGCCACGAGGTCTGGAGAAGCGTTGCCCAAGAGGCCGTAGCCAATGGCGGCCGCTGCAACCGACATGGCAACAATCCCGGACCAAACCCAGAGGATCCGTGCACGGGAATGCCCTGCGTTGCGCAAACCAACCGAAGCAGCCATTCCCTCTGGCATATTTGACAAGAACACAGCGACCACCATCGCCACGCTCACAGAGCCGCCACCCAACAGCGTCAGCCCAATCGCCACTGACTCGGGCACACCGTCAAGGGTTGCACCAAGTACTAGCGATGGCCCCGAAACGGTTGCTCCAACGACCGGGTCTTCTCCGCTTGGAGTAAACCGTTCAAGCAACCTGTCTCCGGCCCAAAAAACCACTGCTCCTGCAACGAGGCCGACTACGACCGAGGCGTCTTTGACCTCCTCATAGGCCTGCAAGACAAGTTCAAACGAGACTGCACTCAGCAAGGTCCCCGCTCCGAAACCCATAATCAGGCCGAGCACGCGCGACGATACGGGGACAAAGAACCCGATCAGTGCGCCGATCACTAACGCCGAGGAACCAACTGCGGCCCAGAAGGCGGCCGAGGCCACCTACAAGACCCCGGGGTGAGCGTAGATCAATCGAAAACCTGACCGTGTTCAAAGCGTTCCGATGCGCCGGCAGCCGCAGTGAGCGCTGCAACGTTGTCTCGCGTAAAGAACCCTTCGTAGCCGTGGCAACGCTCGACATACTCAGTAATCAACATGGAGTAGGGCGAACTCTTTGAGAAGATCTGCTTCAGGTTGGGCTCGTCTTTGCACTCTCCGACCACCCCAGCCAAGAACGGGGTTCCTAGCTTGGTCAGTTCGCTCACCACGTAGTCCACGTTCTTCATCTCATTGATATCGCCATCGCCAACCTCATAGGCCATGTGATGCATGCGCCGCCCAAAGTTACGAACAAAGTCTTCGGTGGGCATCGGTAGGTTCTCGAATGAGTTCACAATGGCCGGGGTGTTGTTCGCTGTAAAGACCCGAGCTGGACTCAGCTTGTCGTCAGCGACATCGGGGTGACGAGTCACGTTGGTCGATGAGTTCATCTCTGCGATGTTGTACGCCCCCCAGAAGTAATAGGGAACCATCGTGAGGTACTCAAGAAGTGCGTCTTCACGTTCGCCTGCCAAGATTCGCGTTGCAAGATGATCAATCCCCAGAACCTTGTCTGCAATTCCATGCTCAGCCTGCAGGGTCTCCGAGGACTCTATTAAGGCTTGACTCTCTGAAGAGATCTGCAATTTATCGCCCAGATTCAGCCCCTCAAGACTGTCGAGCGGAACGTCAACATAACCCACCCGGTTATATGTGAAGTCTGACAAGAACGTGAAGTTCAGATGCTCGCCACAGTAAAAGGGATTTGCAGTCTCTCCTTCATAGACAAAGCGCACACCTTGAGGTTCGAGCGCTGAGCGAACTGCGGCGACCGAGGTTGCCGTATAAATCTCGCCGATGTAGCGGGCGTTGGGCTTTGCTGCAGCCAGCGGGTACAACATGTTCCAGCGAGTGACCTCGTCTTCGAATGAGGACACGAGCGGTTCAAGCACGACCATGCGGGGGAACTCAGGTTGTGACTGCAACAAGTACACCTTGTGGGTGTCAGTCATCCGGGCATCTACGAGTCGGTACGGGCCCATGAGCGCAAGCTCTGCAATGTATTTGATGGCGTCACCGTGCTCGACTTGAACCACCACCGCCGCCATGCGATCCACAATCTCATCGAGCCCCGAATCGGCTCTGCGCGCAAACACCTTCGGCAGGTACTCCTCGAAGAAGCCTGAGTTCTTCTTGTCTCCCATAGGAACGTAAGTTGCAAGATCAATCATGTGATTCAGCCATTCGATTCAGAGGTTGCGGTTGCCACAATGGGCACGCCGGACTGAGGCAATCCTGGCGGCATGAAGTTATCCGACGTGCTGATATCCCACCCCAACTGCTCAAGCTCTGGCGCAGTGCCACCTATAAGCGAACCGGGGCTGAGGATCTGATAGTGATGGCTAATCGCGTCAACTTTGCCGTCGCTAAAGCGCTTGAAAATCATTGACGGGTGTAGCTGAGAGGTGTGATCGAGGCCCATGGCAGCGATCATTTCTGCCAAAGCTTCCACGGTGTTGTCGTGGAACTGATGCACTCGTGTTGCCTTATCTGGCACGACAAGTGCTCTCTGCAATTTGGGGTTCTGTGTAGTGACTCCCACCGGGCACGTGTTGGTCTGGCACTTTTGTGACTGTATGCATCCCACCGCAAACATGAACCCTCGAGCCGAGTTACACCAATCTGCCCCGAGAGCCATGGAGCTTGCGATTGCAGAGGCCGTCACCATTTTGCCGCTCGCTCCGATTTTGAGTTTGTCGCGCAGGCCTGCCCCAACCATGACGTTATGCACCAGGACGAGCGCCGGCTGAAGTGGGAAGCCCATCGAGTCAGAGAACTCAAGCGGCGCGGCGCCCGTGCCGCCCTCGCCGCCATCCACAACGATGAAGTCGGGGCATATTCCTGTGTCGATGATGGCATGAGCAATTGCCATGACCTCGAGAGGGTGACCAACGCACAATTTGAAGCCGACTGGTTTTCCACCAGAAAGCTCCCGGAGTTGTGCAATGAACATGCAGAGTCCCCGTGGGTCAGAAAAGGCCTGATGGTAGGTCGGAGAGAAGACAGTCTTGCCAACCGGCACCTGCCGAGCCTCGGCAATTTCCTCGGTGACCTTGGCCGCAGGAAGAATGCCACCGTGGCCGGGTTTTGCTCCCTGAGAAAGCTTGATTTCGATCATCTTGATTTGCGGGTCAGTTGCATTTGCTGCGAACTTTTCAGGGTCGAACGCACCCTCATCAGTTCGGCACCCGAAGTAGCCCGTTCCAATCTGCCAGATGAGGTCTCCGCCATTTTCACGGTGGTAGCGAGAGATCCCACCCTCGCCAGTGTCATGCGCAAAGCCACCCTGTTTTGCCCCAAGGTTCATCGCTTGCACTGCTGCACGGCCGAGTGCGCCAAAGCTCATCGCAGAGATGTTGAGCACAGAAGAGGAATATGGCTGCGTGCAGTCTGGGCCTCCAATGGTGACCCGCAGATTCTTGCCGGCGTCTTTCACCACAGGGTGCGGGGCGATTGAGTGCGCCATCCAGGCATACTCACTGCCGTATACATCTTTCTCGGTGCCGAAGGGCTTCTCGTCTGCAACACCCTTTGCCCGGCGATACATCAGCGAGCGAGTGTCACGGTCAAACGGCTTGCCGCTGGTGTTGTCCTCGACAAGGTACTGATGAAGCTCGGGACCAATATCTTCGATGATGAACCGGAAGTGCCCCAGGATGGGAAAATTACGCAGGATGCTGTGCTGCTTCTGGTTGAGATCCCACAACCCCAGCAGAGCTAAGGGCACAAAGAGCAGTTCCGCTAACAGATACCAAGGACTCAGCAAGCCAAGGAGTGCCGTAGCGAGAGCAAGAATGACCATTAGCCAAAGAAGCTTGGTGCCAACTTTTTGTATCATTCAGAAGTCCTCAATCGGAGAAGGTGGGGACCAGATTCTGACAGGTTCCCGGCATAAAGTCAGCCGTAACAGCAGGAACAACAGCGCGCTGCTACGTTGCACCCACAGCTTCTGCAAAGGATCACCAGAATGGCATCAAGACATTTTTCTATTGAACAGGGTGCTGATGGCTCCGAATACGTGAAGGTTCACGCTCGGGGAGCCGAGGTGCTCAATAATCCGCAGATAAACCGTGGGCCGGGGTTTACGGTGCAAGAGCGCAGCGAACTTGGGCTGCATGGGATGCTGCCCACCGCAGTGGAGTCACTCGCGGAGCAAGTTCTACGCAGTTACTCCGAGTTTCTTGCACTTGAAACTGACATAGAAAAATGGGTGTTTCTCAGCGGTGTTCAAGATACCAACGAGGTGCTTTTTTACGCCTTACTTTGCGAGCACGTAGAAGAGATGCTTCCCATCGTGTACACACCAACTGTTGGGACCGCGATTGAACAATTTAGCCATATGTTTCGCCGCCCCCGAGGCGTCTACCTCAACGTCAAAGCCACCGAAGAGATCGATCGCGCTCTTGCTGCCACTGGCCTTGGCGCAGATGATGTTGATCTCATTGTTGCCTCTGACGCAGAGGCGATCTTGGGTATCGGAGATTGGGGAGTTGGCGGCGTAGACATCGCTATTGGAAAACTTGCTGTGTATACCGTGGCCGCAGGAATCGACCCCACACGGGTGCTCGCCGTTGGCCTTGACGTGGGCACAAATCGCGAGGAGCTTCTGACCGACCCTCGGTACTTGGGCCTCAAGCATGCTCGGGTGCGTGGCGAGGAGTACGACAACTTCATCGATACGTATGTGGCAAGTGCCAGCAAGCGTTTCCCGAACGCCATTCTTCACTGGGAGGACTTTGCAGCGCCCCAAGCTCGCGGCATCCTTGCCCGTTACGGCAAGGAACTGTGCACCTTCGATGACGATATTCAAGGTACAGCGGCGGTGGGGTTGGCCTGTGCTCTCTCGGGTGTTCGAGTCTCGGGTGGCTCACTTACTGACCAACAGATTGTGATCTTTGGTGCAGGCTCTGCGGGGGTTGGCATTGCAGACCTGATTTGCTTAGCAATGCAACAAGACGGCCTGAGTGCAAAACAGGCTGCCGGGCGGATTTACTTGATTGATCGACCGGGGCTGCTGACAAGCGAGATGGATAGCCTTCACAGCTATCAGGTGCCGTACGCAAAGGACCCTTCGACGGTTGAGTCATGGCGCTCGGATCAGGGCAAGCTCGGTTTGGCCGAGGTTGTAGCAAACCTGCACCCCACCATGTTGGTGGGCACCTCTGCCCAAACTGGTGCATTTACTCAAGCGATTATTGAGTCAATGCACGCTGGCTGTGAACGACCAATCGTTCTGCCAATGTCCAACCCCACAGTCCTTGCGGAACAAACCCCGGCAAACATCTTGGCTTGGACCCAAGGGGCGGCATTAGTCGCCACGGGCAGCCCGTTCGATCCAGTCGAGCTTGATGGCACCAGGTACCGAATCGGCCAAGCGAACAACGCTTTGTTGTTTCCCGGCCTTGGGCTTGGAACCATTGTCTGCCGTGCCGCGACGATGTCTGAGGGAATGTTCTTGGCGGGAGCCCGAGCGTTGGCGAGTTTGGCCGACCCGACTGACCCCACCAAGGGCTTGCTACCGCAGATCAGTCAATTGCGAGAAGTATCTGCAACCGTCGCAGTGGCTGTGGCCGAGGCCGCCATTGCTGAAGGGCTTAACCGCGTTGCCGTAGAAAGCCCGATAGAGGCAGTCCAAGAAGCCATCTGGTCTCCGACGTACCTACCCATTCACGTCAAGTAGCGCCAAATTGCAGTTCGGTGACCGAGCGATACTCGTCTCTCGGCATGAGCACCGCTGACCCAAATTCTGGGTGATTCGGCGTATCTGGAAACAACTGCGTTTCTAAGCACAGCGCACCGAACTTGTTGAACGGCGAGCCAAGACCATTCCCTGTATAGAGCTGAAGGGCGGGCTGATCAGTCTGAACAGACATAAAGCGGCCGCTGCGCTCTGAATCAACCAATGCAGCCCAGCGCAACTGGCCTGCACCACCGTCGAGTTTGTAGCAGTGATCAAAGCCTGATGGCCTACGACTGAGCGCATCGCCCAACAAGGTGCGCTGGCGGAAATCGAATGGGGTGTCCTGCACAAACTGCAGCCCATCAGTAGGAATCCCATCATCACCCACAGGAAGCACCTGGCCTGCGCCAAGAGTCAGGGCATGTCCCAAGATGCTCGCACTTCCGTCGAGGTTCCAATAGCCGTGATTCGTCAAGTTGACCACGGTGGGCGCATCAGTAGTGGCCGTATACAAAATCTTCAGGGTGTCGTTGACTAGCTCATACGTGGCCAGAACACTCAGGTTGCCAGCGAAGCCTTGGTCGCCGTCGGCACTGTTCAATGCGAATGTCACCTTCGCTCCCTGTGGGGTTTGTTCTTGGGTCCGAACCTGCCAGAGGCAACGAGCGAACCCCTTGGGGCCGCCGTGCAACTGATTTGGGCCTTCATTCGCGGCAAGAACGACCTCCCTGCCGTCAAGATCAAATCTTGCTCCCGCAATGCGATTGGCATACCTGCCCACAGAGGCACCTAGGTAGGGATTCAGCTGGTTGTCTGCGTAGTCCTCAACGGCGTCAAGAGAGAGATGAATTGGGCCGAAAACACCGTCTCTGTCACGCGTCTCTACGCCCTTGATCGACGCCCCGTAGGACAACAAACTGACTCGCACATCGTTGCTGTGAAGCTCAAGTTTTTCGATTCTCATACTGCTCTCGGCTGCTAGGTTGACCCTCGACCCTGATGATAGGCACTTGATGACTACAGAGATGCTCCATCGAATTCAGTTTGGCCTGACGGTGAGCTTCCACTTCATCTTTCCTCCCATGTCATTGGGGGTTGGGCTGATCCTCATTATCTTTGGTGTGAAATCCGTGCGCACCAAAGACCCAAAGTGGCGCCAGCTCTCGATGTTCTGGGTCAAGATCTACGGCCTGATTTTTTCCATGGGGATTGCAACGGGCATCGTTCAAGAGTTTGAGTTCGGCACCAACTGGGCTGCCTACTCGCGATTCGTAGGAAACATTTTTGGCAGCCTGCTAGCGGCGGAAGGCATCTTTGCTTTCATGCTCGAGGGCGGGTTCCTCGGCCTGATGCTGTTCGGTGGAACCAAGCTGGGCAACAAAATGTGGCTGTTTGCCACCACGATGGTTGTGGCAGGCGCAACATTTAGCGCCACTTGGATCGTGATGGCGAACTCGTGGATGCAAACCCCGCAGGGCTACGAGATCAAAGACGTTGGCAACGGGGACCAGGCCTTTATGACCAGCTTCCGCGAAGTGGTCTTCACACCCTCGTTTGGACCGCGAATTTTGCACCTGATAGCCGCCTCTTGGATGGTTGGCACATCGCTCGTTCTGAGCGTGGCTGCGTACTACCTGATCAAGAAACGCCACGTTGAGCTAGCAAAGACCATGATCCGCGTAGCGCTTCCAATCTTTACTGTGCTCGCAGTGCTACAGGTGGTGTTGTTCGGGGCGAATCAAGCAATAGAGGTCACCAACGAACAACCCGAGAAGTTAGCTGCAATGGAGGGACTGTATAAGTCCACAACCTGCGCACCGATGTACATCATTGGCTGGACGGATCCAGATAATGAGACAACCACCGGCTTATCAATCCCATGCATGCTGAGCATTCTCAGCTACCAAAGCCCGCAGGCCAAAGTGACAGGCCTTGAAGCCTTCCCCAAGGACGAATGGGCCAATGCCAGCGTGGTGTTTCAGGTGTATCACTTGATGATTGACCTAGGCATGCTCTTCATTGCAATAGGAGGCCTCGCCTGCCTGTTGTGGGTCTGGAAGCGCAAGCTCTGGGATCAACGCTGGATGCTTTGGGTGCTGGTCTCATCCATCGTGCTGACAGAACTTGCAACACTGTCGGGTTGGTGGACTGCCGAGTTTGGCAGACAACCTTGGATTGTTTGGCAGATACTCAAGACAGATGGAGCACAGTCGCCCAACGTGAGCTTCTCTCAGGTTGCGTTCTCTATCGGCATGTTCGTGGTGCTGTACGCAATCGTCTTTACGATGTTTCTGAGCTTGTTGAACAGGATGATTAAAGAGGGACCGAAGCCACCCGACGAAGAAGGGTTCAGCGACTCGCTTCCCGATTCCTTCGGAGAGATCTTTAGGCACCGTTCGCGTGTCTCTAGCGGAGGTGACTGATATGTGGCTGAATACCACTTGGTTTGTTCTCTACGTTGTCATCATCGCTGGGTACGTCATCCTTGACGGGTTCGATCTGGGAGTTGGCATGTTGTCGCCGTTCCTCAGTCGCGACGACACAGACAAGCGCATCTTGTTGAACTCTATTGGCCCAGTCTGGGATGGCAACGAGGTTTGGCTCGTGCTCGGAGGCGGCGCTCTGTTTGCTGCGTTCCCCTTGGTCTATGCCTCGCTCTTTTCTGGTTTCTACACAGCGATGATGCTGGTGTTGTTCGTTCTTATTCTGCGAACGGTTGCCATTGAGTTCCGCTCAAAACGTCAGAGTGCCCGCTGGCGGGCCTTGTGGGACTGGGTGTTCTTTGGGTCCTCCTTTGGGATCACCTTGCTGCTCGGAGTTGCTCTTGGCAACGTGATCCAAGGAGTAGCACTCGACCAAGACGGCAATATGAGTGTCAACCTGGTGGACCTGCTCAACCCGTATTCCATTGCAGTGGGAGTAGCTGCTGTGGCCATGCTGTGCCTGCACGGTGCAATTTTTCTGACTCAAAAAGTCGAGGGCGAACTGCTCGAAAGAGTCACCAAACTCATTCCCAAACTCATGGCAGTGTTCTTTACCCTCATGACCCTCTTGATTGCATGGACCTTGTTTCTTGACGAGGAGATCACCACCAATTACCGAGATCGCCTCTGGATTGGAATATTCCCGCTCCTAGGTTTGCTCGCCGTGCTCGCTAGCTGGCGGTTCATCTCTCAGAAGCAATACCTGAGTGGGTTCGTTTCATCTGCTTGCATGATTGCGCTGCTTCTCGCAACCGTGGCTGCGGGGATGTACCCCGTGTTGATCCCCTCTTCAACCAACCCCGCCTATGACCTGACGGTCACCAATGCAGCTAGCGCGTCAGAGACACTGACAGTGATGCTGGTGATTGCAGTCATCGGGATGCCCTTTGTGCTGATGTACACCGCAGGGGTGTACTTCTTCTTCCGCGGAAAAGTACGACTGGACGAAGAAAGCTACTAATCGCCGTTTCGGTGATCGGCGGGAACCTTCACAGTTATGTGGCCACGCTCCTTATTTGCAGAGCATCCGCTCGTTCGGCGGTGGGTGATCGTCTCCGTCCTTTGCGGTACGGCTGCTGCAGCCATTCTTGTTGCGTGGACCATCCTGTTGGCAGGTGTCATCAACGACGGATTTATTCAAAAGCAATCGTTCGGCGATGTACTCCCCCTGCTGGAGTTGATGGCAGTACTGCTCCTGCTACGCGCCGCATGCATCTGGCTTGCCGAGATCAGTTCGCAACGAGCGAGCGGCCTTCTTCGATCACAGATTCGCTCAGACACCTTGGCCCATCTTGTACGTGTTGGGCCTGCGGGTCTGAGCAACGAGCGCACTGCCGAGATCACCACAACGCTTGGTCAAGGTATTGATTCCCTTGACCCGTATCTCAGCCGCTTCCTTCCCGCCGCGGCGCTCTCTGCAATCGTTCCGGCAGGGGTCTTTGTAACCATTGGGATACTTGACCCTTGGACCACGCTCATCTTGTTGTTCACGGGCCCGATGCTGATTCTTCTGCTCGCGGTGATCGGAAGGCGGACTCGGTCGCTCACGGAGCAGCGCTTTGAGCAGCTGGGGTGGTTGAGTTCGTTCTACCTAGACATGATTCAAGGTCTCGCAACGCTCAAGGCCTTTGGACGGGCAGAGGAGGGCGCAGAGATGGTGGAGCAGGTGAGTCGACGCTACGGCGAGGCCACCATGGACGTGCTGCGCACTGCGTTTCAGACCTCGCTCATGATGGAATGGGCAGCCACAGCGGCCACGGCGCTCGTTGCTGTGCAAATTAGCTTTCGCCTGATTCGCGGCGACCTGAGCTTTGATCTAGCCCTAGCGGTGCTCATGCTGACGCCGGAGTTCTTTGCCCCGCTGCGACGCCTTGCCATTGAGTACCACGCTGGCCAAGAAGGAAACACCGCCTTGGAACGAATCGCAGAAATCACTGCGATACCAACCCAGAGGTTGGCGAACCCATCGACCGAGACCCCAGCTGCCGAGACCCCAGCAACCGAGGACCGCTCAACCAGCCAAATCAAGAGTCTTGAATCCGGTGCAGTTCAGTTCGGCGCTGTTCAGTCCGGTGCTGCTCAGTTCGGCGCTGTTCAGTTCGACAGTGTTGGCTTTACGTACCCCGAAGCCAACTCGGCGGCGCTTGAGCAGGTGAGTTTTGAAATCCGGCACGGCGAGACCGTTGCGTTGGTAGGCCCGAGTGGTGCAGGCAAATCCACGTTGGCAAAACTGCTGATGCAGTTCATGCAGCCCGACCAGGGTCAGATTTGTAGAGACGGCATACCAATACAGCGCATCGAACACAGCGAGTGGCGACGGGTGATCTCATGGGTGCCTCAGCAACCTGCTGTGTTTGCCGGAACGGTCGCAGAAAATATTGCTCTTGGCAAACCGGGGTCATCACTGACGCAGATTCGTAAAGCTGCGCGAGTGGCCTGCGCTGAAGAGTTTATTGATGCCCTGCCAGAGGGGTTCAACACACTTCTCGGAGAGAACGGACTGCGACTCAGCGGAGGCCAACGACAACGCCTTGCCATTGCCCGTGCGGCAATCATGAATACGCCGCTGGTGCTGCTTGATGAGTTCACTGCACATCTCGATGAAGAAACCGAGGCCCAGGTTGTTTCCGCGATGGCTTCCCTGATGCAGGGCCGGACTGCGTTAGTCATTGCGCACAGGGCTGCGACGATCGCGTCTGCAGATCGAATTGTGAACCTTGAAGCGGGCCATGTGATCGAGGCCACGCGATGACCCCGAGTACAACTGCCAAGCCTGGCGCTAGAAACATCTCAAGAATCGTTCGATCAGTTGGCAGCTACCGCTGGTGGGTGACAGCAACTGCGCTGCTCAGCTTTATCACTCTCGGGGCTGGCATTGGGCTGCTTGCGATGTCGGCTTTTCTGATCTCGAAGTCGGCCCTAGTCGACAGCACAATCACGCTGGCGCTGACCATTCTGGGTGTGCGGGTGTTTGCTATGACTCGTGCCGTATCTCGTTATGCAGAGCGCTATGTAGGGCACCTTGGCACCTTCAAGATTCTGACCAGAATCCGAATCTGGTTCTTCCGGGGCATGGAACCGCTCGCTCCGGCAGTTCTTAGTGAGCATCGCAGCGGAGACCTGCTGACGCGAATCCTGAGCGACATCGACACCCTGCAAGACCTCTATCTGCGAGTGCTTGTTCCGCCGCTGGCAGCGGCCTTAGCAGTTGGCCTGGGATGCATTCTGCTTGCCGGCTTTAGCCCCTGGTTGGGCGGTGCGCTCTTTATCTTTGTTTGCCTCTGTGGAATTGCCATCCCGCTTGCCATGCAGAGTCTCACCCGCAGTTCCTCGAGCAGCCTGGTACAGGACCAAGCCAACCTCAATGCAACACTCGTCGAGGGCATCACGGGCATCGCCGACCTAGTTGCATTTGGCCGACAAGACTTACTGCAGGGTCGAGCCGGGCACATCACCGCAGCGCAACAGCCCGCACGCAAACAACTTGCGCACGCCCGCGGAATCGCCGCTGGCCTCACTGCATTACTCGTGGGTCTTGCTGCTTTGACCGTGTTGGGGTTTGGGGTTTCGCTGCTCAGCGCTGGGTCCCTTGACGGGGTGTATCTAGCAATCTTGCCGCTAGTCGCAATCGCAACCTTCGAAGCAGTGGGCCCACTCAGCGCCGCCTATGAACACCTTGATAAAAGCCGAGCTGCTGCGACTCGACTTGTAGACCTCGTGGATACAACTCCAACTGTGCTGCAGCCGCCGCAGCCGGCTGTTCTGAAACTTGAAAAGCGCGGCTCGCCCCCACGGGATGTGGCTGATCTGAGTATCGCCAATCTGAGCTTTCGCTATAGCCAACACGGCCCGCTTGTGTTGAAGAACGCTCACCTAGAGATCCCAGCGGGAAGCTTTGTTGTCGTGACTGGGGCAAGCGGTTCTGGCAAGTCCACCTTGGCACATCTGTTGCTGCGCTTCTGGGAGTACTCGCAGGGTTCAATACAGCTCAGCGGATCCGAGCTGAACCTGTTAGATCTCGACCAAGCGCGCTCTGCCGTTGCTTTGGTTGCGCAGCATGACCACTTGTTCGACACCACCCTCAGAGACAATCTGCTACTTGGTGACTCACGTGCTGATGACCAACGATTACTCCTAGCCTGCGATGCAGTGTGCCTTGGAGACTGGATCCAAGGCCTTGCAGCAGGACTCGACGAACGCGCTGGCGAGAACGGCAACCGGCTGAGCGGTGGCGAGCGTCAGCGACTGATGATTGCTCGCGCACTGCTCACCGAGGCTCCGATTTTGATTCTTGATGAAGCAACCGAGCATCTCGATGCAAAGATGCAACTCAAGGTGCTCGATGGGGTTTTGAACTGGCGATCAGGCCTCACCACAATTCTGATCACGCACGAGTCCCCCCTGACTTCGAACATAGACATGCACCTGCACTGTAAAGATGGAAGCTTCAGCGAAGTCCGAGTTGAGTGACGTGAGATTTAGGGGATTCAGATTGAGGGAACTCACTAGGGCAATCGGCTACTGCTTCTTGGCGGGGCACACATGACTGGCTTTGTGCCGCGTTCTGGCGAAAGTTGGCGTGATCCGTTCAGCATGTACGCCGACCTACGTACGAACGATCCCGCGCATCATGTACTCGAAGGCAACTACTGGGTGCTCTCGCGCCATGCTGATGTCATTGAAGCAGCGCGAGATACCGAGACCTTCTCATCCGCTCAAGGCCTGACCTTTACCTACGACGACGTGGCCTCGGTGGGACTCGATCAGATTGCACCGATGGTGTTCTTGGATCCACCCGATCACACCGAGTTTCGACGCCTTGTGGCCCGCGGCTTTACGCCAAGGCAAGTCAGCAGCATTGAGCCAGAGGTACGCGAGTTTGTGATCTCACGCATTGAAGCATCCTGCGTGAGCGGCCGAGTCGACATCGTGAGTGAACTACTCAAACCGCTTCCCACGATGGTGGTCGGACACTATTTGGGAGTGCCTGTTGAAGACCGCAGCCGCTTCGATAGCTGGGTCGAACAGATTGTGGGTGCTAGCGCTACGGGCAACATTTTGGATGCAATAGACACCGTGTCTCAGGTCATTGAGTACTTCAGTGCGCTCGTTGAGGATCGTCGACTAAACCCCGGAGACGATGTGATCTCTGAGCTTGTTCAAGCAGGAGATGGCGCGGCAGTAGACCCTATGCGCATCCTTGGTTTTGCCTTCACCATGATGACTGGCGGGAATGACACATCTACGGGGATGCTCGGCACCGGCCTTGACCTGCTGTCTCAGCACCCCGATCAGTGGCGCCTGTTAGTAGATCAGCCAGAGTTGATTCCGAATGCAGTCACCGAGCTTCTCCGTCTCAGCAGCCCGGTGCAGGGCCTTGCTCGTACCACCACCCGTGCGGTCGAACTGCACGGCAAGGTGATTCCGCCAAACACCAAAGTCATGCTTCTGTATGCCTCGGCAAATCGCGATCCACTGCATTTCGGACCAACGGCTGGCGAGCTTGATGTCACACGCCACCCCGGGCAGATTCTGACCTTTGGCCACGGCGCTCATTATTGCCTTGGCGCAGCGGCAGCCCGCCTGATGGGGCGCGTCGTGCTCGAGGAACTCGCGTCTCGGTGCCCACATTTTTCTGTGGACTCCAACAACGGAACATTCTCAGCCGGCAACTTCGTACGCTGGTTCGATTCGCTGCCCTTCGATCCCGGCCTACGCCGCAGCGACACCTAGCCAGGAATTCGTTGCTGAAAACTGCGGGAAGGTCGTGTTGAGTACTGAGCTACTCGCGCCAAGGCGGCGGGACAACAGTTCAGAGAGCACCGTGCGGTAGTCGGTGGTGACACGAACATCACCCTGATCGAGGCCGGCAGAGCTCAGGCCTTGGAAGTCTCCGTAGGTACCGCCGGCCACTCCCCCGCCGATCACCATCATCGGAAAGGCCCGACCGTGGTCGCATCCGCCAGATGAGTTCTCATATGCCCGCCGGCCGAACTCGCTCACCACTGCAATGGTCACCTTGGACGCTGCTGCTCCGAGGTAGTCGAAGAAAGCGCCAATGGCCGTGTCTAGTTCACTCACTTGGGTGTACATCCGAGCCGTGGTCGCAGTGGCCGAGCCCATTGCATCGTGTGTATCCCAATCGTGCATTTCTGCATGCGCGATCTCTATGGGAAACCCGGCCTGCAACAAACGAGCTATTGGCCACAGGTTGCGTGAGATCTCGGTGTCTGGGAACGAGGCTGGCCGGTCGGTGCTCGTCAGGGACGAGACTTGCGCAATGGTTCCAAGCGTCGGTGCGGCCCAAGGAGTGAGCGCCGGGTGGACTCCAGCCCGGTTGTACAGGTCAGTGGTGCTCGTGGTGACTGTCTCGACTGATGGCCCCCACGGCAGCAACGACAGCGACCCAAAACCCGATGCGGCCACAGCCGATCCACCCCGCAGGGAGGCGGGCAACCCACCGCCGATGGCCACGCAACGAAGCGGGTGATCTGATGCCCCCACTGTGGAACTCATCCAGCGGCCAGCCCAACCCGTTGGCGACATATTGGTGTTGCCTGCACCACCTTCAAGAAACGATTGCGCATCAAAGTGCGAGCGTGATGAGGTCATCACCCCGGCCGAGTTCACAATGGCCACACTGCCTTGGTTGTACATGCCAGACAGCCGAACTGCTGCAGGGTGAAGGGCAAAGCGTGAATCTGCATGCGTTCCCCCGAGCGCCAAAGCTGCCTGCTGGGGAACTGCGATTGATGGCCGTAGCGAGTAGTACTCAGGGGTGGCCACAGGGGCAACGAGCGAGAGCCCGTCCATTCCTCCACGACAAAAAATGACTAACAACGTATTGCCCGTGCCCGCAGCGGCAGCAGTCGCACCACCCTGCGCACTTGCTAGTTGTGTGTGCAGCAACGAGGCAGACCCGGCAGCGGCTACGGCGATTCCGGAGTTTCGAAGGAACCTGCGCCGGGTGAGTCCCGTTGGGGCGAGTTCGGCGGTGACGGGTTTGGTTGGGGCGAGATCGGTTGGGGGAAGCATCTGTTGGTTCATGGTGGTTGGGTTCATGGTGGTTTGGTTCATGGTGGTTTGGTTCAGGCTGTTTGGAACTGTGGTTGTTGCATGAGTTGGCCGAGCAATTTGGGTGCGACCCAGCGGTTGCCGTTCGCTGTGATGGGCGTAGACGCAACCCTTCCAACTGAGCTGAGCATTCGAGCCTTACTAGCTGCGTCGAGCGGGATACCGAGTCGCTGTGCTGCGGCGTCAAGCCACCCGCCAACAGTTGAACTAGTCGGTGATCCGGCCGCCCAGTCGGGAATCGTGGACCAGTCTCGGACAAAGCCTGGGATGTTTCCGTTACCCATAAATGTTGCAAGGTTCCAGCGGCTAATCATGGAGCCAACGCTCACCCAGGCGGCATCTTTATCTGGGTAGCCGTCAGGGGTGGGCCAGTGATGTGGCATTGCATTGAGCGCGGTGAGAATTCCATGGAAGTTCCATTTGGTGTCTTCGGCGGTGCTGGCGTTAAAGGGCGCATCTGAGGTGGCGCGAATCCCCGCAGCGAGCAGTTCAAGCGGACGGCGAATCCTCTTATCGGCTGAGTCCGCAAACTCAGCCGAGGTCAGAACCGAACGAAGGGTAGGGGCGATCGCTGTGTCATTCGCCAAGTAGACATCCCGAGCGTTCAGAACAACGGAGTCATCTCGGCCGATGTGTTCACCGATGAAGCGAATACAGAGCTTGTGGGCAATTCGCTGAGCAGTCACCCGGTGGCGAGCAAGGTGTCGAATGAAGGATTCACCGGCTGCAATCCCCGTGAGCTGCCCGCGAGTCCATCCGAGCACGCTTGTAGATGGCTGGGCGAACGGCCCAAGGGCGTGACGCGCCGGTTGAAACGTAAAGGTTCCGTTCCAAGTGTTGGTCAAGGTCCATCCGGAGAACAGATAGGACACAGCAACGACGTCGGCTTCGCTGTAACCGCCGTCAACACCAACGGTGTGAAGCTCCATGAGTTCTCGTGCGTAGTTCTCGTTCGGGACGCGACCGCCGTCGGCACGGCTACTCGCCTGATCTAAGTAGCTCAACATCGCACCAGACTTTGCGGATGCCATCAGCAAGTCCGAGAACTTGCCAAGTGCATTGGCTCGAATCACGTCGGTGTCGTAGCTCGGGCAGTAGTTTTGAGCGGCGTTGCTATTGACGTCCACGTTCAGGTGATCCCACCAAAACCCAACCGTGCGTTCAAAGAGTTGCCGCTCAGACACCACGGCCCGTAAAGCTGTGGAGAGCGGTAGATCGACCACCACTCGCCACTCTTGGCCACGAGCGTTGATCTCTGCTGCAGTGCCTCGAGACCACTCGTAAAACGCTGTTGCTGCTGCTACTGAGGGATCAGGAATCGATGTGTAGTTCAGCTGTTTGTCAATCCACGCAGTGGTACCGAGACTGGAAATCTGCGCAACGACGCTAGGAGTGGGGCCAAACGTCAGCCGTTTTGCAACGTGCCACACTGCAGGCGTTGCCCAAGTTTTAGGCCAAGCGGGAAGCGCCGCACCTAAGGCAGGCGGAACGGCAGTGGTTGGAGCAGCAGTCGTTGGAACGGCAGTCGTTGGAGCGGCAGTGGTTGGCCCAGTTCGCACTCTTGCCGGGCGGGTACTCTCGGCACCGGCCTCGGCTGGCGCTGACGGGGCACAAGCGCTGACAAGTACTGCTGCACCGGCTGCTAGCCCCCCGAGCAGAGCACCGCGACGAGTTGGTGTGGCTTCTAAAGCTTCATCTACTTCGACTCTTGACACTCAAAGGGTTTCGACGCTTTATAGAAACGCCTTGAGTAATCCAAAGTGAATTATAGATTTCACTCCTTCGAGATTGACGCTACTGTCAATAAACCAGCTTGGGAGGGCGTTGAAAATGCGAGCATTCGGCTACAAATCTTTGGTTGTCTTTGGAGTGCTCGGCTTCCTTGGAGGGATTCTTGGAGCATGCGCACCGACTGCAAACCTTGAGTCTCCAACGAACTCACCGAATCTGCCTCTGAACGATTCGGTAGCAAGTTTTCCTACCGAGCTCAGCCCGAAGATTGTGAACGGGGGCTTTGGGTCAATCAGCGAATTCCCCTTCCTCGTGGGGCTCATCAACCTCAATGCTCCTAATCCCTACGAGGGCCAGTTTTGCGGCGGGTCACGGGTCAGCCAAACCAAAATCATCACTGCAGCGCATTGTGTGGTGAGCAATGGATTCGTTACCGACCCCTCGGTTTTAGGTGCCCTCTACGGAACTAATGATCTGCTAGCCGGTGGCACTCTTGTTCGGGTCACGCAAGTGGCCGTGCACCCCTTGTACAACGACTCCTCTTTAGGGAACGACGTAGCAGTACTGACGGTAACGGCCCCGAACTCACCCGTCCCGGTTATTGAGACAATCACTTCGGCAGCTGAAAACACCACGTCTCCTGGGCGAGTTGCGAAGCTCGCTGGATGGGGCTGCACCCAAGTGTTCCCCGCCATCTACGGAGACTGTGGTGAGTACCCCGAGACCCTGAGAAGAACAGATCTCCCCATGCAAAGTCCGGCTCTTTGTGCAAACGAAATTTCTGGTTTCAACGCCGCTTTGATGATTTGCGCTGGATCTGTTTCTGGCTACGGTGACGCGCCTGACGCCTGCTACGGAGATAGCGGTGGCCCGTTGGTAGCGGCTGGGGCGCAGGGTCCGCTGCTGGCGGGAGTCGTTTCATTTGGGCCTGGATGCGGAGGTTCGCCCACTGCCTATACGCGCCTTGCAGCACAGAGCACATGGTTGCAATCTCAAGGAGTCCCACTCCGAGCGGCCCCGTTCACCCCGGCGGCGCTACAGCCGCAGGTCTCGGGCTCTTACCTTCCCCTCGCAGGAGACTTCAACGGCAACGGCTATGCCGACTGCTACTGGTACGCACCGGGTGCAGCAGTGGAATACCTCTGGACTGACTCAAGATCGGGCTTGGTCCCGGGCGCAGCCTCCCGACAAGTCTCAGGGAGCTATCTTCCCGTTGTTGGCAACTTCGATGGTGACGCAGATGACGACATTTTTTGGTACGCACCTGGCGGAGCGCCCGAGGGGCTCTATCGTGCCGACCGAGGAGTATTCAGTAACGAAACCGCTCCGTCCGTCAATGGCACCTACGCCCCACTCTCTGGCGACTTCGACGGAAACGGCACGGACGACATTTTCTGGTACGCACCCGGCCCAGCAGGCGACTTCCTCTGGCTGGGCCTTACCAATGGCGGCTACTCCCCCGTTCCGGTCACCCAAGTCAACGGCAGCTATCAGCCAGCCGTAGGCGACTTCGACGGCAACAGCACGGATGACATTTTCTGGTACGCACCCGGCAGCGGAACCGAGTACATCTGGCGTGGAACCGTCCCAGCGTTTGCCGGCGCTGCAGTACTCACTGCAGTAGTCGGTCCCTCTCCGCTGCAACTCAATGGTGTGTACCGCCTTTTGTCTGGTGACTACGACGGCGACAACAAGAGTGACCTGCTTGGCTACGGAATCGGCACCGCCAACGACCTGATGTGGCGAGGCTCGAGTAGCGGATTCAATAGGGCGACTGATGTGGCGGTCAACGGCTCGTATCAAACGGCAACCGGCGACATGAACCGAGATGGCCGTGACGATGTTCTCTGGCATGGCCCGGCAGCCGCGTATGACGGCTGGTGGTCAGGAATCAACGTCGGTTGAGTCAACAAGCTCAAGATTCTGAGCTTGAACCCCTGCAATCAAGCGCCGTTCCTCGTCAATATTCGGATACTTCCACCAGACGAGAATCAAGCCGACCAGCACCGAGAACAGCGCGCAGGTAATCGCAGCTGACTTCCCTTGGGTGAACGCCGCGTTTGCAGCTTCAATAAGTTGAGTGGCATCAGCAGAGGGCATGGTTTTAGCCACAGACTCGGCACCCTCATATGAGGAGCCGATCAGTAGCGCAGCCCGATTCCCGAGGGCCTGTGCCTCTGTAGCGGGAAGCGCCGCGAAGGCTGCGCTGAAGTACTTGCTATAGGTAATGGCCAGCAGGCTTCCGAGCAGTGCTTGGAACACCGCTCCTCCTAGATCTTTGGTCAGGTCAAGGGAGGCGGAACTCATGCCCGCCTTCGTTGCCCTCAGCGATGCGCTCAGTGATCGAGAGGCTGCAGTCGATGCCCCGCCGATACCGATACCGACTAAGACGTAAACAACCACCACCCAGATCAACGATGTTCCGGTCCGCCAAACGAACAGCATCACTACAAAGCCCACAGCAATAGTGAGTAACCCGAGCGCAAAAGTCAGACGGGTCCCCCTGCTCTCGATGAGCCGCCCCGCTAGCACCGAAGAGGGCAACAGCCCGGCAGCAAGTCCTAAGGTCAGAAGCACCGAGAACAAAGGCGTCTGACCAAGCACATTCTGGGTGAATTGCTGCCCGATGAACATTGCCCCGACCAAAGCGCCAAATGAGATGAGTCCAGCCACAAAGGCCACCCAGAAGGTTGGGATTGAGGCTGCAGAGAAATCAAACAGCGGATTGCTTGACCGGTGTTCCTGAATCCAAAAAATCACGCCCGAGCCGACCGAAACCAAAAAGAGCACAGCTACCACCGGAGTCAAGCCCTGGGGAAGCAAGACCAGTGCAATGACAAATGATCCAATCATCACCACCGACAGGCTGCCTCCTCGGTGATCAACGGGGTCCTTTGTCTCTGCGGCGTGACGGGGCAAAATAACTAGGCCCAGCACAAAAACAACTGCGGCGAATGGCACCGTGATGAGAAAGACCGAGCCCCACCACACTCGCCCCAAGAGCCAGCCGCCCACAATCGGGCCGAGCACCGATGCTGCCAAGCCCACTCCGGCCCAGAGCGCAATGGCGCGAGTCATCCTTGCCCCAGTCCACAGAGATGCGATGAGTGCGAGCGTCGTTGGAAAGAGCATCGCCCCCGAGATCCCCACTCCAACTTGAGCTGCGATCAACATATTTGCCGAGGTCGAGAAAGCCGATAGAAACGACAGTGGCACGCACAAGAACGCACCCATCACAAAGAGCTTGCGGCGACCGTAGCGGCCACCGATCGCTCCTAGGTACAGAACGGTTGCAGCGATTCCAAACTGATAGGCGTCAGTAATCGCAGTGAGTTGCGTGTCACTGGCCTGCAGGGCTCTGCCAATTGAGGGCAACGCCACATTCGAAATTGACGTATTGATGTTGGCCACGATCGCGCCCAAGATCACCGTGAGCAGAATGAGTCCAGCCTGAGCTGGCTGCGATCCAAGGGGTCCGGCTGAATCCGCAGTGTCTCTCGAAAGAGCAGCATCTCTAGAAACAGCAGCATCTCTAGATTGACTTGAGGCCTCGGTCACTCCCACAACCCTACTGAGTGAGAGCCGCAAAGACATCTGCCGAGTCGTACAAGGTACCGTCCGAGATCGCCGTCTGTTGCACAGGAAAATGTCTTGGCATAAATATTTTTCACTCTATTGTTGGTCGCTCATGGCACCTTCGCTTTCGCCAAACCAGCTGCTCATCGATCGGCCCCGACTTACGTCACTCCCCACCGGCATCCGGTGCTTTTTCTTTAGCGCACCTTCGGGATTCGGAAAGTCCGTAGCCGCAGCACAGCTTTCAGCGCGGCTCGCAGCGCAGCTCGCAGCACAAGCGAGTCAACCCAGTGACACACTGAGCTATTGCAGGCTCACCGATGAAGATGCAGCCGACAACGGCGCTGGCAAGATTCTGGGAGCGCTCACCAAGACCTTTCCGCACCTTGGCCAGCAACAGCCTGTGATCGACAGCAGCAGTTCCGCGCGGCTGATGTACTGCGTTCAAGAGCTCGCTGGTCAGGCGATTCTCATGATCGATGACCTTCACCTGCTGAACGACCCTGAACAACAAGTGCTGCAGGGGCTGCTCGACGCGGCACCAGATGGGCTTTGCATCATCGGCACCTCTAGGGATGAGCCGGGCAAGGACATCACTGCTCGGAACCTAGCTGGGGATGTTTCAATCTGCGCTGCGGAAGAGCTACTCATGACCGAGTCGGAGTGCGCAGAGCTTGCAGCGATGCACACATCAACCCTGACCGGTAGTGAGATTTTTCAAGAATCAGCTGGCTGGCCACTAGCTGCGGCCTTTCTCGCTCAAGATGGCTCGTTTGCCGAGTCAGACCTAGTTGCAGAGTCGCTCAACGAACTGAGCGCCGATGCACAGGCAGACCTGCAAACCCTCGCCCTGCTGAGCTCAATTAGTCCCACACTGCTGGATGAAGCTCCGACGGGACGTGAGCTTGTTCGCTTCACCCGACGCCACCCGGAACTGATCGATACAGACCCCGAGCGATGGCGGGTTCGCGAGTTCCTCCGATCGGAACTTCTGGTTCAAGCATCCGATCGGGAGTCAATCGCTCAGTGGGCAGACAGGTTCGACCGTCTTGGAGCTACAGACTCTTCGCTCATTCTGCTCTCACGAGTTCCTGGCAATCGAGAACTCTTGCAGGATCGCCTAGAAATTGTTGGCTCCAGACTTCTTGACCAGGGTCGTTATCGGTTTCTCCGCATGCTCGTCTCGCAGATACCAGTCAGGGACCGCAGGACGGCCATCAGCATCTTGGATCTGTCATCCGGGTTTTGGCTAGACCAAATCGAACAGGTCTCTGTTGGGATGCCACATGTGGAAGAGAGCAGCCTGACGGTGCTCGCCAACACCGTCGGCATCACCACCGACGACTCGCTTGCGCTAGCTGGTTTACAAACAGAGTTCTACCGCCGACGCGGAGACCCATCACTTTTACATGTTGCCCTGAACGCACTGTCTCTAGTTGGCCCGGTTGACCACTCGGCAGATCCGATTGGCCTGTGTGGCGGGCTCAGTCAGCCTGCCCAACGCGGTCTTGGACAGGTTCTGTTTGGGCTTGCCGTGGCAGAACTCTTCTCGGGTGAACCAGAGACGGTCCGAGATGGTCGTCGCCTACAAGAACTCTCGTTCAAGATTGCTGAGCGGGCCGGTGCCGACACCGCAGCGTTACGAGCTCAATCTGCCTATGAGCGCGTGGGCATGGGACTTGACCAAGCCAGCACCGCAGTCGCTCCGCTCGAGGCTGGCATTGTTTCGCTTGCAGCGATGGGGCATCCAGATGTGGCAACGCTACAGATTGAGCTTGCAGATATTTTAGGCCGCCTTCAAAACCCTGAGACCGCCGAGGGCCTTGTGGAAGGAGCTACCGAGTGGGCCGAAAAGACCGGCAACACAGCAGTGCTTCCTAGCATCGCCCTGGTGCGCGCAACGACTGCTTTGATTAAATCTGGCCCCTCACAGGACAACGATCAAGACCTTGAGTCGGCATGGAAGCTCATGGCAACAGCCCCGCGCCTGCGGCGAGCGCTCCCTGGTTTTGCAGCGCGTATCTCAAATCGGATGATGGACTTTCGCGACTGCGACCGTGCCTCGGCCTGGCTAGATCGTGCGGGGGCGCTAGCTAGCGGCCACCTTCAGTCCAGCTATAGCTCCGACTATTTGGCGGCGAGCAAGTTCCGACTCAGATCCATGATCGCAGCAGTCACACTGCCGCCTGACGCAGCTCAACTCACATGGTTTCAATGCCAGCCAGCGGGGCTATTGGAGTTCGACGCCAGCGTTGCTTGGGATTTGCTACCCCATGACGGCGGAGAGTCAGCGAAGCGACTACTCGAAACGAGTCGCGATCAGCTAGATCCGCTTTGGCTGCCACGCCTAGAGGGCAACAAACAGCCCGCCGTCGATTCTGCCAACCTATCGGTCAGCTTGCTGTGCCCTGTGCTCAAACTGCAACGAGGCGCTGAGTCACTCCCCGCGCCGACCGGACACGCTGCTCGCCTTTTGGCCTTGCTAGTTGTATCCAACGGCTCGCTGACCATGGATGCAGTACTTGACGACTTGTGGCCAGAGGTTGAAACCGAAGTTGCGCGTAACCGATTGCATCAAGTCATCCTGAGGCTGAGACGAGCTCTCAGCGGATCGGGCAGCAGTCTCGTGTCGGCCACCGAGGGCGTGCTCCTACTTGACAAGGATCGCCTGGAGTCAGATCTGTGGGCCCTTCGACAAGGCACTGACGCACCTACTGATGAGGCAATCTTAATGATCACGAGATACGAGTCCGACCTGTGTGCGGCTCAGTTTGCCTACGACGCTGCTTTTGAAGATGCCCGGTGGGAACTTCGCTCACAACTCACGCGGATCGCCAAACGGCATCTTGATCACGAGGGCACCCAGAACCCTAGGCTCCTCCAAGCGTGCACCGATGCATGGGCGCGGCTCGACTTTGCAGATGAGATTGGCTACGCGGTTGCAGACGTGCTGGACCGATCAGGAGACTCTAGGGATGCCGACGTCATCAGAGAGCAGATCGCTCTGCGGCTGGCTCGCTAACGACTCATGCCTGAAGCTTGACCCGTGACCCGCGAGCTCCGAGCTGCGACCTGTGACGACCAGGCAGAGCAGATGAAAAATCTTAGACTCTGGTCAAGCCAGCCAACTTGAGCCTGCGGTCGATAAATGAGTAGAGGTCACTGCGGATCACGTGACCCAGATGCCCGCCGGGATACCAAAGAATTTCTGGTCGTTCCCAATGCTCCCAAAGCGGGGCTACTTGGTCGACTGGGTCAATAAGTCTGTCTGCAAGACCACCAACAATTGCTCGGGCTGCAACTGCTGTACTTGGGGTGAAGCTGAGTGGCGAGACCACCGAATGCAGCAGTTGGGAGTCCTCGAAGAACGGCTCCATCTGCTCACGAAGAGCAGGGGGAGACTGCTGAATAAATAACCCCGGAAAGTCAGTGGCCGGAATTATCGGAAGTACGCATTGCAACGGCTCTACTTCTAGGCCAGCCACGAGCGCTGCGATATACCCCCCGAGCGAGACTCCCAGGACTCCAATGCCGGTTGGCTCTTGGGTGCGAACCCAAGACAACAAACGCCGAACATCCCAAGCTGCTTGAGCAATCCCGTTGACATTGTCGAGCACATCAAGTGTGGGGAACCGCGCCTCAGTGCCTTTTGGCGCCTGCCGGGGGCCATGCAAGGGAAGAATTGCAACCACCACATTGCAGCCAAGCTCGGCGTACAGATGCCTCACTCTGAACGATCGCAGGTCGGTGTCTGCACCTTGGCCCGTGCCATGAATACACATCACCCACGGGCGATTGCCCGACTTGTGGCGCATGACGGTGGCACGGCCCAAGGAGTTTTCTTGGTACTGCATCCAGCGCTGGCGGCCTGGCACCCCGGCCGGCGGCTTAAACCCACTCGGAAACTTCACTCGCTCAACACGCATGCCTGCAGCACGGCTTGGCCGAATAATTGGGTCGAGTAAGGGTGGCGGCTGCGGGTGGTACGAGCGAGGGTCATCAATCCAGCCTTTGGATTTAAATACCGCAGCAGCCCGCTGAGTCTCTGTTGCAATGCGACGCATTTGCTCGGCATCTGGCGGGTTGCGCAGCCTGCCAAACGCTGCGCGAACTAGCTGATCGGCAACAACATGGGCCCGATAGCTAGGAGTGACCCGCGCCTTTGGCACCCCGGCATTTTCTCTTCGCCCACCTGCGGTTGCTGGCTCTGCGCCGTTTTGATCTTTGCTCTGACCGCGGTTCTCCTCGCTCTGGTCAGAGGAGTCAGTAGCAACCATGGTGGACTCAGTTTACTTTGCGGCTCTAGCGAATCGGCATCAGTCGCAGCGCCTTTGGGTGAGCAATCTTACCAGTCCGGTGCATTCCACGAGCGCTGGTGGGCCGACGTCAACTGCCCCCACCACTACCTGTGCGCGCCGCACCACATGCCCATCAGGTTGCGTTCCCATATCTTCAAAGTCTGTTTCGCACCAGACCCCAGAGAGCTCACAACCCGCTATTGCATCGATCGGGCGCCAGACAGCCCACCGATCAAAATGATCAACATCAAGACCTGTGTCGGTTGAGATTCCAAGTGTGACTGGCACTGTGTGATCCGCAAGGAGCCAAGGACGAGCTTTGCGATCGGACCTCACCAAAAGATGAGTAGCTCGGCCAGCGGGAAGCGTTACTGATTCCACAAGATCATTGGCGATTCGCATGTCGACTAGGTAGTCCTCGTCAAAGGTGACTGCCAGCATCCGTGCGTGAGTGGGTAGATCAATCGCTGCAGTTCCAACCTCGTAGGGAAAGCTAGGAGCGAATAAGACCGACCACATCGCGGTGCTGCCCCAGCCCCGTTGCTCGCCGAGCTGCATCATTCGCGGGGTCATGCCACCACCCCAGCTGTGGCCAACAAATCCTGCCCGATCGGTGTCGGCCCTAGGAGTTGCTGCGGCCCCTGCAACGAACCCCGCGTTCACTGCCTTGTACTGCTGCGGTGGATCAAATGCGATCTGGAAGCCCGGGTAGATCACAATAAATCCGTTGCTCACGAGATGCTTCATCAACGCGGTGTAGCCCTCTGTGAAGCTAGCGGTATAGCCATGTGCAAAAAAGATGACGGGTCGAGATGCATCGTTGCAACTGCCGCCGGTGAACGGCCGGCCGGACCCCGAAGGCTCAAAGATATGTACCGGCAGCTGCCACTCTGCAGGGTTCGCAACGGCTCGGCGGGGCAACATGGAACAGGGGCCATCGGAGCCAGCAAGGTCAGCTGCTACGGGCGGCGGCGACGACGTGGCACAGGAAACGCCGAGCAGCGTCAGCGCACAGCCAACAGCGGCAGCAAGCACTGCCCGACCCTGAGAAAATATGGGTGATCTAGTTGCAGACATCGCAGTACCCCCGCACAGAAGGTAGCCGGTTAGGCCGGTGCAGGTCACGCCAGTGCGGGTCACGCTGGTACACGCCCGTGGGATTCGCAGGTACAGTCCGAAGATGCCTAGCGATGCTCTTATGAAAGCAATGAACTCCGCTCACCGTGTGTTGCTCACCATCAGCGGCGGCAAGATTGGGTGGAGTGCTCAGTCCATGCCGGTCATTGAACTCACCACAATTGGTCGCAAGAGCGGCCAAGAGCGTGTTGTTCTGCTGACATCTCCCTTGCAAGAGGGAAGCACGCTCGTGATCGTTGCCTCACGAGGCGGCGATGACCGGCATCCTGCTTGGTACCTCAACTTGGTGCAGAACCCACAGGTGGGGGTTGTGCTGAAAGGCGAACCCAAGGTGCAGATGAACGCACGGGTTGCTAGTTCACAGGAGCGGGCCCGTTTGTGGCCGCTCGTCACCTCAGACCACAAGAACTATGCGGGATACCAGTCCAAGACTGATCGAGAGATCCCGCTCGTGCTGCTTGAGCCCATCAGCTGAACCAAAAAAATCGGACGCTCAATTAGAGCTTGACGTCACCCTCGGTAGTCGCGAGGAGCCAGCCCGCCCGAACCTGCTGGCTGATCTGCTGGCCAATCTGCGTTGACCGGTTGAGCGTTGCCGTTACCAAATTTCCGATCGTGTTCATCCTGGTCTCCCCTAGTGCTGTTCAGTAGTCCGCGAGGACGTTGCCCTCGCGCCAGTAGTTCTTGCAGGTCTCCCATCGGCAGCCCCGGCATGCCCGTGAGGCTTTTGCCGAAGTTTCTCGCTGCGATCCTTCCCTCACCCAATCCTGAACCTGTTCTTACCCGCCTTTTAACTACCGCAGCCAAAGTGGCAAACAACAACGAGCTGTGCCAGCACAGCCCCAGAACAGGTTGGAGCCGGTAGCGATGAAGCCCACAAACAGCAGGCCCTCAGATGAGTCACAGGCACAAGCACAGACACAGCCACAGCCTTCGAGACCTTCGACTTGGTCCCGAAGGGACTTTGTGAGAGGCACTGGCCTGAGCGCTGGAGTGCTCGTGTCAGCAGCGGCATGCGCTCCGGGGACTCCGCCGCCACAAAATCCTCCATCGACCACGACGCCTGGAACCACTGGGCCGACTCCCGATCTGAATCTGGCAAATATTCAGGGAAACATCCTTGGCGGGTTCAACAAAGACCACCAGCGGATGCTGTTTTTTACATTTCCTGCCGGCGCTGCTGCTCGGCGACTGCTCGCCACCCTGCAGGAGCAGGTTGCAAGCTCTGAAGAAGTTCTTGCCTTTAATGCCAAATACAAAGCAGCGGCGAACGCTGGTGGATCCCTACCCGCTGCCACCTGGCTCAATCTGGCACTCACACATTCGGGGTTGCTCGCACTCGGAGTGTCTCAGTCTGACTTGCGAGCATTTCCCGACTCGTTCCGCCAAGGCATGCGCGCTCGCTCAGGTTTGATCGGCGATTCCGGTGCCTCTGCCCCCACCCATTGGATCACCAGCAGCACCGATCACGCTGTGGTGATTCTTGCCGCTGACCACGTGAGCGAGCTTGACGACGCAGCCCGACTCGCAACAGCGCAGATCGAGGAAGCGGGCGGGAACGTAACGTTCGATCAGGCGGGATCGGCCCGTGAGGACGAGCCGGGTCATGAGCATTTTGGGTTCAAAGACGGTGTGTCACAACCAGGGATCAGGGGCGTGACCACACCCAATAATCCCCAGAATCCAAATCAAGGAGTCCCCGGCCAAGACCTTCTCTGGCCCGGCGAGTTTGTACTCGGGTACCCAACTCAGATTCCAACAGGAGATGGGATCAACCTGCAGCCTGGACCGCTAGCTCTGTCTGGTCCTGCTTGGACAACTGATGGAAGCTACCTAGTTTTTCGACGGCTTCAGCAAGATGTCCCTGGGTTTCACAACTATGTGAGCAGCACCGCCACAGCAGCGGGAATGACTACTGACCTTCTTGGCGCCAAGCTTGTTGGTCGCTACAAATCGGGCTGCCCGCTAGAGCACACAGACGACCAAGCAGCAGGACTCGATACCCAGATAGCTGACCCCTCTCTTCGAGATGCCACGCTTCTACAGGAGACCAAGATTAATAACTTCGAGTTCGGAGGCGATCCGAACGGCAACGTGTGCCCACGATCTTCACACATTCGCAAGAGCTACCCACGCGACGACCAAACCCCAACGGGTGGCGAGGCAGCTAGCCAGACTCATCGCATTTTGCGGCGCGGGATTCCCTATGGGGCTTCCTACCTTGCTGGTTCAACGAGTGGAGCGAACTCTGCCGATGTTGCCTTTCCCAACGATCGCGGCCTGCTGTTCTTGTGTTATCAGTCCTCTATTGAGCGGCAGTTTGAGTTCATTCAGAACCGTTGGGCGAACGACCCGAACTTTCCCACCCGAGGATCAGGTGAAGACCCGATCATTTCCCAGAGTGCCTCGGGTGCCTTCCAACTACCAGGCTCCGCAGCACACCAAGTAACGCTGCAGGGTTTCGTGACCACCACGGGTGGCGACTACTACTTTCAGCCTTCCATCGAGGCGTTGCAGTTGCTGGCCACACCACAGCAGGCAGCAACGCCAACCGCACCCAACCAGCCTGCTTCCCAGCCCGCACAGCAACCTCAGGTGCAACAACCAGCAGGACAGCAGCCGCCGAGCCGCACAGCAGCGCAGAGGCAACCTGCGCAGTCCCAAAATCAGGGCAGCCAAAACCAGGGCGGCCGAGCCAACGGCGGGCAGAATCAGGGCGGGCGAGACCCGGTCGGCCGGAATCAGGCCGGTCAGAATCGAACTGGCCGCCTACCTCGAGACTCTGCGTAACTCGCTAGCAGTTCACAAGATCGACGCGGAAACGCCCCTAGAGGATGCGTTATTGCTCGGCAAGTAACGCAGCCACCTCGGCGGCAGGGTTGCTCACCGCTTCGCCCGACAGATCAACTTCCAAGCTGCGAAGTGTGCCGGTAAAAGCAAACGGTGGCTCATAGGCGGACGGATCGATGGTGTCGAACGCCGCGTACCCGCAACTCACACCCGTGGTAGAGAAGAGATTTGGAACGGTGTAGGGCAGCGAGGCGGATCCAACGAGATCGCCGTCTACAAAGAGCCGCACATCTGCCGGAGTTCCGTGGCCTTCTAAGAAGTTGGCGGCACCCGTGGGCGTGAACTCCATGCGAATCTCATGATCTCCGGGAAGAATCTGCTGTTCGCTCGCGACCCGAAAATGGGTCAGGCCCAAATAATTGTGCACGTACCTCAGGTGGCCGTCGGCCACAAAAACTGCGTAGCCGCCGTGGCGATTGCCGTGAGAGATCAGAACTCCTTCTGCACCGCCTTCGGGAATGGTCAGCTGCGCAACCACCGCGTGAGCCCGGTTGTAGACCCGAGGGGCCCCCGTGAACGGCAGCGGCGCGCCACCCGGGTTGAGCTTGACCACTTTTTGGCTCCCGCCAACTGCGGGTCGACGGGCAGTCAGGCGCCTCATATCTCCTGTTGCGATTGGAAGCACGTTGTACTTCTCTGCTTCCTCCCACCACAAAGAACGCAACTCAGCCAAACGCTCAGGTTGCTCTGCCGCAAGGTTGTGGCACTCCGACGGGTCGGCCACGAGGTTGTACAACTCCCAGTCCTCGGCCTCGAGCTTGTCAAGGATGGCCTCGGTCAAGAAGGTGCCAAACGGGTGACCGAGCTCTGCACCTTCGGCCAAACTTGGCCCAGGGTACGGGCAGACAGCTTTCCACCCCTCGTGATAGATCGAGCGGTGTCCGAACATCTCGAAGTACTGCGTTCGGTGACGATCCTCGGCGTCGGCATCAGCAAATGTTGGCAGCAAACTCACGCCCTGCACCTGCGACTGTGTCACCCCGCGAACGGTTTCGGGTGCAGTAATTCCAATTGCTTCAAGCAGTGTGGGAACCATGTCGATTGCGTGCACGTACTGCTGGCGAACTTCGCCACGGGCAGCAATTCCGGCAGGCCACGAGATGATGCACGGGTCTGTGATGCCACCTCGGTACGTCTCTCGCTTCCAGCGGCGAAACGGTGTGTCGCCGGCCCAAGTCCATCCCCATGAGTAGTGGTTGAACGTATTCTCGCTTCCCCACTCATCGATCACTTCTAGATTGTCTTCGAGCGTCTGAGGGGCCAGATTGAAGAACATGCCCTCGTTACGAGTGCCGTGTTCGCCACCTTCGGCGCTAGCGCCGTTGTCTGAGACCGCTATGACGAGTGTGTTTTCTGACTCACCGAGTGCCTCGATGGCGTCAAGGACGCGGCCAATATGGAAGTCCGTCTGAGTGATGAACCCTGCGTACACCTCCATCTGCCGGGCGTACATGCGCTTCGCATCTTCGGTGAGTGAATCCCACGGTGCAACGTCTGGGTCGCGTTCGGACAACTCGGTCCCGGGAGCCAAGAGTCCGAGTTCACGCTGACGCTCAAAGACCGTCTTGCGGTACTCATCCCAGCCCGAATCGAATGCACCTTTGTAGGGCTCAATCCATTGCGCTTCTACCTGATGGGGTGCGTGCCCGGTGCCCGGCGCAAACCACAAAAAGAATGGTTTGTCGGGTGCGCTCGAATGTGCATCCGCAAGGTAATTAATGGCTCGATCAGCCAAGTCAACGTTGAGGTGATATCCCTCGGCCGGGGTAGATGGCTGAGGCACGTAATGGTTGTCGTGAACCAAGTCTGGATGGAACTGATCAGTATCGCCGCCGAGGAACCCGTAAAAACCCTCGAACCCACGAGCCAAGGGCCAGCGGTTGAACGGCCCTGCGGGGGTAGTTTCCTGCGAGGGAGTCAGATGCCACTTGCCCACAGCGAAGGTGTTGTAGCCCTGCTCAACGAGCACCTCGGAGATGAACCCGTGCTCAAAGCCCATCGTGCCGTTCAAACCGGGATACCCCATCGAGAGCTCGGTAATCGCTCCGAGCCCCAAGCTGTGATGGTTACGGCCAGTCAGCAAGCACCCGCGCGTGGGCGAGCACAGTGCTGTGGTTTGAAAGTTGGAGTAGCGCAGACCGTTGTCTGCGAGCCGATCCAGATTGGGCGTCTCGCAAAGACCACCGAACGCGGAAAGCTGCCCGTAGCCAACGTCGTCCAACACGATCATGACAATGTTGGGCGCTCCTGCGGGCGGCTGCGGACGCGCCGGCCATGCGGGGGTTGAAGTTTCTGCAGTGCGGCCGATTTTGCCTGGAAACGGCTCGCCAGCCTCGTAGGTCACAAAGGGTTCAGCCATGCTTCACTGCGATTCTGTTCATGGCAAAGACTGTATATGCATCGCCTGTGCTTATTTTATCCGCGTGATAGAAACTGAGGGCTTATAGATCGGCCACGGCCGCCTCGAGCTCTAGAGCGCAGATAGCCAAGGACTACCCGCAGTATCTGACTACAGAAAGAGCTCAGCATGATTGTTGCACTAGTTGCCATTGGAGCCGCAGTTCTAGCTGCCGGGGGTGCAGCGCTGGGGTGGGTCAAGAAGTCCCGGTCCAAGACAGACTCAGAAGCCTAGAGAGGGCCTCGAATCAGGCGATGGTGCCGCTGAGTCTGGGGTTGGCTGGGCTAGACATACGTCATGAATTCCCAAGCAAGCACCACTGCAGCTACCGGCGCCGCCGCAACAAGGAGCGACCCTGGGGGGAATGAAGTCTCAGTTCGCAAGCTCCGTATCGGGAACACCGTTGTTGGGTTGATCTTCTTGGTGCAGGTCATCGCCATCCTGCTCCTTTCAAATGACTTTTCGATTCCTGTTGTCGCCACTTATCAAAACGGTCCGCCGGGAACCCCAGGCACTGGCGAGACCTTTACGATGTTTCAGGTTCGCTTTGGATGGGCCATAGCGTTTTTCTTGGCTCTTGCTGCAGCAGACCATCTTCTGATGGCGACTCCGAAGATAAATGGCTGGTACGAGCGCCAGCTTGCACAAGGCCGAAACACCGCTCGCTGGGTTGAGTACTCCATCAGTTCTTCAGTGATGATCGTGTTGATCTGCCTTTTGACCGGCATCAACGACATCTATGCACTCGTTGCAATATTTGGCGTGAACGCTGCGATGATCTTGTTCGGCCTGCTCATGGAACGCATCAACCCAGATCGAACCTCGGTTGACTGGTGGCCGTTCATCTTTGGTTGCATTGCTGGAATCGTCCCGTGGATTGCAATCACCTTGGCCATTGTGGGCGCTCAGCAGAAGTACTCGGGTGTTCCTGGCTTTGTGTTTGCGATCTTTATCTCACTGTTTATTTTGTTCAATTGTTTTGCCATTAACCAGCTGTTGCAATACCGCAACCGGGGCCGCTTTATGAACTACCGGTTTGGCGAGTATGCATTCATCATTCTGAGTTTGATCGCAAAGAGCCTGCTGGCCTGGCAGGTCTTTAGTGGCGCCCTGTTCTCCTAAAGTCTGTTCTCTGAGGACGGTTCTCTGAGGACTGTTCTCTGAGGACTAGTTCGGAACTGCTTGCTCTTGAATCATCTCTGCTACGCGCCGACCAGAGAACAACGCCCCTTGGATTGAGGGTGTGTCTCGGTGATCGCCGCATACAAAGAGGCCATCGCTCAGTTTCACACGCCGCTTGGGCGCAAAGGGCGGGCCGCTCTCTGGTTGCGCATGCGCTATCACGTTGGTTTTCAGGTGAGTCCAGCCCCGAGCTTGGGTTCCGAACCACTCCTGCATCTGAACCCTGACTGCTTGGACTAGGTCAGACCCATACGCTCCCTCATAGGCCCGGGCCCCCAGATTTGGGCAGGCCGCCGCAATCAGAGCGCGGCCATCCGAGGAGTACTCGGGGGCCGCATTCGTCATGACCGCAACGTTGAGCGCCGGCCCGCTTTGGCAACTATCTAGGCCAATCAGCGGTTGCGTAAACGGGGGCTCATCTGCGGCAAACCAGACACAAGAAACTGCCCGAGAGGCAACGGGAGCTAACCCCAACAGCCTTGCTGCAGCGGGGCCTTCGGTTGCGATAACTACGTTGTCTGCCAAAATCACTTGGCCGTCAACAGTGGTCACTTGCCCCGAGCGCGCCTGCGCTACTGCAGTGTTGAGCCGCAGCGCATCATCGGGAATGCCAGCCGCAAGTTGCCGGGGAATCGCAGCCATTCCAGCAGCCGGCACTGCAGACGAACCAACGGCTAGGCAATGCAGCACCACGTCGAACATCCGCCGACTTGCAGTGAGATCTGCATCCAGTTGGATGCCTCCTACGAGGGGGCGAAAAAAGCGATCAATCATCTTGGGGCTGAGGCCTTCGTTCTTGAGAGCCTGCATGGTGGTGATGTCTTCTGAGCGCAACAGCGCTTGTGGATCCGCTTGCCGGAGTCTGATCAAAAGCCGGGCGAGTCGCAGCTTGTCTGCCAGAGTTCCTACTGGGGCAAGGGCCGAAGCAAACGCTGCTGAAGGCTGACGCAAAGGATCGCCAACTCTGTGCAGTTTTTGGCCAAACCAGAGCAGTGCACCGGGGTCGAAGTTGCGCAGGTTTAGCGCAGGAAGATCGAGTTGACGTTCAAGTTCCGGGTAGGCAGTCAGCAGGACTTGAAACCCGCGATCAAGCTTGAACCCGTCAACGAGATCCGTTCGCACTCTGCCACCCACGTCATCCGATGACTCAAGAATCATCACAGATCGGCCGGCGCTCAGAAGAGTTTTTGCTGCAGCTAAACCAGCGAGTCCAGCGCCCACCACCACAACATCAAATCGCTCTTGGGCCATGGGTTGAACCTAGAACTCCCCTCGCCAAGAAGCCAGATAGCTAGGGGTGTTGGCTCGGATCGAACTGCTCGGCCAAGATCCGTTCAATCACAACCGCTACCCCATCAGCATCATTTGAGAAAGTGACTTCATCGGCGGCATCCAAGAGGTGCTGGTGTGCATTCGCAACCGCCACGCCAAGACCAGCCCAGCGAATCAGCTCCAAGTCATTGGGCATGTCGCCGAATGCGGCCACCTGACTGGCATCCACATCTGAGGTATATAACAACTGCTCTACTGCAGCAGCTTTATGAACAGACGGGTGCGACAGTTCAAGAAATGACTCGTCGATGGAATGGGTTACAAGAGCCCGATCCCCCACCACTTTTTGCATGGTGACCGAGGCACCCGATGCCTCCGAACGTGGAAGGCGCACCATGAGCTTGAGAACCCCGGTCGTGAGAAAGGACCGAATAGGGCCAATTCGCAAACCTTCAAGCTTCCAGCTTGCGGCAAGGTCCTGACCCTTTTGTTCATACGACTCATCGATCGCAAACTCAAATCCTTGCTCGACTCCGAGCAATGCCTCGGGAAACGTAAGCTGAATCTCATCGACAAGCTCAAGTGCAACTGCTGCTGCAATCTCGACGGTCGAAATGAGTTCGTGCTGGGCAGGGTCGTAGACCGCTGCACCATTGGCGCAGATCACTAGACCCCTTTCGCCAAGCTGTTCCACCACTGGCGCAATCCACCGTGGCGGGCGGCCAGTCGCGATGATGAACTGCAGACCTGCATCCTCTGCATCACGGACTGCTCTTTGGGTTCGTTCCGACACAGTTCCGTCGGATCGCAGCAGCGTCCCGTCAAGGTCAGTAGCGATAGCTCGAAATCTCTTCACCCTTCCAAACTAGATGCTGTGGCGATTACTAAAAGCTATCGGCGGGATCGTCAGAAACGATCTGTTCCAGCAATGGACCTGAGGTACTCTGATACACGTTACCTATCACAAACCAATCAACAGAAAGCAATCAATCCATGCCTCGAATTAACTCCGAAGTGCTCCCATTTGCAGCAACCGCATACCACAATGGCGAATTTGTCGACCTGACCGAAGCCGATTTCAAAGGCAAATGGGCCGTTGTTTTCTTCTACCCAGCCGACTTCACCTTTGTCTGCCCCACCGAACTCGGCGACTTGGCTGACAATTATGCAGAGTTCGTCAAGCTTGGCGTAGAGATCTACTCGGTTTCTACCGACACTCACTTCACGCACAAGGCTTGGCACGACTCCTCAGAGACCATTGGCAAGCTTCAGTACCCAATGATTGCCGACCCAACCGGACAGATCTGCCGCAACTTTGACGTGCTCATTGAAGAGGCTGGCCTTGCCGACCGTGGAACCTTCGTCATTGACCCAGCAGGCATCATTCAGCTCATCGAGGTCAACGCCGGCGGCATCGGCCGTAACGCCGCTGAACTGCTTCGCAAGGTGAAGGCTGCTCAGTATGTTGCAGCGCATCCAAATGAGGTCTGCCCAGCCAAGTGGGAAGAGGGCGAAGCCACCCTTACTCCAGGACTTGACCTAGTCGGCAAGATCTAATTGCTCTGAAAGTGCGCCAAGCGGGGGCGGCCTTCGGACCGCTCCCGCTCAGGCACTCTTTCACTCCCCCGGGCTCTCTCCCTCTCCCGGACTCTCGCTCTCCCCTCTCCCCCGCACACGGTGACGCCCACACGGCAGAGCCCCAAAGTTTCAAAGTGAAGATATCCATGCTTGATCAGTCGCTCATCACCCAACTTGAAACGCACTTCAAGAAAATCTCTCTGCCCATAGAACTCGTGGCCACACTTGACCAGAGCTCAAAGTCGGCCGAGATGTTGGAGTTGCTCACGCAGATCGCAGGACTCTCGCAGCTCATCAGCCTGACTCAGTCCAGCGCCGAAGCAGATGAGCGCGTGCCCTCGTTTGCCATTAATCGGGTTGGCACTGATGTGAGCGTTCGCTTCGCAGGCATTCCACTCGGCCATGAGTTCACATCGCTAGTGCTTGCAATCCTGCAAGTCGGTGGCCACCCCTCAACGGCCTCGGAAGAGACGCTTGAACAGATCCGAAACATTGAGGGCGAGTACTTCTTCGAGACCTTTTTCTCTCTCACCTGCCAAAACTGCCCCGACGTAGTCCAAGCGCTCAACTTGATGAGCACGGTCAATCCGAACATCCACCATGTAGCGATCGATGGCGCGTTGTTCCAAGACGAGGTTGAGTCGCGACAGGTTTTGGCTGTGCCGAGTGTGTTCCTCAATGGAGAGGTCTTTGACCAAGGCCGGATGTCATTGGAGCAGATCGTCGCCAAACTTGATACAGGGTCAGCAGACCGAGCAGCAGAACGCATTGCTGCCGAAGCACCCTATGAGGTCTTGATTGTGGGCGGCGGTCCAGCGGGTGGTGCCGCAGCAATCTACTCAGCACGCAAGGGGATCCGAACCGGAATAGTCACCGAACGGTTTGGCGGCCAAGTCCTCGACACCATGGGAATCGAGAACTTCATTTCGGTCTCTCGCACCGAGGGGCCAAAGCTGGTGGCCGCACTCGAGCAACATGTTTATGACTACGAAGTAGATGTAATGAACCTGCAGACGGCCAAGCGTCTCACTGCGCCAAGCGAACAGACCGGAGGGTTGATCGAGGTTGAACTCGACAGCGGAGCAACTGTGCGGTCTCGTACCGTGGTGCTCTCTACTGGGGCGAGGTGGCGCTCGATGAACGTGCCCGGCGAGCAGGAATACCGAAACAAGGGAGTCACCTACTGCCCCCACTGCGACGGGCCGCTCTTCAAGGGCAAGCGAGTTGCTGTGATCGGCGGAGGCAATTCTGGTGCCGAAGCCGCAATCGACCTAGCTGGCCTTGTTGCTCATGTCACGCTGATTGAATTCGACGACCACCTACGCGCCGACGAAGTGCTTCAGCAAAAGCTTCGCAGCATGGACAACGTTGAGATCATTGTCAGTGCGCTGACCACCGAGGTTCTCGGAGACGGCTCCAAGGTCACTGGCCTGAACTACCAAGAGCGCCAAAGCGGAAATATCAGCAGTCTGGAGCTCGACGGAATCTTCGTTCAGATCGGCCTGCTGCCAAATACGGAATGGCTCAAAGACACCATCGAGTTGTCGCCTCGCGGCGAGATCGTCATTAACGATCGCGGCCAGACCTCAATTCCAGGAGTGTTTGCGGCAGGAGACTGCACCACGGTGCCCTACAAGCAGATCATCATTGCCATGGGTGCCGGGTCGACTGCTGCGCTCAGCGCCTTTGACCATCTGATTCGCAACGCTGCACCAGCAGAGGCACACGAGCATGCCGGCGCCGAGGCCAAACTGCTTGCCGAGGCTGGGGCCTAAGTGAATCTGCGAGATCTGCAGTACCTCGTTGCGGTTGCAGACCTACGACATTTTGGGCGTGCAGCCGAGGCCTGCTTCGTGAGCCAGCCCACCCTGTCTACTCAGATAAAGAAGTTGGAACGCGAGCTGAGCGGAGAACTCATCGAGCGCAATCCGCGTCAGATTCTGCTGACCGAGCTTGGGGCTGCGGTGGTTGAGCGAGCGCGAATCATTCTGGTTGAAAGCGACAACATTCGAGACCTTGCACGCCGCGCCGAGGACCCGGAGTCGGGCAGCTTAAGAATTGGGCTGTTCCCAACGCTTGCCCCGTACTTGTTGTCACATGTTGTTCCGCCGCTCCATGCACAGTTCCCAAAATTGGAGCTGCTGTTAGTCGAGGAAAAGACCTCGGTTGTGCTTGAGCAGCTTCGATCAGGAGAGCTCGACGTAGGAGTACTGGCCCTACCTGTTCACGATGAGCAACTACATCAAGAACTGCTGTTCTCAGAAGAGTTTCTGTTAGCTGTTCCCGCTGATCACGCGTTGGGGAAGATTCACGAACCCGTTGATGTTTCAATTCTCGCGAATGAAAACCTGCTGTTGCTAGAAGAAGGCCATTGCCTGCGCGATCAGGCGCTTGCCATTTGTCAGCTCTCTGGGGCGAGCGAGCGGAGCGGCTTTCGGGCAACGAGCTTAGAGACACTTCGTCAGATGGTCGCAGCCGGTGTAGGTGTCACGCTGCTGCCAGAACTGGCAGTTCAGCCACCTATTCCAAACTCTCCGTCGATTTCACTCCTGCGGTTTTCTCAGCCTGTGCCAAAACGGCAGATCGCCATGTTCTGGAGAGAGACCAGCGTGTACGCGCAGTTCCTGCCGCAAGTAGCAGCGGTGATTCGTGAAATCATCGAGGATCTACTCCCATGAAATCTGGCCCAAGTAGTGCCAGAGAGATAGGGTACCGGCGCTCTTGCATGATGAATGTTTGCCATCAGAATAGATAGGCCAGCCCTGAACGAGACACAGAATCCCTTACGAACACGGATGGAAATTCACCCCAAGCGCTCGTTGGGTCACGCCTCGGCTGCCATTGAAGCCGTTGCGGCACAGGCACCCTCGGGCGCAGTACTGATTTGCCTCGTTCAACATGCCAGCTACTTTTCGGCCGTCTCGGAGCAGTACGTTCGCTTGGCGCAAAAAGGCGTGACCGTGGTGGTGGCCTATACGGGCGATCGCGCACCAAGCCCCGGCCTGCACGAGGTTCATCTGGATCGAGAGAACCCCCTGTGCGCTCACTGGGCACTCAGTCTTCTCACCCCGGATTTGGGCGCCTATCTGACAGCCGAAGACTTGGTCTCATTCGACCCTCGACTTCAAGCTGTAGAACCCGGTCGTCAGTTCGCTGCGGCATGGGGGTTCGGTCGCAAGGATGCAGCCGACGTGGCCGAGTACTACATCGACCAAATTGAGTCTGCGTTAGCGCCAGAGGTCATCGACTCGTTTAGGGTGAGAATTGCCCATGCTCGACTGACAGATCCGTCGCCCGCCGAGGCTGCGTTGTGCGCAGCCACCGATGCGATTCTAGAGAGATCCATTCTTGTGGAGCACCGACTCGCGCAAGCGAGAACGGCGCTCGACCTTGAGACACTGGCCGCGTCACAGGACGCCCTGACCCAGTTGCTCAATCGAAGAGGGTTTGATCGATGGGCATGCCTTGATGAAGTTGTCGGTGTGCCCCTGCCGCGCGTTGGCCTTATTTTGATTGACCTGGACCACTTCAAAGCAGTGAACGACCGCCTCGGCCACCAAGCAGGTGACCGATTGTTACAGGAAATATCGAAAGTCTTACGAGACGGAACTAGACCGAGCGACGTCGTGTGCCGTTGGGGCGGAGACGAATTCTTGATCGCATGCCCGAGCGCAGAGCTCGAGGAACTTTCCGAGATTGCTGAGCGACTCATCTCTGCCATATCGGCACTCGACGCTGAGGGTATGTCAATCAGCGCATCGGCCGGGCTTCGTGTGGGCTCACTCTCTGCAGAAGGTCTACTCGAAGCAGACTCTGCGCTCTACGAGGCCAAGTCACGCGGCGGTAATTCGACGATGGCGGCTTCACGTCCCCAGCCCTAAATACCCCTAGGCGCTCATTTCTGACTTGATGCGAGCTAGTTCCTTGGCCTTCGTTCTGCCTAAGGCGGGCCAGAAGTCTTGGATGGGGAAGGGGAACTCAAGATCGCACCAGCGTTTTCCAACAATGAGTTCAATCCCGTAGTACTCCATGAACTTGCCGGAACCTTTACCCCGCTGTTTGGGCGATGACAACCCTGCCGTTTTAACCCACTCCTCCTCAGTCAGCTCACCCTCTGTGTTCCAGTAAGGCTGATGCCAGGTAGTTTCCTCGGCCCCATCCCCGGTGCGTGGGTCCCACCAAGCCTGAAACACATAACCAGTTACCGGGTTCAGATGCTGAACCAGTTGCTTGTTAAGCGCAGAGATACTTTTCACCTCGATCAGCCGCAGAAAATCTGCAAGGTTGCGTACCACTCCGTCGGAGGTGACCTCGCTCAGCTGGCCTTGCCAGTTGCAGGCCAGACAGCCGTAACTACCTGTCCCAAGAGAACAGCCACCAATGTAAATTTCGGTTTCATTCTCTGCGAACTCAAACGTTGGATAACCCCACAGGATGGGCCTGATCTTGTCCTTCGCACAGTTCGGGCAGAGCGCCGGGGTGTTGACCGGATGCTGCATCAGGCTGGGCTCATACAAGCTCATGATGGGCCTCCTTCGCCCAGTTCGTACTCCTCAAGTGCCATGACTGCTGCTGCTTGAAAGGCTTTGGGGCCGTACTGCCAGGTGCGGAGTTGTTTGCCCGCAGCGACAAGCGCCTCTTTTGCTTGTAGTTCTTGTAGGTGGACCAGCCAAGCGGCTGCAGAGGTTGGTGTTCGGTTTGCTGCGGCTACGCAATGCACAAACACTTTGCGGTCTTCGAGCAGGTACTGATCAAGCCCTTCAACAAGTTCCTTGAGTAACAACGGAAGGTTGGGGTTATCGGCTTCGTTCGAGTCGATAAAGCCCAGCACATGGTGCTCTACGCCTAAGGGAACCTCATCTGTTCCCATGCGGCACAACGACACCACTGTGTCTGCCCCATCAGCTACTGCACCAGCTAGTGCCCCGACGTTTCCGAACTCGATTCCAGAAATTTCGAGTCGATACGGGCGGTCGCCGAAGGTCTGTTCGTAGTACGGCAGCCAGGTCTCTCGATCGGGCCACGGGTTTGTGGGGTCGCCGCTCATGTACACACCCCTAGCTAGGCGCTCTAGGTCTGCACAGTGACGAACTTCTTCGTTATAGACACGGTGTCCGTGCAACTTTCGTCGCCATTGGAATGGTAAGGCAGTTACTCCCCAACGTGCCCCGAGGAGGGCGCCCGCAATTGCGGCCACGGTGTCGGTGTCTCCACCGGCTCGCACAATCTTCTCGAGGACTAGCTGCACGTGCATTCCATGACACGGCCCGTCTGGGACGGGAGTGGAGCAGATGGCAGCTAGTGCTGCTTGAAAGGCGTGCACTACCCAGCCGTTATTGGTGAAGTCCCTTGGGTCTGCAGTTGTTGCTTCTTCAATCAGGTGAACCCAGCGCTGTTGGCGCTGTGCCGTGGGCAGGTACTCAACGGCATCAAGTAGTGGCTCTGCCCAGTCCCACGGGGTTGCCGAGCCGGGGGCGTTGTGCAGCGTGTGGTCAATTGCGACTGACCACAACACACATGCGTCCACACAATCCGCTGCGGCGTGCGTCAACTCAGAGACACTCCTTGCCAATGCGGCAATCGCCTCTGGGTTTTCTGGGTACGCAAGTGCAATTGGGCCGGTTCGCATCAGGCTCCCGTTGCCGGCTGGCACGGGAAAGGTATTCCTGCAGTAAGACGCAGCCCTTTCTGCCAGAGGATGCACGCCCGAGAGCACGGCACTGGTTTGAATTCCTACGTCGGCCGGGCCACTGCTGAACCAGTCTCGG
>WLJI01000010.1 GCA_009701845.1 Actinomycetota bacterium
CTGTTGCGCTGCAAACTCACCTTTCGTTTGTTCCACCTTCTGCTCTGGTGATTTTGGTGCTGCTGCTGGGTGCTGCGTGGGCTGGCACTCATTCAGTGCCCGCTCATTCCGTGCCCGATCATTCAGTGAGCAGGTGGCGAGGTTGGTTGCCGGTCCTGACAGCACTGGCCGTTGGCCTTGTGTTGAGCCTGCCGATGTTGATTCAGCAGTTCTTTGCTGACGGACCGGGCAATCTGAGTGAGGTTCTTTCCTCTCGCAACCCGCCAGGCCAACAATTAGGCCTCCAGACTGGCCTGAGAACCCTGTCTCAGGTCTTTGATCCCACCAACTTTCTTCCAAAGAGTTGGTTCCCACAAGTAATCGAGCCAGATCGCCTCGCATCAATCTGGGTTGTCCTTGTGGCCTTACTTGCGGTGATTGTGCTCGACGTACTTGTCCTGCGGCGAAGGTTGCAACCTCGTGCAGCATTGAGCTTTGCCCTTTTATTGCTACTCGCTGGGGTGTGGTTCGCTGCCCGACTCCCTGTTCGCCTGTTTGGTGTTCCGATGGCGCTGGTTCGCTGGGCTTGGCCACTCTCGCTCTTTGTCTGCGTGGTTTCGTTAGATGCACTGTGCAGCATTCTGCAAGAGCAGAGGCTCATGAGGAGAAGTAAGCCGGCAACAATCACTTCAGCGGCGTCTGTGCCTTCTCAAGCTTTTCGGTGGGGGTTCTTCGCCGCCGTGGTCGTGTTAACGCTGGCCAACCTTGTGCCCCGAGATGAGGGGTCTGGTGCTCGACGCGAGTTCCGAGTCGCAGTCAACGAAACTATTTCCGACGCGGGTCAAGTGATAGAAACGCTGAACCAGCCCTTGATCAAGGTGAACTATCACCCGCTTGCAGCAGAGACAACGGTTGCGCTCATGGACTATCTCGATGAGCGCGGACTGTCATTTGCCGTTTCAGACCCGGTCGTGCTTGGCCAAGCGGGAACGTATCGCGCACCGACTGGAACCGAGACGGTGACTGTGGTCCTTGCTGGCGGAAGCGCAGCGCTAGATGCCCCTGCCCCGGGATTCGAGCGAATAGCAATTACAGATCCGCTCTCGGACCAAGAGCTTCGTTGGTTCATCCGTGAGAGAGCACTTGTCGAAGAGCGCCTTGGCCTGTTCCTGGATCGTTACCTCACGGAGAAACAACTGCAGGAGCAAGTCCGAGTATCGAAAAACGCGCGCCTCAACCTCAAGGAAACCGGATGGGCTGCACTGCTGTGCGGCGAATACGCCGAACTTCCAGTCGGTTCTCAGCAAGTAGAGCAGTTAGTCGTCAGTAACCAAGATCGCCAACGTCTTTGCTCTTTGAGTACGAAAATAGAGGGCGGTTTGGTTGCTGTAGATGTGGGCCCGCCGCCGCAGCCCTGACTGCATGCGAACTAGCACGAATCAAGCCAAGCGAGCCTAGATTGAGGCGAGCGAGGAGCCGTCCACCTCATACAGTGCCGAAGAGCCAGCTTGCACTGCGGGAACTAGGCCAGCAGCCTGTGGCAGAACCTGCTCGGCATAAAAACGCGCAGTGGTGATTTTGGCTGCAAGGTACTCAGTGTCTGCCGAACCCGAATCGAGTTCCGCCTGCGCTGCGAGTGCTTGCTTCGTGAGCAGCCAGCCACCAGTCACGGTTCCAAAGATGCGCAAATACGGCGTAGCTCCGGCAAGCGCCTGAATGGGATCTGCCAATCCGTTGGTCATGATCCAGTCGGTGACACCAGCCAATGCCTGCACCGACTCAGCGAGCGCTGTACGCATCGAGTCGAACTCTTTACCAGCGGCTTCAAGCTGCGCATCCGTATCGCGCATGTTTTGAAGATGGCCGTTTACTACGGCGCCCATACGTAGGCCCAGTTTGCGACCAACAAGGTCCATAGCCTGAATTCCGTTGGTACCTTCGTAGATCGGTGCGATCCGCATATCCCGATAGTGCTGAGCCACGCCAGACTCCTCGATATAGCCCATGCCGCCGAATACTTGGATCGCAGTGGAGGTGACCTCCATTCCGATATCGGTACACCAAGCCTTCGTTACCGGGGTCAGCAACTCTGCAAGATCTTCTTGCAGTTCGGCCTCTTCGCCTTCGAGTGCGCGTGAGAAGTCAATCGCAGCGGCGTTATAGACAATCAGCGCACGCATGGCCTCGATATGGCTCTTCATAAACAACAACATGCGTCGCACATCGGGGTGTTCGATAATCAGTGCAGCCTCTTTGGACTCACCACCGATTTTCCTGCCTTGTTTGCGCTCTTGTGAGTACGCGAGCGCCTTTTGAAAGGCAGCATCGCCAAGCGCCACACCCTGAATGCCCACTGCGATGCGTGCAGAGTTCATCATGGTGAACATCGCCCGAAGGCCTTGGTTCTCTTCCCCGACGAGGTAGCCCGTAGCGCCGCCATCGTCTCCGAAACTCATCACGCAGGTTGGGGATGCGTGGATTCCCATCTTGTGTTCAATCGACACGCAGTGAACATCGTTACGTTCACCCGGATCGCCTTGCTCGGTCAGAAGGAACTTGGGCACGATAAACAAAGAGATGCCACGAGTTCCAGCTGGCGCATCGGGGAGTCGCGCAAGCACCAGATGAATGATGTTCTCTGACATGTCGTGCTCGCCGAAGGAGATATAAATCTTGATTCCAGAGATCTTGTAGCTGCCATCTTCTTGTGGCACAGCTTTGGTGGTGCATAACCCAACGTCGGAACCTGCCTGAGGCTCTGTCAGGTTCATGGTTCCCGTCCATTGCCCGGTCACCAACTTGCGAAGGTAGAGCTCTTTTTGCTCTTCGGTGCCCCATTCCTGAAGGCACTCGATCGCGCCGGTGGTAAGTCCAGGGCACATCGTGAGCGCACCATTGGATGCAGTTTCAAACTCAAGTGCGCAGGCTTGAACAGCTTCTGGGAATCCAGCCCCACCAAAGTCCACCTCTGCGTTCAGGCCTTGCCAGCCAGCTTCTACAAACTTTGCGTATGCCTCTTTGAACCCGGCTGGCGTCTTAACGCCCTCTGGGGACCAGACCAGACCCTCACGGTCGCCGGATGCATTCAGCGGGCCGAACACCTCTTGCATAAAGCGACCTTGCTCCTCGAGCACAGATGCGACGGTTTCTACATCAGCCTGCGCGTACAGACTGCTCTGAGAGAGCTTGTCTATCTGGCCGATGTGGCGCAGGGCGAAGAGGGCATCTTTGATGGGGGCGCGGTACTCGTACATCCGACCATGTTACTGATGGGTAAGTTGATCAACACCTCGGCGAGAAGATCTCTGGCAAAAACATTTTTTGTAGCAAGAACTCATTCAACCTCGTTGGTGAGGGCTCATCACTGCCACTGCTAGGCCGATTCCAACTGACTTAGTGCGCAAGCCGGCGATCTGCCGACCAGCCTGTACGGCATCTTTTGGAGTGCCGAGTAAGTCTCCAAGTGCTTCGGCTGTGAAGCTCAGATCCTCTGCTACGAGTGCCAAGCCAAAGATGCTTGCAGGGGCATCGCTGACTTCCTGCCCCCTGTCGGGACCCATGAGTTCAACGATGACATCTCCTGCGAAGAAAAATACTTGGCGCATAGGAGACCCATAACTTGAGGTGCACCTTTCCCCACGCACAACAAAATCGGCTGCCTCGAAAGCGGCGATGCTGCGGTCACAATTTCCGGTGCTGACAACGATGTGGTCAATGCGAGTGATCCCGTTGGGGTGAGGTTGCGCTTCTTGAGCGAACACAGGTGATGTGCTGTCGGAGGGCGCAAGCAGGTTGATACCGTCGATCTCGCGTTTTGGCCCATGGGGGTCTTCGCCGCCGAGTCCTTCAATTCTCCAGCCAAGGAAGGCCTCACCCGTGCCAGTGCATGCAATGGTGGTGCCGCCTAGTTGAACGGTGTTCCCATTCGAAACGCGAAAGCCGGCTGCCTCCCAAGCGGCAGCAGTATCGCCGAGTTCAAGCAACTCCAACTGCAAGGGCCGAGTATGCGGAGTTCTGTCGAACTGCTCAGAAGTGTCAGCGGGCATTCGCAAACGGTACCGTGGCGGCCGTGACGCTGACCGACACCGTGACAAATGAGGTAGACCTCAATCGCCGTGCACTCACCTGGCTGCTGATTGCCGCTGCTGGGTATGTGGCATGTTCCCTGATGGCAAACGTGATGTCCGTGCGTATTCTGAGGTTAGGACCGGACTGGGCAAGCTTCTCGATTGATGCCGGAACCCTCACCTACCCGCTCACATTTACGCTCCGCGACCTAGTACACAAAGTCGGAGGCCGGTGGGCTGCCCGAGTCATCATCTTGAGTACAGCGGCGTTCAACATCGTTCTCGCCCTGGGGCTCTACCTAGCTGCGATTCTGCCCGCTGACTCAGAGGTGCCCGGGCCCGCTCAAGAGTGGTTTGGGCCGGTGCTCAACCCAGTGACCCGCATTGTCCTTGCATCGGTGATTGCGCAAGTGATTGCAGAGTTTGCAGATACCGAGGTGTATCACCGCTTTGTGATGCGCTTTGGTCACCGGGTGCAGTGGGGTCGGGTGCTGACCTCGAACGCAATAGCGATACCGATTGACTCAATTGTGTTTGTGCTCATTGCCTTTGGAGGCACACTGCCGTGGTCCGTTGCCGTATCCATTATTTGGGCCAACATCGTGGTCAAGGGCTTAGCAACCATTGTGAGTATTCCGCTGATCTATGCAGTCCCCGAGGACTTGACTCGACCACCGCTCGACTAGCGAGTCGAACGCGGCTGTGGCGGAAAAACCGCAGAGCAACTCTCTCTACAACGTCAACTGCGCTCCCGTCGGCAGGTGCCGAGAGAAGCGCAGAAGGGTATCAATGAGTGGTTTAGGAGTTGCGACCGGCGTTGGGCTTGCGGCCATGGTTGGCCTTCTTACGCCGCACGTTGGCTTTTTTCTTCTGCGTGCGTTGTGACATGAAGACCATCTTAGTTGAGGTACCCCCTCAGACTCCAGACGAGCAAGATGAGCTACTGGATTCGAATGCTCAGATGGGGCAACAGCGCTGGAGCAACTACCGTGTGGGCATGCTGTGCGAGCCCGCACAGCACCTCACTTTCAGGAACTTGACGTGGAACGATTTGGATTTGTCGGCTTGCCCAATGCAGGGAAGTCATCGCTATACAACGCTCTTGCCGGTGGGGGAGCGCTTGCCGCCCCGTATGCCTTCGCCACCGTTGACCCCAACGTTGGGGTAGCGAAGGTCCCGGATGACCGCCTGCAGCGTTTGGCCGTCATGAGTCAGACCAAGACAATTGTTCCGGCCAGCGTGCAGTTTGTAGATATTGCTGGACTCGTAGAGGGTGCTGCTCAGGGAGAGGGCCTTGGTAACCGTTTCTTAGCTCACATCAGAGAAGTCGATGCGATTGTTTTTATTCTCCGGGCGTTTATTGATACCGACGTGGATGGGTCGAGCGATCCTGTAGATCAACTCAATACGCTCGAGGTTGAGCTGGTGTATTCCGACCTAGAGACCCTCGAGAAGCAGGCCGATAAGAGGCGCAAGGCGGCTCGGGCAGATAAGACGCTCGCAGACGAAGTGGCTGCGATGGACGCAGCCCTTGAACTACTGCAAGCCGGCACTCCGATCTACCGTTCGCAGCTTGACGATTCGCAACGGCAGTTGCTCAAACCGTTCTTTTTGTTGACTGCCAAGCCCGCAATGGCGTTGGTCAATCTTGATGAGGCTCAACTCGCTGATCCCGAGCCGCTGCTCGCCCCCGTGCGGGAGGCCTTTGGCCCCGGCGGGGATGAACGCGTTATTGGCCTGTGCATCCAACTCGAGGCAGAGGCGGCCATGCTCGATGAAGAGTCTCGCTCCGAGATGCTCGTCGCCCTCGGTCTTGGGGAAGGCGCGCTGCCAGCTTTCTTGCACGCCGCCTATCAGATGCTTGGGTTGCGGACGTTCTTTACAACCGGCGAGAAAGAGACCCGAGCGTGGACGTTTCGAACCGGATCGAAAGCACCTCAGTGCGCCGGCGTTATTCACACTGATTTTGAGCGGGGATTCATTCGCGCAGAGACGATCCATTGGGATGAACTGCTAGAGCTTGGCTCTTGGGCCAAGGCCCGTGAAGTAGGCAAGGCCCGCATCGAGGGCAAAGAGTATGTAGTAGCCGACGGTGATGTGATGGACTTCCGTTTCAATGTGTAGACAGCGTTGTTGGCAGCGCAGACTGCGCAACCTAGAGCCATGGCCTGGCTGACCCGAGAGGGACAGGTGCTTGCCAGCGCCGAGGTTGCAAAGACCCGCGCTGAGCGTCGGCGCGGCCTCTTGGGTCGAACCGAGGTTGAGGGCGTGTTTATTTTGAAGGCCCGCTCCGTGCATACCTTTGGTATGAAGTTTTCCATCGATGTTGCCTTTTGCGATTCAGAAGGAACCGTGAAACGAGTGGTGACACTCGCACCTAATCGTGTCACCTTGCCCCTGCGATCCGCTCGTTCCGCTGTTGAGGCACCCGCAGGAGCATTTCGTTCTTGGGGAGTTGTGCCCGGCGACCGACTAGAGGTCCGGTAGTGGGCGTCGGAAGCCCACGTTTGGTTCTCGTCGGCACGCCTATTGGCAATCTTGGCGACCTTTCGGCTCGAGTAGCCGAGGCGTTCGCTGCGGCCGACGTGGTGGCATGTGAGGACACTCGCAGAACGGGAAAGCTACTTGCTCACATTGGGGTTCGAGCACCGCGACTTCTGCGCTTAGACGAGCACACCGAGTTTGAACTTGGCCCAGAGATCCTTGAGCGCATCTCGAATGGAGAGGTGGTGGCAGTTGCAAGCGACGCTGGGATGCCAGGGCTCAGCGATCCCGGCGCAAGAGTCGCGTCACTCGTTGCACAGGCTGGCTTTCAGATTGAGGTCATCCCTGGACCATTTGCAGCGGCCGTGGCGCTGGTGGGAAGTGGGTTGCTCACTCACTCAGGCCGATTCTGTTTTGAAGGGTTCTTGCCGCGAAAAGGACCCGACAGGGCGGCGAGGTTGCGTGAGTTGATAGGGGAGTCCCGGACCATGGTGTTGTACGAAGCGCCACATCGACTCGAGCGCACCTTGGGAGACCTAGCGCAGGTGCTTGGGACGCATCGTCAGGTAGCGCTTTGTAGAGAACTCACCAAACTGCACGAAGAGACCTGGCGCGGCAGCCTTGAACAGGCCGCGGAGCGTTGCCAACAAGTTGCACCCCGAGGCGAGTATGTCCTGGTGGTTGATGGGGCGCCTGCCTTGCCAGAAGCTACTGATGAGACCCTCGTTGCCGAATTGCGGGCAGCGCTCACTGCGGGAGCAACTCGTCGTGATGCCGCGGTGCAAGTGGCGCAGCAGTATGGCGTTGCTCCGAACCGGGTGAAGCGGCTGCTCACGCAGATAGACGCGAGTTAGCCCCCGCTGTCCTCAAGTTGTTGCACATGCTCAATGGCCCATTGACGGCAAACTCGGTAAGTTGCTGCCGTGATTGAATCAACGACTTCTGACCTACCCACTTTGCACCTAGAGCTCAACGGCTCGTCTGAGACCCTGAACGATGTTTGCGGAATCGGCAACGCACTCGTAGATGTTCTCAGCCAAGAGACTGATGAGTTCGTCGAAGCAGCGGGTATGCCGAAGGGCGCTATGACGTTGATTGACGAGGAACGAGCAACGGCGCTGTATGCACAAATGGGCGCTGGAATTGAGATCTCTGGAGGCTCAGCCGCAAACACCATTGTTGGCGTAGCGGCGCTCGGCGGCACCGCTCAGTACATCGGAAAGGTGCGCGACGACCAACTCGGGGCAGTGTTCGCTCACGACATTCGCGCCACAGGAGTGACCTACAAAATTGACCTTGCCTCTTCAGGGCCTTCTACGGGTTGCTGCCTCATCCTGATTACCCCTGATGCGCAACGCACGATGAACACCTTCTTGGGTGCATCAGTTCACCTGTCACCAGAAGACATCGACATCGAAGCAATTGCGGCCTCGAAGATTTTGTATCTTGAGGGCTACCTGTTCGATCCCCCAGAGGCCCAAGAAGCCTTCCGCGCTGCTGCTGCTTGCGCCCACGAAGCTGGCCGCCTTGTGGCAGTAACCTTGTCAGACAGTTTTTGCGTGGAGCGTCATCGTGAGGCATTCCTTGACCTGTTGCAGCACCACTCAGATTTGGTTTTTGCCAATGAAGCCGAGATCTGCGCTCTGTTTGAAACAGAGTCATTTGATGTTGCAGTCGAGCAAGTCAAACAACTTCAAGTGACTGCCGCGGTGACTCGTTCAGAGAAGGGCTCGGTCGTGATCCACGGTCAGCAGGTGGTAGAGGTTCCCGCTGTTGCTGTAGATGAACTCGTTGATACAACCGGTGCTGGCGACCTGTATGCAGCGGGCTTTCTCTACGGGGTGAGCCAAGGCCTTGATTTAGGCACATGTGGAGCCTTGGGGTCTGTGGCGGCTGCCGAAGTCATCTCTCATGTGGGCGCTCGGCCGGTGGCAAGTCTGAAAGAACTAGCCAAGCCACTTCTGAGTAGCTGAGTGAGTTCCTAGCAGTGCGACTCTTGGGTCCTGTTCACAAGTCCAGGCTGCTGATCAGTTTCGGCAACTCGGCGATGTCTGACAATGTTTGAAACTCGGCGACGGCTACGTCATCGGAGTCGTCCTCCTCAAGTGCCCAGGTGAGGTGATACGGAACGTGTACTGCACGCGCCCCAATCTCCAGGACCGGCAACACATCGGAACGTACCGAGTTGCCAACCATAAGAAATTCCGCTGACTGAACCGAGTGTTGATCTAATACCCGCAAGTAACTCCCGGGCGTCTTGTTGCTCAGAATTTCAATGCCAGAGAACTTCTGGGCGATTCCTGATTGCGCAATTTTTGACTCTTGATGAAGGAGGTCGCCCTTCGTGATGAGGAGCAGGCGAAAAGAGTCCGCAAGCACTTCAAGCGTGTCGGCAACCCCGTCGAGAAGTTGAACTGGATGCTTCAGCAGGTCGTGCCCCCACATCAAAATCTCTTTGATTGCTGATGCCGGAATCTGGCCATCGGAGACTTCAATTGCAGTCTCGACCATAGACAGCGTGAAGGCCTTTGCGCCGTAGCCAAGAAGCTTTAGATTGCGACGCTCAATTTCGATGAGTTCGCTCTCTATACGTTCTTGGTGAGACGCATCACACCAAGGGCCAAGAAGCTCACAGAACCGTTCCGTGGTGAGCATGAAATGGTTCTCGCTGTGCCAGAGGGTGTCATCAGCATCGAACCCAATTGTTGTTAGCGGCACAAGATTTCTCCAACAGTCTTCGCAAATCATTGCAGAGTCGGGCAGTGCTAGTGGTCAAGATCCGAAATCAGTCGAGATGTCGTTCTGGGAGTGTCTTTGAAAAGTAGAAGTCAGTCACACACCTGTATGCTGATGCGTCTAGTCAGTTCAAGGAGGACCCGGTGGGGCATCGGTCAGCTGAGCAAGAAGTGTGTCCGGCATGCGGGGGACCAGGGCGCGATCGCAATTACCGTATTGAGAGTTTTGACTTATTCCGCTGCAAACTGTGCAGGACCGAGTACTTGGTCCAAAGCCCCGACCGTGAGCCCGTAGAGAGCACCTATTGGGATGGCTACAAGTTTGAGCTCTATGCAACCGACTTGGTGCAGGCAAATTATGAGGATCGCTACGAGCAGATTCTGAGTCGAGTACAAACTGATTTTGGCCCGCTTGATTCGGTGCTTGATATTGGCTGTGGCATCGGCAACTTCATCGACTGGGCGGCTCGTAGCGGAATGAGAGCAATCGGCGCCGATGTCGATGCCGGTGCTGTTGAATCAGCCCGTGAGCGCGGCCTGACGGCTTACCACGTTGATGATCTGGCGTCAGAGATTGAAGACGGGTCTGTAGATCTGCTCACTTTGTGGGACGTCATCGAGCATGTTCATGATCCGCGCGGCTTGTTGCAGCGCTCACTTCGTTACCTTCGCCCCGGCGGAATCGTGGTGATGGAGACCCCCGACGTGGAGTTCCCGGCTCGCCCGTTTGTGATTGGCGTACGCAAGATTGCCGAGCCGATTCGCTGGAGCGACATGTTGTACTACGCAGACCATCAGGTGTATTTCTCGGGCCGGGGTCTGAGCACACTGATGGCCCGCTGTGGGCTAGATGTTGTTGATCAGCAAGGCATGCGCTCCCCAACGGCGAAGATGGCAAACGTTGTAGAGCATTGGGCGGCAACGGGAACCGGTGCGGGCAAGCTCGGGCCGGCGCTCTATAAACCCGTCGATAGAGCAATGCGGGCAGTTGGCATGACCAACAAACTGATCATGGTGGGTCAACTTCCCGAGTAGGGCCACAGTGAAGCTCACTCCTACTCTCGCTGCCAATCTTGGCCCATGGCCCCAAGCGATGCCGGGTCCTGAGTTACTGCCGATACGCTATGTGCACTTGGCCTCCACGCGTAGCGGCCCGAACTCGGGGGAATCGGTTGCAGACTATTGATCAACCCATCGCCGCCGAGTCTCCGCGCCAGCGACCACCTTGGAGCACTGCTGCGGCTATTGGCCTTGCAATTGCTGCAATCCCACTCCTGATCTTTGCCATCTTCAACAAATGGGGAGTGCTTGTACTCGTAGTTGTTGCACTCACCGTGGGTTTGTCGATCTGGGTATGGCAGCGAGGACTTCTCTTTTATGAAGCAGTTGCCTTCCTGATTCACTTTGACGGCCTGGGTGCCGGACCAATCCGCATGGGTCGCGCGGTTGCGCTCGTTGCCGCGCTCTTAATGATCTATAAATTGGTGGTACAGCGTTGGCGTCCGCCGGCGCTTCCCTTGCGAACTTGGGCACCCGTTTTCGTACTGCTGACATGGGCTGCAGCTAGCGGTATTTGGTCTGCTGAAGCCTTGTCGTTTCTCAACACCATGGGGCAGTTTCTGCTGGGAGTTGTCTTTTTTTGTATCACGGCGCTCATGGTTGATAGCCACCGAGCGCTGCATAAATTTCTTCGCGCCTACTGGATCGGCGGACTGTTTGGCGCCTCCTTAGGAATCCTTGCGCTGTTTCTAGGAACGCGCTCGGTGGGATTCGGTAAGGATCCCAACTTCTTTGGGTTGCTGATGGCCTCGATGATCCCGCTCACGGTCTACTACCGACGCCACGCAGCCACTGTGCGGATCAAATGGTTCTACACCTTCACACTGTTCGCCGTTCTTGGTGGTGCAGCAGGTGCTGGTAGCCGATCAGGGTTGATTGGCGCTGCAATCGCCCTTTTCGGGACCATGGTTACCCGGCCGGGCTTGAGTGCCGGCCGAAGGTCCAGAGTGGCGATCGGAGCGCTTCTACTAGCCGTTATGGCTTTCGGAGTTGGGTTCGTTGCAAACCCGAACAATCTAGAGCGCGGGTTCTCTGATCGAGGTGCTGGGCGCTTGGACTTTTGGACCGTAACAAGCGCTCTGATTCAAGAGCAGCCTGTGACTGGTTACGGCTTCGGTCAGCTCAGGCTCTTGATCTCTCCAAACTTGCTTGTTACTCCTGGAAGTCAGCAACTGAATGAGGACCGCGACGACGTTTCTTCGCATAACACATGGATGGATGTGACCGGCGACCTTGGGGTAGTTGGGCTCTTGATGTTCGTGTCCATCTTCTTGATGACGATGCTGAATCTGTTGCGACCGCGCTGGTTGCAGATGAAAGAGATCTCGGTCACGTTGTTTGTGATGCTGCTGCCGGTTCTCTCAAGTTCGATGTTTTTGCCGCTTCTGAACAACAAACTGGCTTGGGCAGTTATTGGGTTAGCCGCAGGGCTGCAAGTTCCTTCGTGGAGGTCTCGCTGGAAAGGGTTGGCAGGGGTAGGCCAGACAGAGTCGCCCGAAGTTGGTCACGGCCTCGAGAGAATCTCCTCAGAGTCATGGTTAGGAACCTCTGCGACTTCTCTGCCGGGCACGTGGGCCGATACATGGGTTGACCCTTCAGCAGTTCAGCCGGCACACTCGGAGGAACTTGAGCGCTGGCAGACCGAGCGGTTGCGGTCAGGGACTGAACTTGATGTTGCGGGTGAACTCCCTCCGCCGCAACAACTGACCGCTGTTGAAGAGCCCGAAATCCCGTTGGCAAGGTGGGACCTTCGCTTCTCTTCACGAGCACGTCGGCAGATACTTGCAGCAGCGCTGATCGGGGGAATCCTCGGAGGCGTGGTTGGGAGCATGCTTCCAACCCACTACACCGCAACTGCAGCAGTGATTCCCCCACGGTTGGATCGATCCGTGCCGAGTGACTACGTACTGATCGACCGTGAGCGGCTACAGGGCGTGCTCACCACGGTGGTCTCTCTTGCTTACGCGCAAGAACTCAAGTCGCTGTCGGGAGTTGACCTGTCTGTTCGGCAGATCAGCGACCGAATGTCTGCAACTCGCCCAAAACTAGGCTTGTTAGTTCAGTTGCAATACAGCGATACCAGCCAAGCGAACGTGCTGGCAGTGCAGCCCTATTTGGTCACTGCAATGGACAACATATTTGAAGATAGTCGCAGCGCTGCAGAGCAAGCGGTTGCTGATGAGCTGCGACCAACGATTCCAGGTGAGGCTAGGTACTACTCGGGAGCGTTCTATATTCGTGCCTATCAGGATGCAGTCTTGGGCCAAGAGCAGTCCTCGGTTTTTTGGATTGTGCTTGTCTCGCTTGCCACGGGAGCACTCCTTGCAACGGGAGCGCTGATGGCCGGAAGTCGATTCCCGCGGGTCGATCCAAAAGACGATGTCTTTGAGTTCACTGGGCTGCGCAGGTGGACCCATGTGAGCGGCGGCAGTCGTAAGAAGAAAAGGTCCACGCCGAAGCAGCTTGAGCAAATCATTACCTCGGCTGTGAACGCTGGCTCAGCGGACGAGTTTCCAACTCGGATTGTGGTCGCGGCCCCCCAAGACGGCGTAGAGGTGCGCAGACTAGCCGTGGGACTTTCCGCAGCGTGTGTAGCTGAAGGCCGCCGAGTTGTGTTGGTCGACGCGCAGCTCACTCGCCCGCGGCTTAGTGCTCGCTTGGCCGGCCGCAATAGCGCAGGCGTGGCTGATTTAGAAAACGAAGATGGAACCGGCAACCAGGATGGAAGGGGCAATCACGCAGGAGCGACCGTAGAGGCCGTCATGCGATCTGTGTCGAGTCGTCGCCTTCCCAAAGAAGCTCGTCAGCTTCTTGGCCCACATGCAGATCAACTTCGTTTCATCCCTGCCGGATCGCGGTCGGCTCGTAAACGCCATGTGATCGACGCCGAATGGCTCGATCAGATCAGTCCCGAGATTGTCGTAGTTGTGCTTGCGCCACCAACACTTGGCGGCACCGCAGTGAGCGCCCTGATGGAATGGAGCGACGTAACTATCTTGGCAATCACCGAGGGCATCACCACAACTCAAGATGCCGAAGACGCAGCAGGTACCGTGCAGCTCTTTTCTGCCGGGGCCGAGGGAATCGTGTGTATCAACAACTAGACATTTCTAGAGAAACACAGAAGCTGCGAAGATGGAAGTAGCCCCGAGTTTGCAGTGGATTGATAACCATTGCCACCTTGAAGACGACTCTGCCCTGAGTGCGGTTCTTGAAGCGTCAGCGAAGGCCGGGGTCACGCAGATGGTTACCGTCGGCACAGATGCAGCAAGCTCGGTCGCAGGTCTGGCCTTAGCTGAGCGGCACAAACAGGTCTGGGCCACTGCTGGCCTGCATCCCCACGATGCTGCTGAAGGGCTCGACGCGGTGCTGCAGGTCATCAACGCCAACGTAGAGAATCCGAAGATGGTAGCTATTGGTGAATGCGGTCTGGATTATCACTATGACCACTCGCCGCGTGAGATTCAGCGCCACGTATTTGCCCAACAAATTGCCCTTGCTCACGAGCACGACCTACCTCTTGTTATTCATACTCGCAATGCATGGGATGAGACCTTTGAGATCCTTGATGCCGAGTCGATTCCCAAGCGCACCGTGTTTCACTGCTTCACCGGTGGGCCGGCCGAGGCTGCTGCATGCTTAGAGCGCAACGCACTGCTCTCCATTAGCGGCATCGTGACCTTTCCGAGCGCAGCCGACGTTCGGGAGGCGGTTCGCATTGCGCCGTTGGATGCGCTCATGGTCGAGACGGACTCGCCCTTCCTCACCCCGGTCCCTCATCGTGGTACGCCCAATACGCCTGCGCGTGTCGTCCTGATTGGCGCAGAGATCGCTCATTTGCATGAAGTCGGGCTTTCGAAGGTTGCACAGCAGACCACTGCAACGGCTCGGCGGTTCTACGGCCTTGAGGCCCCGGGTGACGGCCCTGAGGCCCCGGGTGACGGCCTTGAGGCCCCGGGTGACGGCCCTGAGGCCCCGGGTGACGGCCTTGAGGCCCCGTGAATCGGCTTCCGCCGCGAGTGCTCGTGGGCCTTGGAGTGACCCTGATCGCAGTGTTATTGCTCGTCGGTGTAGCCCTGCGCGGTGACCAAAAAGCCAAACCAGATGGCCAGACTCAAGCGACTCCGAAGACCACATCAACGAGCACTTCGACGATCAAGACAGCAGTTGCGGAGCAGTCCACGACCACAACCTCGATCAAAGTGTTGCCAGATTGGTATCCCAAAGGGTCAAGCCGGTATTCGGATCGCGCTCCCGTAGTGACGGTGACTACGCTGCCGCCCACGACGACCACAACAACGAAGAAGAGTTCATCCTCGACTAGCTCGAGCGGCTCAAATTCCTCAGTGGCGGGCAACTAACTCGCTATGGTCAACTAACTGCCCATGCTTGGCGCCGCCGAAATCTCTGAGTTGCTTGATCGGTATGGACTCACAGCGCGTAAAGCGCTCGGGCAGAACTTTGTTGCTGACCCAAATACGGTGATGAAGATCGCTCGGCTTGCCCAGGTTGGTCCTCAAGACAACGTGGTAGAGATCGGCCCGGGGTTGGGTTCACTCACCTTGGCGCTTGCCGATACCGGAGCCCGAGTGCTCGCAGTAGAAAAGGACGAGACCCTTATTCCGGTGCTCTCCGATGTGCTGAACGCCTACGGTGCTTCACAGGTTCGGGTGGTTCAGGCTGATGCACTCACCGTGAACTGGCCTGAGTTGTTGGCCTCGGCGCTTCCCCCAGCAGAGACAGACGCTGATGATGTGGGCGAGCGAAGTTGGACCCTGGTTGCAAACCTTCCGTACAACACTGCTGTGGCGCTCATCATGGGAGTCCTAGCGGATGCGCCGATGGTGCAGCGCATGGTTGTGATGGTGCAGTCTGAAGTTGCAGACCGACTCGTAGCCGGACCCGGTGGTCGCACCATTGGGATTCCTTCAATCCGCCTTGCTTGGTTTGCGCACGCGGAACTACTCGCTACGGTGCCGCCTGAAGTGTTTGTGCCTCGGCCACGAGTCACCTCGGCGCTCGTTGGGATAGGTCGTCGTGAGGCTCCGTCGAGTCTCGTGACCGAGTCGCAACTCATGGAACTGGTGGCCCGCGCCTATAGCCAACGCCGTAAGATGCTTCGGTCAACGCTCGGCAAGGCTGTCTCGCCTGCAGCGTTTGAAGCCGCAGGGATCGCCGGCACTGCTCGCCCAGAAGAACTCGATGTTGGTGCGTGGGCGCGACTAGCCGAGGCGGTACAAGCCCACCCCGTCGAGGCTCCACCAGCCGCGCTGACCTAGGCCTGGGCTGATCTCACCCTTCATGCTGGCTGACCCTGCAGAGTGGCTAACCTTGAGCAGTGCGGATCCAGCTAGAGGCCCCAGCAAAGCTCACTCTTTCCTTGCGAATCACTGGCATCCGTGAGGATGGGTATCACCTGATCCTCGCAGAGATGGTGAGCCTAGACATCTACGATTCTTTGAGTGTCGAGCCTGGGGGAACTGAGTTTGCCGTGATCTCTGGCGGCCAAAGAACCGAGGGGTCAGCAGACGATCTGGTTCAACAAGCGCTCCGAGTAGTGAACCGTCAAGCTGCTGTCGTCCTCACTAAGCGAATCCCCGCCGGTGCCGGCCTCGGTGGCGGTAGTTCGGACGCGGCCGCAATTTTGCGATGGGCAAATCAGCGCGATCCACAAGTGGCTGCAGTAATCGGGGCAGACGTAGCATTTTGCGTTGCCGGTGGACGTGCACAGGTAAGCGGCATTGGTGAAACGCTCTCTCCGCTAGAGCATCTTGACCGCACCTACACCCTGTATACGCCAGAGATGCACTGTTCAACACCTGTGGTCTATCAAGCCTGGGATGCGCTCGGAGGGCCCTCAGGCGATAACGGCAACGACCTCGAACTAGCCGCGCTTCACGCGTATCCGGATCTAGCAGAGCACCGAGATCGCTTGGGAGACGCAACAGGTCAGCAACCCCGCCTAGCCGGCAGTGGGTCGACATGGTTTGTTGAAGGAGCATACGAGGGCCGTGGTCATGTGATTGCTCACACGGTCGGTCCTCAGTAGTTCCAGAAACAATCCTACAAACTGTCCGGGCCTATTTGCCGCGAGCTCGACGCTGATGACGCGTACGCCTCAGAAGCTTTTTGTGTTTTTTCTTTCGCATGCGCTTGCGGCGCTTTTTAATAAGTGAGCCCATGGCGGCCTTGACTCTAGGTGCAGTGACCCCTTGGACTCAAAACGTCTCACAAAGCGGATTGCCTTTCGGCTCGCAACCCCTGACTTTTGCCGCCAACGTTGAGTAAAGTTTGCTCGTAGCGAAGTGCTTCTTTGGTGCGCTCAACGTGGACTCTTTCTCATCTAGGTGTCGCAATGAAGCGAGCAGTCCGTATGCTTTGCGTTTAGCCGCGAGATACTTGTTCCCGATGTACTGCACTAGGAGACTTCCGCTCAGATGATGCCGATGCGCACAACCTCTGTTGCTCTCGAACAACGAGAGGCACCCACCCCTGTGGTCGAAACGCGCCGATCGATCCGGCTGACCAAGGTCCAGACGCTGATCGTTGTGGCATCCATGCTTGTAACTGCCGCGATTGCGGCAGCCCTTGCGCTGACCAACCCTCCGATCTTTGAAACCTCTCGATCAATTCTTGTCTTGTCTGGCGCGAATCCGAATGACAACGAGGTGTTGACTCGGGCGCTCGAGAGCCTGCTGACATCCAAGGGGCTTGCGGCCGAGGTGAAGCGACGCGGGGACCTACCGCAGTCCATCGACCAGATCTCGGCGATGATCAGTGCAAGCCGTAAGCCGGAGTCGGCATTTATGGATGTTGTGGTTTCCAACCCCGACAAAGTTGTCTCGGAGCAGGTGAGCGCACAGGTGATTCCTGCGCTCTCGGGTGTGTTCGAGAGCGCTCAGCAGGATCTACCAGTTGAGAGCCGGATTACTGGCCCAATCTTTCAAGAGGTATTTGCTCGACCCCTTCAGTCCACGTCAACCTTCCCACTGTGGTTTGCGATTCTGTTTGGGTTGCTTCTTGGTGGTCTTGTTCCCTTCTTGTTCTTTGTCATCCGAAACCTTCGACAGCCCGTAGTCGAGTCATCTCAAGATGTCACCGATGCGATTGACTTGCCGATCCTGGCAAAGGTCGCTCCACTCAGTGCTCGGGGAGCAAACCCTCAAGACACCATTGCCGGGGTGGTTTCGGCGATCGAGCGGCTCAGCCTGAACGAGCCCGTCCATCGCCTTGTGCTCGTTGGTTCAGATGAGGGAGTCAATCGAGCAGAGATTGCGCTTGCCCTGGCATGCATGGTCGCTCGCAGCTTTGGCCAGCCAGTGGCACTGATTGATGCCGACCTAGATAACGGGATTCTCACCTCGATGCTCGGTGCATCCGATAGCGCCGGGCTTGCAGAGTGCCTAGCTGGTCAACTTGATGCAGAAGCATCTCTTGCGCCGCTGTCTCAGCTTCGAGTCCCTGCCGTGGTTGAACCAATGAGGCCACCAGATGGCATGGTGAGATTCCTTGGGGTGGGTGTTGATACCAGTCGGAACGTGCTCAAGATGCGCTCAAGTTTTCACCGCGTGCTCGAGGCCCTTGCGGGACGATATGTGGTGATCGTGAACGGTCCGACAATTCCCGGACCTGTTCCAACAGCTCAGGTGCTCTCCCTCGCTGATGCGACGCTGATGGTCGTTACCGAAGGGGTCACGACCCTGACGGACGCACAGGCTGCGGGCGACACACTCCGCTCGTTTAGTTCTGGAGCCTCGGGAATTATCGTGCTGCGTCAGTGAGTGCGTGACTACCAAGTGATCTGTCATGACTGAAGGAACTTCTGGGGGAGAGCAGCCGGGAAACGCTGATGCGGAGTCGTCGCGGCCTGACCTCATAGGGGAGTTCGCCGCATCGGGGCTCATAGACGCAGAGGGTGCTGCACTCGGGGATCAAGAAACTCGAGATTCAGGTCCTTCCGCTGAATCAATCGGTACCACCGCATCTCGCGGTTTCCTTTGGGCCAACGTTGGCGTGTTCACCCGGTACATGTCTGCGCTGCTTCTTGCCGCAGTGTTGGCCCGTACACTCAGCACTGCGGATTATGCCGTGATGGTCACCTTGATGGTCGTGACCTTTTACTTCGATAACGCGCTCGACCTCGGCATGGGCGCTGCTCTTGTGTATGAACAAGAGACTGGAATTAGCGAGCGAGTTCAAGTTGCATTCACTGCCAACCTAGGCGTCACTGCAGTGCTCGCTGTGTTGTCCTTCTTTGTGGCTCCGCTCATTACGGCGTACTACCACCTTGACGGCTACACGAATATCTTCCGAGCGCTGACCGTGGTGGTGATTCTTTCGGGGCTGACCACCATCCCGTGGTCTTTGTTCATGAGAAGCATGAACTTCAAAGCCAGGGCAGGAGTAGAGGTTTCACGCGATCTCACACGCGTGGGTGTCACGCTCGGTCTCGTTGCAGCAGGCAAAGGCGCATGGTCTGTGATCTTGGGCATGATCGCCGCCTACTCAGTCTGGTTTGTGCTCACCTGGCTGGTGGTGAAGTTCCGGCCGAGGCTGCGCTGGAATCTTGTCATCGTGAAGGAACTGTTTGCCTATGCGTGGCGCATGGCCGGCACTCGGTTATTAGGGGTGCTCGCTCTGAATGGTGACTACATCGTCGTCGGCAACCGTCGGCCGGATCAGTACCCGATGTATTACCAAGCCTTTCGGCTTCCTGAGTTCATTCTGGGTGCGCAACTCAATGCGATGTCGGCTGTGTTGTTTCCCATGTACTCGCGCATTCGAGCCGAGGGCAAGGTGGCCATGCGAGACGCGCTCTACAAAGCGCTTCGGCTTGTGGCCCTGTTTTCGATTCCGGTTGGAATTGGGCTGGCACTCGTTGCTCGCGACGGCATCTTGTTGATGTACGGAAGCGACTCCTCGGTGTCGGTTCAGACCATGCAAATCCTTTCAGTTACGGGTTGTGTTGTGGGACTGGGCTACGCCACGGGCGACCTTCTGTTCGCTATTGGCAGGCCCGGTGTGATGGTGCGGATCAACTCCGTGATGGTGCCGCTCATGCTTGGCGCCATGTGGATCGTTGCGCCCTATGGAATCGTCTGGGTTGCAACCGTGCACCTTGTCACTGCTGTTGTGTTCACCATTATCCGACAACTCGTGGTGAACCGCATTGTTGGGGCCAGCGCAATCACCGTTGTGAAAGCACTCATCCCGGGAATCATTGTGGCGACTTGTGTTCTAGCCTGCGCGTTGCCCGTTCGTCTCTCGACTCAAGCCGGGTTTGTTTCCATGGTGCTCATTGTTCTTGCCGGAGCAGTTGGTGGCCTGATCGGGATCGGCCTCAGCCGCTCTGCTCGGTATGAGCTTCGCGATGTTGTTTCCAAGGTGCGTGGCTAAGCCGCTCTTCGAGCACCGACTGCGCTCTTGCGGCGCTTCCGGTGAGCCGTTGGCGCGCAACTGCTGCAAGAACAACCCCGCGCCCCAGCGGGCCAACTCCAAACCTGCACCGAAGAAGCAGTCGTTGAGTCTCTGACCAATCCGCCTTGTATGGCTCGTCGCCCCTCAGCAGGTCGTACTCTTCGATGCCTTCTGAGCAGGCCCAGTCCAAAATATCTGCGCGTAATACAGATCCGCAGCCCCGCCACTCGCGCTCAGTGCGCCGCCCTGCCTGATAAAACGCCAGCCGCTTTTCGGATCTCAGGTCAAGTTCAGTAGCAACCACTTCATCGTCTGCAGAGAGCAGTTCATGAATGACCACGGACCCGCTCCTTGCGCCAGCTAGGGCTGCTGCGCGAAAGCGATCCCAGCCATCAAGGAAGGCTGACTCATCTGACCACCTGCTGTCGTGCAATTCAGCGAGCCGGTCTAAAGCCCCGGGCATGTCATCAACCAGCACTCTTCGAAGGTGAACCCCCTCTTTTGCAAAGCGCTTGCGAGTGCGGGAAATGGTGCTGCGTACTTGCCCGGGTCGAGCGGCTAGGTACTCGGCACCATCCGCCGGCAACCGGGTGAAGGGGGCGGCGATGCTCGCTATCTCATGTGACCGCAGGGCCTGCCCCAAGGCTCCTGTTGCAGCAAGACCATCTAGATCAACTACTCGTGATCCAGGTCGCTTGAGCCAACTCAGCACAACTGAGCGCACCTCGGCTGCGTGGACCTGCTGTGCAATGAGATCAAGATGATCAGGTGCGAGGGTTCCCTGACCTAAGCAGCGCACGCGCTCTACTCGTAGGGGACCCGTGCCTACAGAGTCGAGTTGAAACGCTGCGCCGCCAACAAACTCAGACCCGGCAAAACAACACAGTAACGTTGCAGTGCCTTCAGCGGCGTTGTCGATCCACCAACTCGAAAGAAACGGAGAGCTCAACTCTTGCTGTTCTAGGAGTTCGTCCCAACGGTTTGCCAGCGAATCGAGTCGGTGGCGAATTTCCAACCGAAGCGGTGATCGAGGCGAAGTCGGCGAAGTTGTCACTTGTGGAGTGTGTCTGAGGAACGTGTCCTTCGCCACCTGAGCTTGCTGGAACAGTCCCCGAAATTCGGTTTGGCAGACCAATACCTGCCCCAAATTGCCGAAATCCGGCATTTTCGGGTGATATTGCCTAGCTGTTTACGGGGATTTCGCAAAAAGCGGCTTGACGATGAACTAAGTCACACGTTTACTAGTGGGGTGCGAAACATTCTCAACATGTTTCGGGCGGACTAAAGAGCGGAAGCCGACTGCAGGTCGGCTGGTGTGATCTACACGGGGGCAGAATGCTGAAATACTCAGAAGCGAGCGAGGTTCCCACAAAGCGCAGAGTGCTTCGCTTTCAGGGGGGCGCAGCCAAAGATAGCTCTGCAGTAAACGTTGGTAGCTCTGAGGTCATTGATCTTCGGGATCAGACCTCGACGAACACCGCCGAAATTGCTACCGAGTCACTTACTATTCTTCCGCTTCAACAGCGTCGTGCCGTTGGGCGCACGCTTGTACTCCTTGGTCACCTGTTCGACTTCCTTGCTTTGCTTCTGCCGCTCACACTTGGCTACCTCTTCTTGAACGATCAGATTTCGATGAAGGTGGTGACGCTGTTCGCTCTTGTCGGTACTGCTCTGCTCTGGCCAACAGCTCGTCGTGGACGCCACGCTGTAGCGCCTAGTGAGGGCCTAGCATCTGTGATTGGCCGCCTCGGGTTGGCCCCGGTGGTCACGCTGATCATCGTGTCGATCATTAATTTGGGCCGTTTCGGAATGCCAAGCGAGTCGATCGACGTGTTCGTCATTGCAGAGATCGTGCTTGCTACGGTGCCGCTCGTGTTGCTGGGACGTTTGTTGAGCTTTCGCCTCGTGGCATCTGCTCGATCAAAGGGCTACGACCTTGAAGATGCGCTCATCATTGGGGTTGGTCCGATTGGCCTCGACGTAGCGCAGGCACTCGTCGACACTCCCTCGTTCGGCCTTGTGCCTTGCGGGTTCGTGGACCGCTTCCAAGAAGAACTTCCGCTGCCAATTCTTGGTCGCCCAGAGAACCTTCCAGAGATTCTTGAGCAAACCGGTATTCGCCACGTGGTGCTTGCCTTTGGTTCTGCAGGCGAGGAAGAACTCGTGAGTATTATCCGTCGCTGCCAGGACCGCATGGTGCAGTTCTATGCAGTGCCCCGCCTCTTCGAGTTGGGTCTCTCTGCTGGAGACGTTGGCTACGAAGTCTCGGGATTGCCACTGGTTCCCGTTCGCAGGCCTGGAATGTCTTGCAACATGTGGCCAGCGAAGCGGGCATTCGATCTTGTGGCGGCATCGATACTGTTTCTGCTGACCTTGCCACTCATGATTGGCTGTGCCCTCGCAGTGAAACTCACCAGTCGTGGCCCTGTCTTCTTCCGTCAGGTACGCATCGGTGTCGGTGGCAGGCCCTTCGAGATCCTGAAGTTCCGTTCCATGAAGGTCAACGATGAGTCCTCTACTCAATGGTCGGTAGAAGAAGATGAGCGGGTCACGAAGGTCGGACGGTTCTTGCGTCCGAGCCACCTCGATGAACTCCCACAATTGCTGAACGTGTTGCGTGGCGAAATGTCACTTGTTGGACCACGACCAGAGCGTCCGCACTTTGTTGAGCAGTTCAGCTCAGAGATCGACAGCTACCAGTACCGTCACCGTGTGCCAGTGGGTATTACCGGTTGGGCTCAGGTCAACGGGTACTGGGGAGACACCAGCATCGAGACCCGGGTTCGGCTCGATAACCGCTACATCGAGAACTGGTCACTCTGGCGTGACTTGGTGATTGGTCTGCGAACCATTCCCACACTGCTCGGAAAACGTCGCTCTAGCTGACGAAGCGCAGCAGAATGGCGCAGTCAACCTCTCTACGTGCTTTGGCTGGCTAGAGTTCTCTCGGCTTGAAACTGCTCGTCATTACCCCACGCTTTCCGTATCCGCTTGAACGTGGTGACAAGCTGCGCGCGTATCACCAGATCCGGCAACTTTCGCAGAGTCACGAGGTGACGCTCGTTGCCCTGTCAGAAGGGCCAGTCGACCCCGAGGCCTTCGACAAGGTTGCTGCTGATTGCTGCAGCAATATTCATGTGATCAGCCGATCACGCGTGACGACGGTCGTATCGACCTTGCTCGCTGTGCTTCGTGGTCAGCCGCTGCAGGTGGGCTATTTCAACTCCGCCTCAGCGGCCCGAGAGATCGACCAGATCATCGCCAAAGAAAAGCCTGACCACATTTATTGCCAACTGATTCGCACAGCCTCGTACGGTCGGAATAACTCAATTCCTCGAACGCTCGACTACCAAGACGCGTTTAGCGCATCGATGCAGCGCAGAGCAGATCAATCACCAAGTTGGCTGCGATGGATTTTCGCACTCGAGGCGCGAAGGATTGCGCGTTATGAGGAGCGAGCATTCGCATGGTTCGATTCACAGGTCATCATCTCGGAACAAGATCGAGATCTGCTCGGCTTTGCTGGTTCTGAAAAGGTTCAGATCGTTCGCAATGGAGTAGACACCGAGTTCTTCTCTCCGCACAGCACTCCGACTGATCAGCGAGACCTGTTGTTCGTGGGCAACATGGGTTACCCACCCAATGTCAATGCAGTAACCACCCTGGTGTCTGAGATTCTGCCCCTGGTGAGAGAAGCGCGACCGCAGACCGATCTGCTTATTGCGGGCGCGCGACCAACAAAGGCCGTGCAGCAACTTGCAGGCGCTGGTATTGAGGTGAGCGGCTGGCTAGACGACATTCGCTCCGCTTATGAGCGCGGACGCATCATGGTGGTTCCGCTCGTGATTGGTGCCGGGCTGCAGAACAAAATTCTGGAGGCCATGTCAATGGGGGTTCCCTGTATCACCACCGAACTCGTGAACCGTGCAATTGGTGCAGTGCCGGACGAAGAGGTGCTGATTGCATCCTCTGCTCAGGAATTCGCCGAGCAGACCCTTCGACTGTTGGAATCCCCCGAGTTGTATAGCCGTATTTCTGCAGGCGGATTGCAGTTGGTGCAAAGCCGTTACAGCTGGCAAGCCGTGGGTGAGACCTTAAGCGTGGCCTTCACTCACTGAGGTTGAAGGTAGCATCAGCGCACTTGGCTCACGGGAAGTCGCAGGTAGCCAGGTTGAATACATTGCAACGAGGAGGAGCAACATGGAACGGCTGATTCAAAGCCTGCTGCAACGAATCTTGGGCTTTGACCGCTACCTGTTTTTGTTTGCCTGGTTCAAGACCAAAACATTGCATCGTGACCCAAATGAGAAAGATGTTTTGCAGCTCATTTCTAGGATGAGCGAAGAGTCAGTGGTCTTAGACATTGGGGCAAATATTGGGATCATGACGGTGCTGATTGCTAGGCGAGTTCGCCTCGGACATGTGCATGCCTTTGAACCAATTGAAGAAAACTTTCGGGCATTGGAGCGCCTTGTTGCTCATTTCAAGTTAACGAACGTCACGTTGCACAACATGGCTTTAGGCGACAGCAGCGGCCATCTAGAAATGGTGATGCCAGAGCAGCAGTTCGTTCGGATGCAAGGCCTGAGTCATGTTATTCAGCCCGGCCAAGAAGTCGTTGGACGTAGATACAAGGTTCCGCAGGAACGACTCGACGACCTTGAGTTTTTGCAGGACCTGAAAATTGACGGCATCAAGATTGATGTTGAGGGCTTTGAGAGGTTTGTCTTTGCCGGTGGCCACAGGCTTCTTGAGCGCTGTTCGCCCTTGGTTTATGCCGAGCTCGTAGAACCAGAGAACCGTCGTTTCTCCTGTGAGTTGTTTGAATCTATGGGTTACACCGTCAGCGTTGCGCAGGGGGATCTCATCGTTCCGCTCGATGAAAGCCTCCACAATTCGCATAATTTGTTCATGATTCCTCCCTCAACCTGACGGTTCCACCATTGACGCGGTACCGTGTTCACACGCAGTCGCGGGTAGTTCAATTGGCAGAACGCCTGACTTTGGATCAGGAGAGTGCAGGTTCGAGTCCTGCCCCGCGAGCAATGAGTTGGCAGCAATGAGTTCTTCAGCAGCAGTATCACCGCTTCCACTACCGCCGCTTTCGGCAATCATTCTTGCCGCAGGTGAAGGCAGTCGGATGCGGTCCGAGCGACCTAAGCCGCTCCACCGGCTCTGCGGTCGGCCGATGCTGATGTATGTACTTGATTCCCTCGCTGAGGCAAGGCCTCAAGTTGCAGTGATCGTGGTAGGGCACAAGGGCGACTGGGTCACAAAGAAGGTCCAAGAACATGCCCAAAACATTGCGGTGGAGTTTGTAGAACAGCAGGTGCAACGCGGAACCGGCGATGCCACCCAGGTGGGCTTGGTCGGGCTCGAGGATGACTCCGAGGAAGAAGACGTTCTTGTTCTGCCAGGAGATGCGCCACTTTTGCGGCCCGGCACGATTGCACAGCTTGTCGAGCAGCACCGCAGTTCGGGTGCTGCTGCGACGATGTTGTCGGCCGTGATCGATGACCCCACGGGCTACGGGAGAGTCCTACGCGGAAAGGATGATCGCGTAGCTCGCATTGTCGAGCAGAGAGATGCAACGGAAGAGGAACTTCTGGTTCAAGAGGTCAACACCTCGATCTATGTGTTCCGTCGGAGTCTCTTGGCCCCGGCGCTTCGAAGGATTGAGCCAGATAACAGCCAAGGTGAGTACTACTTGACTGATGTTGTGGGTGTGTTGAATTCGGCTGGTCACCGTGTTGAAGCGGTTGTGGTCGCAGATGCAGCAGAGGTGCAGGGGATCAATGACCGTGCGCAGCTAGCGGCCGCCGAGGCCGAACTCAGGCGACGCACCAATGAGGGTTTGCTGCGCTCGGGGGTCACCATGGTGGACCCATCTGCGGTGTATGTCGATACCACCGTGTTTGTCGGGACCGATGTGACCCTGTTTCCGGGGGTCATTTTGCAAGGCAGCACTGTGATTGGTAGCGGCAGCGAGATAGGCCCGAATACCCGCTTGGTGGACACAGTCGTTGGAGATGGTTCTCTGGTGCAGGCTTCGACTGCTGTAAATGCGCTCATCGGCGACCGATGCGTAGTCGGTCCGTACGCTTCGCTAGGGCCCGGAGATCAGCTTGCGTCAGACTCGGTCACCGGACCGTTCTACAATGGCAGTTCTGAACTCTGAGAGCGCCGTTCAGGCTGGCGAAAGTTGGCCACCACTGGCGTCTATGGCATGGGGAGGCACACCATGGAACTAGTAACCAAAAAGCGCTTGACGATTGTTGCGGGGCGGGTGAATCAAGAACTCGCTCAGGAAGTCGCAGAGCGGCTGAGCCTTGGGCTCGCACCTCTGCCAATTGCTGAGTTTGCCAATGGCGAGATTCACTGCAAGTACGGCGAGTCCATTCGCGGTGCTGACTTGTTTATCTTTCAAAGCCATTGCTCAACTTCAGAGATGTCTGTCAACGATGCCCTGATGGAACATCTCATCATGGTTGATGCGGCCAAGCGCGCCTCTGCCAAGCGCATCACCGTTGTTGCTCCTTTTTATGGCTACGGCCGTCAAGATCGCAAAGCCGAGGGTCGCGAGCCAATCACTGCGAAGTTGCTAGCAAACATGTTCGAAGTTGCAGGAGCCAAGCGCATTATTAGCGTTGATCTGCACTCGGGGCAGATCCAAGGCTTCTTTGACGGCCCCGTTGATCACCTCACCGCTATGCCAGTCCTTGTTGACTGGATGGCTAACAACCTGCCCGAAGATCTTGTGGTGGTTTCGCCAGATGCTGGTCGAGTCAAGGTGGCGGAACGCTACGCAAACCAACTTCATGCAGACCTTGCCATCGTGCACAAGCGTCGGGTTCGTGGTGCCAAGAACACCGTGGAAGCCAAAGAGGTTGTCGGAGAGGTAGCAGGGCGTACCTGTGTTCTGATCGACGACATGATCGATACCGCTGGCACGATCTGCGCTGCAGCAGAGCAACTCGTCGAGCGAGGCGCTACTGCTGTCTACTGCGCTGCAACTCACGGAGTGTTTTCGGGCCCAGCTATTGATCGCCTCAAGAACTCCGTGATCGAGAAGGTCGTGATCACCAATACGCTGCCCTTACCTCCAGAAAAAAGCATCGACAAGATCGAGGTGCTTTCTGCTGCTGGAATTATCGCTGACGCGATTGACGCAGTGTTCGAAGACACCTCTGTGTCAGAGATCTTCGACGGACAAAACCAGAGCTAGTCACCCCACGGGCAGGCCGATTCCCTCGGGCCTCGAATCTACCCAAGGGCGCTGTCTGGCAATGATTGCGCATCAAGAACTACACTTTCCGAGTTCCGCATGGAAGTTTCCTGCGGCTATCCCGCATTAGCAGTCCCAGGAGTCATCCCATGTCCGAGGTCACCCTCACCGCCGAAACAGGCCGAATCACAGGCACACCTGCCTCACGCCGTGCCCGTTTAGAGAATTCCATCCCAGGCGTGGTTTACGGGGCTGGTAAGCCTTCTGTTGCCATTTCAATCCAGCGAAGTGACCTTCGTCGGGCTATGACCACAGACGCAGGGAGCAACGCTTTAGTCTTTCTCGCTGTAGATGGCGACGCTGCAGATCAGGTGCTCGTTCGAGAGATTCAGCGGCACCCTGTTCGTCGTGATGTCACCCACATTGACTTCATGCGCATCGATCCAACCAAGCCAGTAGAGCTTGAGGTGCCAATTATCTTGGTGGGTGACGCAAAGCAGGTAACTGTGAATGGCGGCATGACCGAGCAGCGCCTGAATAAGCTCAAGATCCGAGTTCGCCCAGATGCGATCCCGAACTCAATCGAGGTCGACATCTCCGTCATGCAGCTTGATCGGTCGCTTCTGGTCAAGGACCTTGTACTGCCCGAGGGAAGCGTTTGTCTCTCCAAGCCGCAGCAGGCTGTAGTGACTGCAGAACTCACCCGCGCAGCAGTAGTTGCCAAGCCTGCCGAAGATGCAGCTGCCGACGCAGGTGCAGCCGCAGCCGCATCTGAGTGAGTTGTAGCGCTTCGTCCACATGGGGTCCCCCTGTGATCTCCTTGTGGTTGGTTTAGGCAATCCTGGCGACCGTTATGAACACACCCGACATAATGTGGGTGCAGACGCAGCCGCAATTTTGGCCAAACGCCACGACGGGGCCATGTCTCTAGAGAAGCAACTCAAGGCGCGAGTGAGCGAGTTTCGCCTTGACGGCCGCCGCGTTGTGGTTGCTGTTCCAACCACGTGGATGAATGAGTCGGGGCAGTGCGTGTCTGCGCTAGTGCGAAGGTATGGAATCGAAGACTGGTCAGCTCTTGTCATCTTGCATGACGAACTCGACCTGCCCGAGGCTCGCGTCAAGGTCAAACAAGGTGGTGGATTAGCTGGCCATAATGGGCTCCGCTCAATCACAGCCCACTTGCACACACAGGACTACTCGCGAGTGAGAATTGGTGTGGGGAAGCCGCCGGGAGGCCCCGACCAAGGTGCGGACTGGGTCTTGTCCAAGGTGCCAAAGGCGCAGCGCGAACTTCTTGACGCTGCCTGCGAAAAAGCGGCGGATGCAACGGTCATGATTCTGGATCAAGGTATCGACGCGGCAATGCAACAGGTCAATGCCAGTAATTGAGCAGTGCGGTAACACATGGTGACTCAACCGACTGCAGTTCTGGGCGGACTGAACGCGATGCTGCGAGAAGAGCCAGGCGTGCTTGCTGCGCTCGGCAGGGCTTCGACGGTGCTTGTTGTGCCCGAGCCCGCACGCGCAGTCACTCTTGCTGGGCTACTTGCAGCGTCTCGACGGACCCCCATGGTGGTAGCGGTTCCTACAGCTGCAGACGCAGAGCGACTCTCTGCAGACTTGCGAAACTTTCTTGCCGAAGATGCCGTAGAGCTTTTTCCTGCATGGGAGACCTTGCCGTTTGAGCGGGTCAGCCCGTCGATCGAAACGATGGGGCTTCGCCTGCGAACACTGTGGCGCTTAAGAACGGCAGACCCCTCGCTATCGGTCATTGTTGCCCCCGCTCGAGCACTGGTTCAACGACTCGGCCCTCAGGTTGAAGACGTTGAACCCGTTCGAGTCGCTCTTGGCGATCAAGTCGATTCTCTCGCGCTGATCGAGCAGTTTGTCCTCAGTGGGTATCGGCGTGAATATCAGGTGGAACACCGGGGCGAAATTGCCGTTCGCGGCTCGATTATTGACGTGTTCCCAGCTACTGCAGATGTGCCGGTTCGGATCGACCTTTGGGGGGACGAGGTTGAGCGTCTGACGGAGTTCTCTGTAGCCGATCAGCGCTCGACAGTAGATCTGCAAGAGCTTGTGGTGTTTCCCGCCAGAGAACTGCTGCCCTCGGCAGAGGTGCGCGAGCGCGCCGAGCAACTGCTGGCCTCGCAGCCATGGGGAAGAGAGCAGTGGCAAAGGCTGGCCGATGGCGAGGTTTTCGAGGGTATGGAAGCCTGGATGGCTTGGCTTGCCGACAGCGAACATGTGCTGTTCGACCTTGTTCCCGACGACGGACTCATTCTTCTTGCAGACCCTCGCAGACTCCGTGACCGTGCGGCAGATATTGCAGCCGAGGAACGAGACCTCGGTGAGTCGCTGAGTCGTACCTGGGGCCTCAAGCTAGATTCAAAAGAGCAGGGAGGTGAGCCGCTGCAGCAGATGCATGTTGAGTTCAACCGCCTGTTGCAGCACACCAAGGCGCCTGTTTGGTCGATCGCTGCAGTTCCTGATTCCCCCGATTCGCCCGCAGTCACTGCGCTAGCTTGGCCGCCTGCAGTCGGCGAGGCCGAAGCGCTCCTCCATCAGTTGCGCCAACTCATCGCAGAGGGATACTCCGTCGTGGTTTGTGCCGACGGCGAAGGGTCAGCCAGCCGGATCGACAAGTTGCTCAGCCAACACGGGTTGTCGTTCCCGATACGGATTCCGGCCGATGGCGCTGCCCCAAACCCGGCAGATCTGCGCTCACCTGGTGGCTCAATTGTGCATGCCCCACTTGAGCGCGGATGCATTCTGCCCGCGGTGAAGTTGGCACTTCTTGCAGAGGCGGACCTCACTGGCCGTCGACGAACACACCGTGCTGCCAAAGCCCCTCGCCGTGAGGCGCAACGCTTCTTTGAGGATCTCAAAGTCGGCGACCATGTTGTGCATCATGTGCACGGAGTCGGTCGATTTGACGGCATGGTCACTCGTTCAATGGGCGGCGCGGAACGCGACTATCTGTTGCTTGAGTATCGCGGCGGCGACAAGTTGTACGTGCCATCGGACCAGATCGACTCGATTCGGCTGTACTCGGGCGGAGAGACCCCACGACTCAACAAGATGGGTGGGTCTGATTTCTCTCGCTCAAAGTCAAAGGTTCGCTCGGCAGTGGCTGAGATCGCTCAGGAACTCGTGGTGCTCTATCAAACCCGAGTGTCAACTGCCGGCCACGCGTTCGGAGCGGACACACCTTGGCAACAAGAGATGGAACTTGCGTTTCCATTCCAAGAAACCCCCGACCAGATCTTGGCGATTGCCTCAGTCAAAGAAGATATGGAATCCACCGTTCCCATGGATCGCTTGGTGTGCGGTGATGTTGGATTCGGTAAGACCGAGGTTGCGCTTCGAGCGGCATTCAAGGCTGTGCAGGACGGATTTCAGGTAGCAATTCTGGTACCCACCACGTTGCTAGCGCAGCAGCACTATCAGACCTTTAGTGACCGTTTTGCGGGCTTCCCGGTGCGTGTCGAATCACTTTCTCGCTTTTTGACACCAGCTCAGACCCGATCAGTGGTGAAACGAGTAGGCACAGGCGAGGTTGACATCGTCATTGGGACGCACCGTTTGCTCTCAGGAGACATCAAGTTTAAGAAACTTGGTCTGTTGGTAGTGGATGAGGAACAGCGTTTCGGCGTATCGCATAAGGAGTCGATCAAGCAGTTCAAGGCCGCAGTTGACGTGCTGACGCTGACTGCAACACCCATCCCTAGAACCCTAGAGATGAGCCTGACCGGAATCAGAGATTTATCGCTTCTCAATACGCCCCCGGCCGCCCGCCAACCCATCTTGACCTATGTGGGTGAGTTTGATGAGCGGGCAGTAACAGAGTCCATTCGCCGTGAGTTACTGAGAGAGGGTCAAGTCTTTTACGTGCACAACCGGGTGCGCGACATCGAGCAACAGGCCACGAGAATTCGTGAGCTTGTTCCCGAGGCCCGTGTTGCAGTGGCCCACGGCCAGATGGACGAGGGCAGCCTAGAGAAAGTGGTTGTTGACTTCTGGCAAGGTGAGTACGACGTTTTGGTCTGCACAACGATTATTGAATCCGGTATCGATATGCCCACGGTGAACACCTTGGTAGTTGAACGGGCAGACCTGTTGGGCCTCGGGCAGTTGCATCAGCTTCGTGGCCGCGTTGGTCGTGCTGGCCAACGCGCCTATGCCTACCTGTTCTTTCCACCTGATCGGCAGCTTTCTGAAGAGGCGTATGAACGCCTCAAGACCATTGGAGAGGCAACCGAACTGGGATCAGGTTTTCGCATTGCGATGCGTGACCTAGAGATCCGGGGGGCAGGCAATCTGTTGGGGACCGGGCAGTCTGGCCACGTAGCAGCTGTTGGCTATGACCTGTATGTGCAGATGGTGAATGAGGCAATCGCAGAACTCAACGGAGAGGTGACTACCGAGCCGGAAGAGATTGTGTTGGAACTGCCAGCACCGGCTTTCTTGCCACCGGATTATGTCGAGCGTGAGGACGTCCGCCTTGATGCCTATCGTCGCTTGGCAGCAGTGCAGACCTCAGTCGATGTTGATGACATTGCGCTTGAGTGGGTAGATCGCTTCGGGGCAGTTCCGCCGCCGGCCGCTGCGCTCTTGCAAGTGGCTCGAGTGCGAGCCGAATGTGTGCGCACAGGTGTTACCAGCGTCACGGTGTTAAAGAACTCAACCATGGCTGGTCCGGGGCTCATGGCGCACATTTCGCCACTACGGCTTCCTCAGTCAAAACAGTTGCGGTTAGCACGTCTTTACAAAGGTGCGGTCTATCGAGAAGAGGAGCAGGAGCTTCGCTTGCCGGTGCGCGGTGGCCCCGGAATTGCAGAAGATCTGATCGCTGCGTTGGGTGAGCTTGTGCCCTTGGCTGAGGTCTCTGCTAGCTCTAGTTCTGTCTCGCAGGCCCAGTCGGCATAGCATTCGCATCATGTCTAGGGTCCGTACATCATTGTTGTGTCTTATTGCTCCGCTCACCGTGGCGCTACTTGCCTCGTGTGGAGTCACTGCCGATACCAGCGCAGCCACAGTTGCTGGCAAAACAGTGCCCGTAGAGACGGTGAATGCACTGGCTCGCGATGAGGTCTTTGGAGCTACTCCGGGCTCTGCGTCTGACGAGAGCGTGTTGCCGGGGGATCAGGCCCGAGCGGCACTACTGCTTGCTGTGCAAGCAACTGCATGGGAGAGCGAGTTGGAGCGGTTTGGGATTCCTCTCTCGGCTCAAGCAGAGGCACAGGCAAATCAACAGATTGACGCTCAGCTCGGCCAGCAAGGTGCTCCCACACAGATCTCTGCCACAGCGCGAGCGGTTCTTGTTCGGTATCTTGCCTCCCAAGCGCTGCTCGGCGAGCGGTTTCAGTCCATCAAGGAATCAAGTGCTGAAGACTTGCGATTGCTCTATGACGCCCTTCCCGTGGCCCGCGAACTCACTTGCATGACTGTTGCAGCGGTCAAACCAGAGGTGCAAGATGCAGTGCTCGAGCGGGTCCAGACTGGTTCGTTGCTTGAGGAGCTTCCGGGTATGTTTCCGCAAGTAGACATTGTGGCAACTTCAAGGGAATGCATTCCCACGGCGTTGCTTTCGGGAGCGATCCAAGAAGCTGTGATCGGAGCAGCATTAGGCGTTGTTACCGCTCCGATCAACGTTGCAGATAGCCAAGGTTCGCCGATTGTCTACCTCATTCGAGTAGATGAGCGTCGAAATGCTTCGTTCGAGGAGGCTGCGCCGGGACTGCTGCAACTGATCTCGCAGGGGCCAGATTCGTGGGTGAAACTCGTAGTTGC
>WLJI01000100.1 GCA_009701845.1 Actinomycetota bacterium
ACCCCAACGGTCTCGACTAAGACGATGTCAAAACCAGCGGCCTCGCAGACCAAAATAGTTTCGCGGGTAGCTCGAGTTACTCCGCCCAAGGTTGTACCTGCAGGAGAGGGTCGGATGAACGCTTGGGGATCAACTGCTAGACGGGCCATGCGGGTCTTATCGCCCAGAATCGATCCACCAGTTCGAGAACTACTCGGGTCAACGGCTAGCACCGCAACCCGATGCCCGAGCGCAGTCAGATTGATGCCGAACTGATCAATAAAGGTTGACTTGCCGACCCCGGGAACACCGGTAATGCCTACTCGAACTGACCCACCGCTATGCGGAAGAAGCCCCTCAATCACTTGCTGTGCAAGCTGTCGGTGTTGCAGGTTTCTGCTCTCTAACAGCGTGATGGTTTGAGCAAGCAGTGCCGTATCTCTACGAAGCACTCCATCTACGTACTCAGCAGCAGAATGAGAACTAGCCATCTGTGCTCAGGTTACTCCCGATCTTCAGAGCCAAGGGCTTGATTCTCCTGCAGTACAATTGAGCCACAATGGGACCAACTCATGGCCACTAAGACTGCAGAAAGTATTCACGTCAAGTACCTAGAGATTGGCCTAGAGCTTGTGGGCGAGTCTCTGGTGGAGTCTGTTCCCAATGCAGGTCTTGCGTTGGCTCACGTCAAGCTTGCCGATGTTGCGAATCGGGCTGGGGTAACAAAAGGTGCTCTGTATCATCTCTGGAAATCTCAAGAGGATTTCTGGGATGACCTGCTCGACTACCTCGTCAGCACACATGCACTATTCGGGATGACAGAGCTCACCGGAGTGCTCGATGGACTGACAGGCGAGGACTCGGCTGAACTCAGCTTGCGCGAGTTCGCCAATGTCTTGTTTGACACGCTCTCAGTAAGTTCCGTTTTTCTCACTCGTATCAGCTTGTTCTCATACCTTGGCAACGAAGAGGTGCATGCAAGTTTCGTTGCTGAGTTCGCCGGAACCTTGGCGTTTATGGAACCCATCTTGGAGTCGACGCTTGCACAAAGCGGCAGAGCACTGATCGAACCTCACACCTTTACCGAACTCACTGTGGCGCTTGCGGCGTTGCTTGAGGGCTTGTGTCTTCAACACCAGATAGCGCCAGAACGCACTGCAGACATTGTCTCAACCGAGCAGGCCGCAGCCTCTGGTGGCCAAAGAATTTCCCTGTACGCAGCAGCAGCAGAGAGTCTTATTTATGGATACACGAAGTCAACCTCTGGCCGGAAAGCACCTGAGGAGCCACGCCTGAATACCGCAGTAGTGCTTGGCAAGGCAGAACACCGGCGCTCTAAGAAGGCAAACTGATGCCACGTCCATCGGCAGCTGAACGCAAAGCTGAGTACCTGCGGATTGGTGCTGTCATGGTTGCAGAGTTCTCACCAGAACAAGCGTCAGCAGTTGCTGTAGACGCTCTTGCAAATGTGAAAGTCGCTGATGTAGCCGAGCGGGCTGGTGTCACCAAGGGTGCCGTGTATCACATCTGGCCAACGCAAGAAGCTTTCCGCATCGATCTTCTGGGAGCAGTTCTGCGCCGCAATCACCAACAAGCTCAAGACAGGGTTATGGCCCTAGTCGAGGAAGCCGGCAGCGAGGGTAAAGACCCACAAAAGGCGCTCGCTGAGCTGACCTGCTTTCTTTTCGACACACTAAAAGATGACCCTGGGTTCTTTGCTCGCTTTAGCTTCTTTCGTTACGCATCAAATCCAAAAATACGGTCCGTCTTGGCCGATGATGAGGACTCAGTCAACAATGACTTTGGCCCGTTCATTGACCTGTACCTGAAGATCCTTCATAGGCAATTTCGTGAGCCGTTCACCACAGCGATCTTCCTGACGGCTAGCGGGTCGCTACTTCACGGCCTCTGCCTGCGGTACCGCATCTCACCAGAACTGACCGAATTTCCGAGCACTCACCCTGACACCAGCACCAGCCATGAAGAAGCACTCAACATGTTCGCTTTTGGCTTCAAGGCTTTGCTCGATCAATTCACCGAGGAAATCCCCGAGTAACCAAGTTGTTCCGCAAGCTGATCTAGCAGGTCACTTGCAGCTTCGTGAATGACGGTCCCTGGCGGAAAGACTGCAACGGCTCCAGCTGCGAGAAGCTCGTCATAGTCCTGCGGGGGAATGACCCCGCCAACCACAATCATGATGTCTGGCCGGCCAAGCGCGGCAAGTTCTTGTTTTAACTCGGGCACCAAGGTGAGATGGCCCGCTGCAAGCGAAGAAGCTCCGACCACGTGAACGTCGGCTTCGACAGCCTGTCGGGCTGCCTCGGCTGGAGTCTGAAACAGCGGACCAATATCTACGTCCCAACCCAAGTCTGCAAAAGCAGAGGCGATCACCTTCTGGCCTCGATCGTGCCCGTCTTGACCCATCTTGGCCAACAGAATCCTGGGGCGCCGGCCGTCAGCTGCTTCAAATGCATCAACCTTGCTGCGCACGCGATCCACAATGCCTCCTCGGTCGCCAAGTTCACTTCGATAGACACCAGAGATCGAACGAATCTCTGCGCGATGGCGGCCGTAGACTTTCTCAAGAGCGTCGCTCATCTCGCCCACGCTTGCCATGGCACGTGCCGCAACAACACCAAGTTCCAACAGGTTTCCCTCACCCGAAGCAGCAGCATTTGTTAATGCATCAAGCGCGGCTTGGGTTGCTGGCTCATCTCGTTCGGCACGCAAACGTTGCAGTTTTGCAATCTGCCCGGAGCGCACGGCTGAGTTATCTATCTTGAGCACATCGATCTTCTCGTTGAGATCAAGGCGATACTTGTTTACTCCAATCACCGGTTGCTGGCCTGAGTCAATACGCGCTTGTGTACGGGCGGCTGCCTCTTCAATTCGGAGCTTCGGGATGCCCGCCTCTATTGCTTTGGCCATTCCGCCAGCTTCTTCGACCTCACGGATGTGTCCAAGTGCTCTCTTGGCAATCTCATTGGTCAGGCGTTCAATGAAGTAGCTCCCGCCCCATGGGTCAATCACCTTGGTGGTGTTTGACTCTTGCTGAAGAAACAGCTGCGTATTACGAGCAATCCGTGCAGAGAAATCTGTAGGCAGGGCAAGCGCTTCGTCGAGTGCGTTGGTATGAAGACTCTGTGTATGGCCCTGAGTCGAGGCCATGGCCTCAATACAAGTGCGCACAACGTTGTTGTACACATCCTGAGCAGTGAGCGACCAGCCAGAGGTTTGTGAATGAGTGCGAAGTGACAGCGATTTCGTGTTCTTGGGGGCGAACTTTTCTTGGATCAATTTTGCCCACAGCAAACGAGCCGCACGCATCTTTGCGATTTCCATATAGAAGTTCATTCCGGTGGCCCAAAAGAAACTGAGCCTCGGAGCGAAAGCATCTACATCAAGGCCAGTTTCGCAACCGGCCCGCACATACTCAATGCCGTCGGCGATGGTGTACGCAAGCTCAAGATCAAGCGAAGCACCCGCCTCTTGCATGTGGTAGCCAGAGATTGAGATCGAGTTGAACCGGGGCATCTCGGTTGAGGTATACGCAAAAATATCGGAGATGATCCGCATCGAGGAGGTGGGCGGGTAGATGTAGGTATTGCGAACCATGAACTCTTTGAGAATGTCGTTTTGAATCGTGCCAGAGAGTTGGTCATGGGCGACCCCTTGCTCTTCGCCCGCCACGATGTAGAGCGCCAGCACCGGAAGCACTGCACCGTTCATGGTCATCGAGACGGACATTTCATCTAGTGGAATCCCGTCAAAGAGCACTCGCATGTCGTAGATGGAATCGATCGCCACTCCGGCCATGCCCACATCGCCAGAAACCCGCGGGTTATCTGAGTCATATCCACGATGAGTTGCTAGATCGAACGCCACTGATAGCCCTTTTTGACCAGCAGCCAAGTTGCGTCGATAGAAAGCATTTGAATCTTCAGCCGTAGAGAACCCCGCATATTGTCGAACCGTCCACGGCTGGTTGACATACATCGTTGGATAGGGGCCGCGCAGGTACGGCACAATGCCGGGGTACGTCTGCAAGAAGTCAAGACCGTCGAGGTCTGCAGCGCTGTACAGGCTCTTCACGTCGATCCCCTCGGGTGTCCGCCACACCGGTGCGCTCGAATCGACTTGTGCGTCAACATCCTTGACGGCTTCAACGGAATCCAAAGAGATGGTGCTGAAGTCTGGGAGTTGGAAAGTCATTTTTCTACCTCTTCAACTGTGGCACCTGCGGCATGTAATGCCCCAGAGAGCAGTTCCAATGCGTTCACACCGACGTGCACAAACTCAGTCACGCCAGCGGCAACCTCGTCTTCTCGGCGATCGCCGGGATTACCCGCTAGGTAGATCGCTGCGAGCCCGCTGTGCGACAACGCTTGGGCGAAGCCCTGGGCTTGCTCCGCATAGACCTTGTCAGAGGAACACAGACATACAAGACGAGCTCGTGATGCATGTACCTCAGCCACTGCTATCTCTGGGTCATCAAAACCCAAAGTTGCACCAAGTTCGCTAGTGACGGTCTCGATTCCACCGGCCTCGAAGAAGTTCTTTGCGAACGTAGCCCGGGCCGTGTGCACAGCAACTGGTCCGAGGTTTACTAGAAACAGCTTGGGGCGCGAACCCGTAGCTGCAAGGTAGGCATCCGAGGCATCCCGGAGAGCTTCAAACTCTTGGGCCCATCGAACCTTAGGCAGCGGCGCGCAATCTGTGGGGGTTGCTCGAGTAACTGGGGATCTCTTCGAAGGGTTCTGCGTAGCTGCCCGCGAGCGAAGCGAACGCAAGTCCGGCTCTGTTCGAAGGAGAGCCTCTTCTGCCAAGTTAGGAAACTCACTCACGCCAGTAATTGCTTGCGCACGCGTGGCAACTTGGCTGAGTCGAGCGTTGCGCACCTGCTCAATCTCTGCAGCCAACGTGCCGTCAAGAAGCACTGTTACTAAGCCGCCGGCTGCTTCGATGCGCTGAAATTCTGCCCAAGCCGCCTGTGCAATCTGATCTGTCAAAGACTCGACGTACCAAGAGCCGCCAGCTGGATCAGTCACTCTGCCAAGGTTGGACTCTTCTTGTAACAACAACTGCGTGTTGCGAGCCATGCGCCTACCGAGCTCTTCGGGCTCACCAAGGGTCGCATCAAAGGGAAGCGAAGTTACTGAGGTGGCGCCGCCGAGCCCCGCAGCAAAGGATGCCGAGGTGACTCGCAACAGGTTCACCCAAGGGTCACGCTTGGTCATCATCCGTTCAGCAGTTCGAACATGCATCTGCACTGGCTGTGAAGCAGGGGATGCGCCGCAAGCAGCGACAAGAGTTGCCCAAACTCTGCGAGCAGCGCGGAGCTTGGCGATGCCAGTAAAGACATCAGCGTCCACACTCAGGGTGACTTCAAACTGACTGCATGCGGCATCAATACCTAACCCGGCATCTGCACAGGCCTTCAGATACACCGCAGCGGTTGACAACATCACAGCTAGTTCTTGGACTTCACTTGCCCCTGCCTCGACATAGGCAGAGGTATCAACGCTGCAACTCCGAACCTGTGGGTGCGTGTGGTGTAGGCCGAGGGCTAACAAGCCCAGTTCGCTGAGCGCTACTTCTAAACCTTGGGGCAGCTGTCCTTCCGCTGCGAGCACACCAAGCGGATCCGCTCCGATTCCGCCCGCTGCGCTACTCGACTTGATGCCGCTACGTTGCCAAACGGCAGTCATCAGCTCTGCAGCTCGAGTGAACGCGCTGCCTGGCTGCAAGTACACAGGGGCAAGATCCAGATATACCCCGACAAAGAGCGCTTCAAGATCTTCGACCGACGCAATAAGTACGCCATCGACTCCACCGAGCTGAGCAAACTCGCTATCAGTTGGGTGAATCCCGGCCCGAAATGCAGCGTCGAAGCGCACAAGTAGCTCGGTTGATCCTCGCTCAAGCTCACGCAGCGCCGTCTTGTTTGCCTCGATTGGATCCGGTGTGCTGAGCAGCGTGCGTATCCCCCATGCGCCATCCGGGCGAGGCACAGCGGAACTGCCGCGGGTAAAGGGAGCAGTTCCAGGAAAGCCCGACTCGTCGTGCGTTCCAAGAGAGGTTTCCCCGGTGTACAGCGGTTCCACAGTGATTCCGCCTGCGGTTCGAGACTGCAACCTTGAGAGGGGCGCGCCTTTTAGAACTTTGTCTACAAGAGCAAGCCACTGCTCTTCAGTGGCAGGAGGAAACTCTCCTGCAAGGGTGGGTTCGGCCTCGGTGGCCACAGATACCTCCACGACAACGTCGCATCGAACGGGTGCAGCCTGCAGGTTACCGGACCGCAACTCAGGGTTCGAAGTGACCTGTGTATGGAGGTGGCCCTGAAGATGTCGCTGGAGCTGGTTCGCTAGGTGGGCCGGGGGCTGCTTCGGCCCTTTTCGGAACGATCACAGTTCGCTTGGGCCGTACATAGACGATTCGGATCAGCGTCAGAACGGTCAGAAGTCCAATCAGCAATATCGAGGCGATTCGAAAGATGGGATTTCCTGCATCAGTGCCAGCTTGTGCAGCGTGCAACGCAGTCATCAACGCAACGGGGTAGGAGACGAAGTGAATCATCCGCCAGGTCTTTCGTTTCATTCGCCGCTGCGCAAGCGAAGTCCCCTCAACAAGAATCAGGCCCCAGAACGCACCAATACCCCACGCAACGGCACCCGCCCGATAGGTACTGACAAAGGGCACAAAGAGTTCCGCCCAAGAAAACTTCAAATAGCTGTCGGCAACAAGACCGCCGAGGTGAACCGCAATGAAGATCACCGTGAGGCCGCCCAAATAGCGGTGCAAGTCGGTCAACCATGCGGGAAGACCCTTCTTGTCAATAATTTTCGATGTCAGCAGCAAGCCCCAAATGAGTGTGAGAACGAGCAGGACTCCGGCAACGATGCCGCTAGCTCTGGAAACGAACCACCAAAACTGCGGATTCATAATGAGAACGATTCTGCAAATGCGCCACTCGTTAGCTGCTCACCCGAGCTCAGCGTAACGAGTGCACCTGCCTGATCTAACAAATCTGTAAGTTCCCGCTCGAGCTCGGGTTCTCCCCAGCCGACCAGAATCGTTGTTGCGAGCGCTTCGGCCCACCAGGCCTCGGCAGCAATGACCGTGCAGGCAACAGCTTGCCCAGTGCTCGGCAAGGCAGTTCTCGGGTCAATCACATGATGTGCCTCACCCTCATCTGTGTTCCATCGGCGGCGCAACGTAGAAGAAGTTGCTAGTGCCCCACCATGCAGATTGATTCTTGCTTCGCGGAGTAGGAAATGGTCAAGCGCTACCTCCCAGCCTTCACTCGGCGGATCTCCGGCAACGCGAAGATCTCCCCCGAGTGAGCACAGCGCCGACACCGCGCCACGCTCTACTGCTTCAACTGCAACTAAATCAGCCGCCAGTCCTTTGCCGATGCCACCTGGGTCGATCCCGACTCCTCCCGGCAACTGCACCAGATTGATGCTGGGGTTGATCTCTATCTCAGCGCATCCTGGAACCGGAGTTTGTTCAGCACCGGTGGTGTGCACAAGCACATCAGCGAGCTGCTCAAAGGATCTGCTGTAGCCAGCAGAAATCAACGCGCTCAAGACTGTTGGATCGAACCTTCCAGAAGTTTTCTGCCAAGCCCAGACTGCACGCTCAATGAGCATCATCGTCTCGTGTGACACCACAGTTGGCGCACCGGAGCCTGCATTGAGACGACTCAGTTCTGAGTCAGGGATAAACCTTGACCACCGCTGTTCAAGTTCAACGAGGCGCTCCACAAGGGAATCGGCTAGTTCGGAATCTGCTCCGGTAAGGATGATGTGGGCGTCAGAGCCCATGATTCGAAACTGGCGATCAACTCGCACTGGAGCGAGCCACAGGTGCGGAGGAGCGAGGGGCGGCTGTCACCGGGGGTGCAGCCTGAGGGGCAGAGGCAGGCGCAGATGAAGCCTGCGAAGATGATGATCCACTCGAAGAACTCCGAGTGCTGCCGCTGGAACTGCCCGAAGTACTCCCGGAGCTCCCGGTTACATATCGAGGCACGTACGTGCGGCGGATCACTACTACTGGTTCGGGTGCGGTCACCGGCACCGTTGAAGAGGTAGTTGTGGGGACTGCAAGCTCTGCAACTGCTGGAGCAGCCGCAGGGGATGCCGTCGCCTTTCCACCGAGAACAGCGACAAGAACAAAAGTTGCTGCAGTTGATACCACAGCCGCTGCTCGACGAGAGGCCTTCGCAGCGTGACGACGCTTACGAGGACGCTTGATAGCTGGTTCAGTCATCGTCTTCACGGCCTTCCTCATGCTCATTCTCACTCTCTGACTCATGCTCTGACTCACGCTCACCAGGAGTCGCAGTTACCGCTGATCCTGAGGAACTTGAAGCTGAAGCAGAGACGGTGTCACTAGATCTGGCAGCAGTAGTGGAGTTTGTGGACCTCGCTGCATTGCTTGAACTACCCGAACTAGCTGAGGGTGAGCCAGTTCCGGCTCGGGAAGGAACTACCACATCGTAGGGAACCGTCACGTCAACGTAGATCGTCGAGGGAACTACCGGAGCGGTGCTGCTCGGTGCCGCACCGGCATCTGATACCGACGCGCTAGCGGGCTGGGCTGCAGGAAGGTTTCCTACCTTGGAACCTTGGCCGGAACTTGCAGTTCCTAGGTTCACAGCAACGGCTGCTCCGGCTGCGGCAAAGGTCAGAACGATCGCTGCCGTTCCTGCTGCGAGTTGTTTGAATGTTCGGGGGGTCTTGCTCATGGATATAACTGTAGAGAGTCGACCTTTAGGGGAAGCCCTATAAAGAGTAAGGATTTGGTGAAGATTCTATGGCTTCAGCCCAAGGGTGTGCGACTGTATTCCCGTGCGCATTTTGGTGGTTGAGGACGACAGATCAATTGCTGAACCCCTCGTTGCCGGGTTGGAGCGCAACGGGTTTGAAGCAGTTCATGTGGCTAACGGCCGTAGTGCACTTACAGCGATCAGTGGAATCGACCTAGTTCTGTTAGATCTTGGCCTGCCTGATCTTGATGGGGCAGAGGTCTGTCGGCGGCTACGCGAACTGTCCTCGGTACCGATCATCGTGGTGAGCGCCAGAAGCGAAGAAGTTGACCGGGTGCTTCTTTTAGAGATGGGAGCCGACGACTATGTGGTTAAACCCTTTGGACTTCGAGAACTCATCGCAAGGATTCGCGCTGTCTCTCGCCGCACTGGCGGTTCCGACAACACGCCGCAACAACTGATCTCTGACGACCTGACGGTTGACCTGCGGACGCACGAGGTCACCATCAAGGGCGACAGCATTGACCTCACTCCGAAAGAGTTCGACTTGCTTGCTTACTTAGCAAGCGATCCGGGAGCTGCTCATACACGTCGAAACATCCTGGAAGAGGTCTGGGACGCAAACTGGTATGGGTCTGCAAAAACGCTGGATGTTCATGTTGCGTCACTGAGGCGCAAGCTAGGCCATCCTGATTGGATTCAAGCAGTGCGGGGAGTTGGATTCAGACTGGTCACCAACTCTGAGCAGCCATGACCCGCAGACTCGTTTTGTCCTATGTACTGCTTGCAGCCTTCATACTGCTCGTGCTTCAGTTGCCCCTAGGCCTCACGTTTGCCAGCCGAGCTCAAGAAAATTTGCTTGCAGACGTTGAGCGCGACTCGCGCGTGCTTGCTGGGCTGGTAGAAGAGAGAGTCGAAAAACAAGACGCTCCTGCAGTTGCGGCCATCACTCAGGGATACGCAGACCAAACCAGAGGACGCGTCGTAGTAACGAACGCCGATGGCGTCAGTTTGGTCGATACTGCTAGCCCTAACTCCGACCCGAGAGATTTTTCGACCCGCCCCGAATTCATTTCTGCCCTTCAGGGAACTCAGT
>WLJI01000101.1 GCA_009701845.1 Actinomycetota bacterium
AAGGTGACGAATTGCCTTGCGGCGAATATACGGTTCTGCCACCTGAGACATCTGAATCGCAGTTTGCACACGGGTGGGTTGGCCGAGCCGCTCAAGGGTTTCTTGCAAGCCCAGCCCGTTGATAATCGTGGCGAGCATGCCCATGTAGTCGGCCTGAGCACGGTCCATGCCCGCGCCCTCGCCGGTCATACCCCGCCAAATATTGCCGCCACCCACGACAACAGCAATATCAACCTCGAACTGCTGCTTCACCGCAACAATCTCTGCGGCGAGTCGAGTAACGACTTCACCGTCAATCCCAAAGCCCTCCTCGCCAGCGAAAGCTTCGCCAGAGAGTTTGATGAGCACTCGGGACCAACGTGGTGCAGCCATTCTTGCTACCTGACTCTCTGTGCTCAGGAACCGATGATTGCTTGAGCGAAGCGCGCAATGCGAGCCTCACCCAATCGTTCAGCCACAGTTTCTTTTTCTCCGAATACTCCCTGCTCTGGTAGCACGCGTTCTGCATACCAAGAGTTCAGGCGGCCTTCGACAATCTTCGGAACAGCCTGTTCGGGCTTGCCCTCTTTGCGAGTGAGATCCTCGAATGAAATTCGAGCACGCTCAACGAGTTCTGGCTCGATCTCATCACGGCTCAGCGCATCAGGCTTTGCGAAAGCAATGTGCAACGCAATCTCGTGTGCAGCCTCTTCGGATGCACCCGAGACCTCAAGCAAGACCCCGTTGACTCCACGGCCGTCTTGGCGGTGCAGGTAGGTATCAAGCAAGTTGCCATCGGCTGCTTCGAAGCGAACAACAAGGCCAAGCTCGATGTTCTCTTTCTTTTGGATCTTGAGCGTGTCGAGTTCGTCGGCGAGTGTATCGACCGCTGACTCCCCACCCTCGAGCACAGCATCAGCGAGCTTCTGAGTGAGCGCTACAAAGTCATCTGACTTACCAGAGAAATCGGTCTCGGCTTTGAGTTGCACCATGGCGGCAACATTGCCGTTCTGAGCAATCGCAATCGCACCCTGGTTGTTCTCGCGGTCTTCAAGGGTTGCAACTTTGCTTAAGCCCTTTTGGCGCAGGATTCCAGCGGCCTTTTCACGGTCGCCGTCGGCCTCAACTAGGGCCTTCTTTGCATCCATCATTCCGGCACCAGTGGCGTCACGAAGCGACTTCACGTCTGCTGCAGTAATCGCTGCCATCAGTTGCTCTCCGTTTCTGGGGCACCTTCTGCTGCTGGCGCATCAGCGGGGGTCACACGTGCTGGCTGATCAGGAACAATCTCACCCTCGGCAGCCACTCCAGAGGTATCTGAACCTTGGATCTCTGGCTCGACGGTCACGAGGCCAGCTTGGGCCTCGGACTCGATGGCTTCTTCATTAGCGCTCAGCAAGCGAGCGTCGGTAGCAGCAGCTTTGGCTGTTGCCTCTACGCGAGCACGGTCTTGTTGATTGCGATGCTCAGCAGCTTCTTCTGCAGTGCGCTCACGCGGGGTTGGCTTTGCTGCCTCTGGGTGCGTCTTTGAGCGCATCAGGCGACCTTCAAGGACGGCATCAGCAATCACACGAGTCAACAAATCGCCGGAGCGAATTGCGTCGTCATTGCCAGGAATCACGTACTGGATGATGTCTGGATCACAGTTGGTATCAACGACAGCCACCACAGGAATCTTCAGTTTGTTGGCCTCGGTCACGGCGATGTCTTCTTTTTTGGTGTCCAAAATGAACACCACATCGGGAAGTCGCTCCATGTTGCGAATACCGTTGAGGTTGCGCTCGAGCTTCTCGAGTTCACGAGACAACAGCAGCGCCTCTTTCTTTGGCATGAGTTCGAACTCGCCGGTGTCACGCATGTGCTGGTATTCCTTCATCTTCTGCACACGCTTAGAGATGGTTTCAAAGTTGGTGAGCATGCCGCCGAGCCAACGCTGATTGATATACGGCATTCCGCAATTGAGCGCATGGCTCTGGATTGGGTCCTGAGCCTGCTTCTTGGTGCCGATAAACAACACCGTTCCGCCGTCAGCTACAAGGTCACGAACGAAGGTGTATGACTTCTCGATCCCGCTGAGCGTCTGGTGCAGATCGATCAGGTAGATACCGCCGCGATCGCCATGGATGAATCGCTTCATCTTGGGATTCCAGCGACGGGTCTGATGACCGAAATGAACTCCGGCATCTAAGAGCTGTTTCATAGTGACTACTGGTGTCACGGTCTTCTCCTTCTCCTCGGTTGGTCGAACCCGAGAACGACACTCGCCCACTAGGGGGCGAACGACCGAGGTTGTTCCGGGTAAACAATCACCATCATTGCCAAGGTGGCAGCGAGTGGGCAGGTCTGTGCTCCTGCGGAGCGGTACTGAGTGTAGTCAGGCATGGTGCCTCAGTTCCAAAGCTGTACCTGAACACGAATCTTTGCCGAGATCGCAGCTATCTCGGCACAAGTCGCGCCCGTCTTTGAATCACTGCAAGGAACAGCGCAGGGTCTACGTAGCGATCCCCTTCTCTCATGCCAAGTTGCAGCCCACGCTGTGCTCGGCCAAGAAACTGACCCCGAACAACGATCTGTTGCGCCTGGACTTCTAATGAACTCAGCCCGGTCAAGCTTGATCTTCGGCCGTCGGGGTGCTGCACGGTCACAGCAATTCGACCAGCTACTGATCCTGCAAAGGTGACGATTCCTGATCCGATAGCAGCTACCGGGTCGCCTGGAGATGTTGCGTAGTCAAGGCCAAAATTACCAGCCCCGTATGGACCGTTCTCCATGCGAAATGGGTCGCTCACTGAACGCTCCACGGGCCGGCGGTAGATGCCAGGAATTGGCGGACCAAACACTGCAGGTTGGTCCATCCCGTTGCTGCTCGCCGGGTCTGAGGCTGCAGAAGCGGTCGCCCCAAGCGTAGAAGAAATCAGAAAGCCTGATAACGCCACACATGCAGCGAGCCTGATGTGAGCGGCCATGTCGAGTTCCTACATCCGGCTCACTCAGCTGCGAGCCTTTTGGAAATGGGGGAAGCGACGGCGGATGCCGCGAGGACTGCTGAAGCTGCGAACTATGCAGGCTCGTGCTCGAGGGCAGAGAATCTTGCCCTCAAGTGCAGCACTGACTTGGTGTGAATCTGGCAGACACGTGACTCAGTCACACCGAGTACCCGGCCAATCTCTTGCAGAGTCAGATTCTCGTAGTAATACAGGGTGAGAACGAGCTTTTCGCGCTCTGGTAAGCCGTTGATTGCCTGAGCGAGCATCTGGCGTGTCTCGGCAATCTCGAATGCGCCCATCGGGCCATGCGAGGAAGTATCAGCAATCGTGTCGCCGAGGGTGATGGAGTCTCCTCCGTCTCCTCCGATCGACAGAATCTCATCGAGTGCCGCAAGACCCACATGAGAGATCTGCATCAAAGCTTTCTGCAACTCGGCGTCAGTCCAGTCGAGTTCTTCCATCAGCTCTTCATCTGATGGCGGACGATGGTGCTTTGCCTCAATTTTGGCGTAGGCAGTCTCGATCTGTCGGGCCTTGGCTCGGACTGATCTTGGTACCCAGTCAATTGAGCGCAACTCGTCAAGGATCGCGCCTTTAATGCGTGCGATGGCGTAGGTCTCGAACTTGAAACCGCGCTCTGGTTCGAACTTGTCGATTGCATCGATCAGCCCAAACATTCCGTAGCTGACTAGGTCGGTCTGCTCAACGTTCTGCGGAAGGCCAGCGGCCACTCGACCCGCAACGTATTTTACGAGCGGCGAATAGTGCACGATGAGCACATCTCGCGCCTTGTCGGTTGCGTGAGCTTTGTAGTTTGACCAAAGCTCTTGAAGCTCGATATCTGAGGGCTCGCTAGTTCGCACGTGGTTCCCAAGGTTGGACCATGCTCTATGCCCTCGGGTGGGAGGACTCGAACACAGTTCGGATGCGTTCTCTACTGACGTGTGTATAGATCTGAGTTGTAGCTAGATCTGAATGACCTAGCAATTCTTGCACCACTCGCAGGTCGGCACCACCGTCGAGAAGATGAGTAGCAAATGTATGGCGTAATGCGTGCGGATGCGTCGGCACTGGCGAACGAGCGTCAAGAATCCTTCGGACATCACGCGGGTTAAGTCGGCCGAGGCGCCGATTGTGAAACATGGCTTGGCCTGAGTCAGCATCCGCTTGGATCGCTGTTTCTTTGAAGAATTTCTGCAAAAAGGCTGATCGATACGAATCAACCCAATCACGAAGTGCCTGAGCGGCTGGCTCGCTAATGGGAACTACTCGCTGCTTCGAACCCTTGCCCCAGAGCGTCAAGCGACGCCGATCAAGTTCGAGTGAGTTCAGATTTAGCCCACAGAGTTCGGACACACGCAGCCCAGAGCCATAGAGAAGTTCAAGGACTGCTGTATCTCTTTTCGCCACTGCAGGTTGAGCTAAAGCTGCGGTGGAAGGCTCATCAATGAGTTGGTGGAGTTCGTCGGTAGTGAGTATTCGCGGCAGCTTGGCCGGGCCCCGAGGTGAAGAGATTCCCGCAGACGGATCTGTTGTGATCAGACCATTGAGGGTGAGCCAAGAAAAGTAACGGCGAATGGCCGCTGCTTTTCGAGCGATCGTGCGAGGAGCGAGCGCCCGTGTCGTCAGGCTGGCCAAGTAACGCCGAAGAGTCACTCGAGTCACCGCGTCGGGAGACTCAACTCCAAGCCTCTCGGCCCAGCACTGGAACGCTTCAAGGTCACGTTGGTACACGGCAAGAGTTGAAGACGCCAACGGCACGGCCTGAATGAACTCTTGCAGGTTCCATGAACTTTCGGCCATCTTCCTCACCTCCAGCCATCTCACCAACAGTCGACCGAGCGTCAGACTGGTTCTCGCCATCTGTAGCGTAGCCACCACACAGGGTGATTGTTGGATTTTTGCTGGGGTTGCCGTGAGAGCGGAGTAGATCGCTAATCGCCCCGAGCACAACGTTCGATCCAACCACCAGTGCGCTGAATCCAGCCGTGAGTCTCGAGCCAACTCAGCGTGCTAGCAAGCTGGGAAAACTCAAGACCCGATCGCAGCCCGAGGTGCTCCACAGAGACCGGACGCCATCCAATCGCTGCGAGCGCTCTTTGGCCGGCCTCATTCGGGGCGGGGCGCTGCTCAAGTGGTGCTTCAAGCTTCCGTTTGTTCGGACTCCCCCGAACAATGTTGCTCAATCCGAGCGCCATCAAGATGTCATCGACCCCTAAACAAGGCTCGGCACCATCGCTGAGCAGGCGATTCGTTCCCTCTGAGGCTCGGCTATCGATCGGGCCGGGAACGCTCATAATCGGAATATCTCGAGCTAAGGCTTCTTTCACGGTATGCATGGATCCGCCCGCACCGGCCGACTCGACCACGACCACAACATCTGCAAGGGCTGCAAGAATTCGGTTCCGAACCGGAAACCTCCAGGGTGCGGCCTGAACATAGGGGGGCACCTCTGAAAAGATCACACCTGCGGCGGCCACCTTCTGAGCGAGCTTCCGATTACGAACCGGGCAGGGAGCATCAAGGCCAGCCCCAACCACAGCGGCAACAGCAGCACCGCTCGGGCCAACGCTCAACGAGCCAGCATGTGCTGCTGCATCAATACCTAACGCTAGGCCCGACACCACCATGACACCTGCTTGAGCAAGGCCAGCACCGAGTTCTTCGGCTACTCGTAGCCCATATCCGGTTGCTCTTCGGGTACCGACAATTGCAACGCTCGGTGCCGAGATCAGGTCTGGATTCCCAAGGTGAAACAGCACTACTGGTGGGTCAAGGTCAAGCGCTAGCGATGGCGGATAGCCAGCGCTGCCGAGCGCAAGCACGCCTACACCGAGCGCACAGCACTTGTTCCAAAGCTCTTGCGGGTTCAGCAGGTTGGCTTCGGCTACCCACTTGTTGAGTTGCTCCGCCTTGACTGCGAGCTGTGCTGGCGGATCACATACTTTGCCCGCACGGAGAAGCTGCCATACCAGTTCTGGGCTGCCGTAAGAAAGCAGCCAGCGCAGACGAGCGGGGCCCACTTGGTCTAGTGAAGCCAATGCAGTGAGGTACGCCTCGTGAGGAAGCGCCGTGGTTGGTTGGGGCAACCCGGTTGAGTCGGTCATGCCACAACACCGATCTGCTGCTCTTCTCCTCGAAGCAGCAGCGCCCCCTCGAGATCATCGGTGGTAATCGGACCGCCAGTGCCCTCTAGATCTCTGAGAGTAAGTGCTACCGCCCGGGTCCGCTGCGCCCCACGCATGCTGAGGGAACCCGACTCAAGGCGCGAGCGCAGCAACTTCTGGCCTTGCTCCGAGATCGGGGCGAACTTTTCTAGGGCCTCACCTCGCAGTTCACGGTTTGAGGTAACTCCGCGCTCAGATGCACGAAGTCGAGCGAGTTCGACTCGGCTGCGCACTTCAGACGAAGACTCACCCGAACGTTGCGAGGCGAACACCATTGCAGGCTCTGGAGGATCTACGGCGAGTCGAATGTCGAAACGATCGAGCAATGGCGAGGACAACCTTCGGCCGTATCTTGCGATTTGCCCGGGAGTACACCGGCACTCGCCCCATTGTCCGATTCCGCAAGGGCAGGGATTTGTTGCAGCTACTAACAAGAACCGAGCCGGCAAGGTGACATTTGTATTGGCCCGAGCCACACGGATGATGCCCGACTCGAGCGGCTGGCGCAGAGCATCAAGATGAGCAGCAGGAAACTCGCCGAGTTCATCCAGAAAGAGCACTCCGCCGGAAGCTAAGGAGACCTCGCCAGGCCGCAGAAGGGTCGAGCCGCCGCCGATCAGTGCCACCAACGATGCAGTGTGGTGCGGCGAGCGAAACGGTGGTCGACGGAGGAGTCCGTTGCGCATGCGTAGCAACCCTGCCGCAGAGTGCACACGAGAAACATCCATAGCGCCACGAGCGTCGAGGTTGGGAAGCAAGCTTGGTAGCCGTTCCGCCAGCATGGTTTTTCCAGAACCGGGTGGCCCCACCATGAGCACATGATGACCACCAGTAGCAGCAACCTCTAGTGCCCGACGGGCAACCGGATGCCCCTGCACTTCCGCAAGATCGCAGCTGTCACCCCCTTCTGCGATTTCATGTTCTTGAAGGGGAGGGTTTGGCCATGCCTCTTCGTTGGTCAGTACGGAAACAAGCTGACTCAGACTGCTCACCCCGAGAGCATCTTTTCGGACGAGGCGTGCCTCATCGAGGTTGTCTACAGGAACTACCACCCGACCGCCGTGGAGTGCATCCACCAATGGCAAGACGCCAAGGATCGGTCGAAGTGTTCCGTTCAGGCCCAACTCACCAAAGAATGCCAGCCCCCTAAAAGCCTCTGCCTTGAGCTGTTTCGACGCCCCGAGGAGCGCTATTGCAATGGCAAGGTCTAGGCCAGAGCCAACCTTGCGCACATGCGTGGGTGCAAGATTGACGGTGATGCGGGTATCTGGCCACTTGAGCTTGCTAGACAAGATGGCAGCACGAACACGATCGCGGGCCTCTCTGCAGGAAGCATCGGGCAATCCCACTACTGTGAAACCCGGTAATCCTTGACCGACGTGAACCTCTACAAGGACACGATGGCCTTCTACCCCAAGCAGGGTTGCGGAAGGCACTTCAGCAAGCATGAGACTCCAAATGCGCTGGGCCAGAGTCGGCCAGGGAGGCAGCTTTACTGCGAGCCAGCTCGTAGTGAGCCGGTAGAGACATTGTAGGGAGTTACTGAGACAGTCTGGAGATTTCTTCCGGGGAGCGCTCCCCTGTCGCCAAGACCGAGTTCGACTACGCAGAGATGGCTTCGCCTGCAGAGTTCGCGGAAATCAGAATCGGAACTCCGAGAACAATCATTGCCAACCCGCCGCAGAGAACCGCTGTCGAAGCCGAGAAGTAGCCAATGAGCAGGCTCCACACAAAGGTTCCGAGCGGGGCAAAGAGGCCCGCAACGAGCATCATTGCTGCCAAGCTGCTTGCGGTGAGCTCCGGTGCCCGAGACTCTGCGGTTGCGCCGATGGTGAAAGCACGCGACGCAAAGCGAAAGACTCCGAACCCGACAGCGATCAGGGTCCACACTCCAAGCTCAACTGGCCCTGACAGCAGGACCGAACTTATGCCGAAGAGGATCAAGAGTACCCCGGCGCCGATTGCGGTCAGCGCGGAACTAGGAAGATCTGAATGCGCCAGTGAGAGCCGGCGAACCAGTTTTGGCGAGAAGGCCTCACCCAGCGCCATTGCGGCCATCAGCAAGCCCGAACCTACGAGCACGGGCTCATGGCGCAGGTCCTGAGTTATTGGCACCAGTAGCAGGGCCAACGGAGCGATACAGAGCGCAACCACGCAGGCCAGCATCGTGACTCGACGTAGGGCTTCGCTTCCTCGAAGGCTTGACCAGACATCGTGCCACGGTCTGCCGCGCTCGACGGGGTCTGTGAGCGCGGCAAGCGGTTTGAGCTTGCTGACTATCACTGCGAGCGGAATGGTCAGAACACCATTCGCTACGAGGCCACATCCAAGGGGAGCCACATCGAGCAGCAGTCCGCCCAGAAGAGATCCGATTCCCCATGCACATCCCGAAATGACAGCCATTCGTGCAAAGGCTGCAGCCATACCCGAAGAGGCTAGGTAGGCCTTGTTCATCACCGGAGAGACCACTGAACCTAAACCTGACAGCGCTCCAAGCACTGGCGAGAGCACCAAAAGAAGTGGCATGCCAGAAACCCCAGCTAGGAGTAAAAACCCGACCGTGAGCCACACGACTGCCGTGACTGCTTTGCACTTGATAAATAAGGAGCGAGCACCCATACGGTGAGACAGCATCGGTGCGTAGGGGATCACAAGGGCCGAGGTGAGCAGCACAGCAGACACGTAGATGCCGGTATACACCGCACCATTGCCGGGGTTGCCAGCAGCGTTTGTAGTTCCTGTAGCGCCGAGAAAGCCCGCCGCCGACCCTGCCACAGAGCAACCAACGGCTGCCATATACGCAGACGAGGTTCGTTTCGCAGGACTCGCTACTTGGTTTGCTTCGACTGCCACGACACCACTCTCTACCTCGTCGAACCACAAGCAGGTTCCACATCAGTTTGACCTATGTGGCGAGCCCGAATCCGCTTTGCGGAATCAGTCACCAATCGGGCCGATCAAATCCTCGAGGAGCTTTCGCATCCGCTCAAGCTCTAGCTCGACTGCAGAAATCCGTTCTTCAAGCGCAGCATTGTGTGCTTGAAGCCGACTGGGCTGACTATCACTACTCCCCGCCTGCGAGATTGTTTGAGCAGATGGCGCTCCGGTCAGCAGTTGCACCCATCGCTGATCCTTCTGCCCGGGAGATCGATCGAGTTTGAGCACCATCGCGTCTTG
>WLJI01000102.1 GCA_009701845.1 Actinomycetota bacterium
AGTGCAGTAGCTAGCAAGAGTTCGGCGCGATCGAGCCTCATGCGCAGCCGGGATGCGGCGATCTCGCCTTGGGTCAGCCCAAGAATCCAAATCCGGCCGTCGTTGTCTACGGCAAGGCTCTCTGGGTTGAGCCCCTCATGTGCAACCCCCGCATGATGCATTTTTCGAACTTGTTTCCATGTTTGAGAAAGCGCCTCATCAGATATTGCATCAGCAGAGAAGGTCGACAGAACACGAAGCTCCTCGGGACGTTCCTCTGCAAAAACCAGTGTGCGATCGTCCACTTCTGCTGCTGCAAGGAAGCGCGGAGTTCGCACCTGAGCCTCACGCGCCATAAGTGCCGGCACTGCTGCTTGTTGAACCTGCACGCGTGCAGACAAACTCGGTGTTCGGGTCACCCAGGTTCTTACCCGAAGTACCCGAGTGAGTTGCCTGAGCACCCTCAGAGCTCCGCGGTCTGGGTCAAGTACCTGCACCCGAGCACGGGTTCCGTCAGCAGTCAACAAAGTGAACTGCCGACCCAGCTTGGACTCAACCGGCAACTGAACCATGGTCACTGCCTTGAGCTCGACCCTGCCCAATGCTTCGGCAATTTTCCGCGCGCCAACCCGCGGGTTCTCGGTTCCCGCAGCGTATCGAACGAGCAATCCAATCACGTGACCAACGAGCACGCTGACCAACAGAGCCAACGGCGTGGCACGACCGTCGATAATGAACAAAAGAGCTAACGCCAACAAACTCGACCACACCACTACCAAGGTGCGAGGCCGCGTTCCCGAGCCCTCAACGGTCATCAATGCAGATACTGCAGCAAACAGACCGAAGGCAGCAGGAGTTTGCCCACTCCCCCCAATAAGAGGCTGCGTAAGCGAGTCGAGCAGGCCGCCGGCTAGCAACTCTGGGGCGTAGCTTGCAAACACTTCTGCAGCAACTAGGGCCAAGGCTGCAGCAGCTAGCGAAGTCCACAACACCCTCCATCGTTTACGAAGAGCGAGCTCGGCAATGAGGTAGACCGGCAAGCAAAACACAATCAGGGTGTTGAGCGTGGCAAGCAGGCTGACAACCAGCTTTGGAACGTTCGTGACTGCGGTAGTGATGTCTTCTTGAATTCCGATGGTGGTTTCTGAGCCAACGCTGCCGGCAAGAATCACTAACGCAACAAGGGCCAAGCTGACAAGAATTCGCAGAAGGTCGGCGGTGCTGCGAAAACTTTCAGGTTCAGGAACCTCATCTATCGCTACTGACTCGACAGACCACTCAGAATCGCCGCGAGCAGTTCCGGCGACCACGGGTGCAGACTTCACCCTGTGAGTATTGCTCAGCACGGTGCAATAAGGAGAACACTTCCGTGTCTAGAAGGAAGAAATTGATGTCCAACTTTCGGAGAATTGAGCCAGGCCTAGGTCAAGAATCAGTCTGGGACTACCCCCGACCACCAAGAGTTGAGCTCAGCACTGCCCTGATTCGAGTGGAGTTTGCAGGAGCGCTTATTGCCTCGAGTACAAGTGCGTATCGGGTGCTTGAAACGAGCCAGCCTCCTGCCTATTACCTTCCGCTCTCCGATATTTCTGCCGATGTGCTTCGGCCAGCGGAGGGACAATCCTTCTGCGAGTGGAAAGGCGTTGCGCGCTATCTCGACATCGTGGTCGGCACAGCTCTGTCACCCTCGGCAGCTTGGTACTACCCCAGTCCGAGTCCCGCGTTTGAGGCCATTGCCGACCATGTTGCGTTCTATCCGCGCAGGGTTGACAACTGCTGGGTCAACGAGGAGCGGGTAGAACAAAACGATGGGGATTTCTACGGCGGATGGATTACATCTGGCGTCGTCGGCCCGTTCAAGGGCGGGGCAGGCACAAGCGACTGGTAAAGGTCTAGCTGCGCGCCATCTCTGCGTGTTCAAGCACACCCGCACAATCCAAAGCTGCACGCAGACCGGCATCGAGGTGCTTCAGTTCTGCCTGAGTCTTTCGGGTGCCCACTTCATCCCCTGTATATGCCCGAGCATCCTGACGAATCTCGATGTTGGAGTGCGTGTCTCCGTTGCTGCCACCCAAGTAGCGAATGTTGAGATCGAAGGAATAGCTCTGAGCAATGCCGCCCGCCAGAAAGTGAAGCGCCCGCGAGCCTCGCTGAGCAGTTCCATCCCACTCGTCATCCCAATCCACTGCATACCCCTCAGCCGACAAGAAACTCGCCGTGATTTGTCGCGCCAGATCGGGGTGAGCACGAACAGTAAATATCGAAGTGGTGCGCATCCATGCACTCCTCGGTGGGATCGGGGGAATCGAACGAACGCCACCGAAGTGCCGTAGTTTTATCGTAACTAGTGGAGAGCCATTCTCCACTTATGCCAAGCGGGAGAGATCTATATGCCTGAGTCAGAGAGCTCACCACCATTCTTTGGTGAGGTTCCCGAACCGATCAGACCCGCGAGCGGCAACGCTGCGAGCTCACACGACCTTGCGTACCGTGTCTATGATCCCAACCGAGTTGTTGCTGGCAAACGCATGGAGGACCACCTGCGGATTGCAGTGTGCTACTGGCACAGCTTCTGCTGGCCGGGAAGCGATGTTTTTGGTGCCGGTACCTTTGACCGACCTTGGCTTGAGATCGACGCCGACCCCATCAAAGCTGCATGCGCAAAACAGGACGCAGCCTTTGAGTTTTTCGCCAAACTTGGAACCCCATTTTTCTGTTTTCATGACCTAGATATGGCTCCTGCAGGGTTCACGCTGCGCGAGTCAAAATCCAATCTTGACTTCATGGTTGATCGAGCTGCGAGCAAGATGGAGCAGAGCGGGGTGCGCCTACTCTGGGGAACTGCCAATTTATTTTCGCATCCGCGCTACGCAGCCGGCGCAGCAACGAACCCCGACCCAGAGGTGTTTGCATATGCAGCAGCGCAGGTCCGCGATGCGCTCGATGCGACTCATCGCCTAGATGGTCAGAACTATGTGCTCTGGGGTGGACGAGAGGGCTACGAGACGCTCCTCAACACCCGCCTTCGCCAAGAGGCTGACCAACTAGCTCGGTTTTTGACGTTGGTGGCTGAACACAAAAGGGCAATCGGTTTCACAGGTGCACTTTTGATTGAGCCCAAACCACAAGAACCTACGAAGCACCAATACGATTACGACTGCTCGGCGGTGCATGGGTTCTTGGAGCGCTACGACTTGATGGGCGAGTATCAGGTCAACATCGAGGCAAACCATGCAACCCTAGGAGGCCATAGCTTTCATCATGAGGTTGCCTATGCGATCGAAAATGGGATCTTCGGCAGCGTGGATGCAAACCGCGGCGATGCTCAAAATGGTTGGGATACCGACCAGTTTCCCAACTCGGTAGAGGAGCTCTCGCTCGTGATGTACGAGATTTTACAAGCAGGCGGATTTGAAACGGGAGGGTTCAACTTTGATACAAAACTGCGCAGACAAAGCATGGCTCGAACCGACCTTTTTCATGGCCATATCGGGGGCATTGACACATTGGCTCAGGCCCTCCTTGTTGCTGATGCGCTAGTTGATGACGGGTGCATCGAACAGCACCGAGCTGGACGTTACGCAGGTTGGGAAGGTGGACTTGGCCAAGAGATTTTGGGCTCAGCCTCTTCGTTGGCTGCCCTGGCTGATCACGCAACGGCGGTAGACCTTGACCCTCAACCAACATCGGGCAGGCAAGAGTTTTTAGAAAATGAGGTCAACCGCGTTCTTTGGTCCGCCCCGTGAGTGTTCCCGCCTTGGTAGCCGGGGTTGACTCCTCTACTCAATCAACAAAAGTGGAGTTGCGTAGAGCTGATTCTGGCCAACTAGTCGGGTTTGGATCTGCTCCGCATACTGCAGTTCATCCGCCTGTAGCGGAACAAGACCCGTCCCTTTGGCTTGCTGCGCTGCAGACTGCTCTGGCACAAGCCTTAGCGCAAGCACAGACGCGAACTCTCGATGCAGGCCACAAGGTCGAAATCCAGGCCATCTCGATAGCCGGCCAGCAGCACGGACTGGTGTGCCTTGATGCTCAGGCTCAGGTCATTCGGCCAGCGAAACTCTGGTGCGACACCACCAGCGCAGCCGATGCCGACTGGTTGATCGAGCAATTGCCCGGAGGCGCTGCGGCCTTTGCTCAGGCCTGCGGATCGGTCCCCGTAGCGGCGTTCACCATTGCCAAGCTTTCATGGTTACACCGCAGCGAACCCGAATCTTGGAAGCGGCTCAGAACCGTGTTGCTGCCCCATGACTGGCTGAACTTTGTCCTGACTGGCAACACGGTGACTGACCGCGGTGACGCGTCCGGAACGGGCTACTGGTCTCCGATCACCGACGAGTACTGCTGGGACTTGCTCCAGATTGTGGATGCTCATACCGATTGGCGACACATGTTGCCGCGAGTGCTCGGCCCGCTTGAGCCTGCTGGCGAATGGCAGGGCGCGCTGGTTGCTCCAGGTACTGGCGACAATATGGCGGCGGCTCTGGGCATTGGACTGAGTGCCAGCGAGGTTGCGATCTCGCTGGGTACATCTGGAACTGTCTTTGCGGTATCGGAACATCCATGCAGTGACGAAACCGGTGCAGTGGCTGGGTTTGCAGATGCCACCGGCAAGTACTTGCCACTGGTATGCACACTCAATGCCACAAAGGTGACCGATACTCTCTCTCGGCTGTGTGGCTTAGACCTTGCAGAACTCGATGCTGCAGCGCTTGCTAGCCCGGCCGGCGCTGGCGGGCTCACACTGCTGCCCTACCTTGATGGCGAGCGAACCCCAAACCGGCCAACCGCATCGGGACAGATCAAAGGTCTCAGAACCGACACCACCGTCAGCCAACTAGCGCGTGCTGGCTTTGAGGGCGTGATCTGTGGATTGCTCGACGGCCTTGATGAACTCTCGAAGCATGCCGACACTTCTGGACGGGTCTTTCTTGTCGGTGGCGGCGCTCACTCCGCGGCGTACCGGCAGATCCTCGCCGACCTGACGGGTCGAGAGATCATCACGAGCGATCTTGACGAAGCAGTAGCAACGGGTGCATGTCTGCAGGCTGCGGCAACTCTGCTCGGCCGCGACATAGAGCAGCTACGCGGGGAGTGGTCAGTTGGATCGAGACACGTCACGGCTCCCATCCCTGCGGCCACCCGACAGAGCGATGAGATTAGGTCTCGCTACCAAGACCTCAGAGACTCCTAGGCCGAGCCTGCAGCCGCTGGATCTTGTTGTGGTTCACCGGGAGGGTCATGTAACTGACCGGGTGGTAGCCGTGAGGCGGCGAGCAATCCGAAGAGAATAAAGATTGCTGCAAGACCCACAGTGAGGCGCATTGCGCTTACAAAGGCGTCATCGGCTGCAGCAACGATCGCCTCGCTGCCAGGCTGTGCGCGAAGTTCGGTAATGGCGCCGCCACCGGTGGAGCGCACCGCTTGTGAAATTTGATCAGCCTGCTCGGCAGTCACACCAGGAACCCGAGAGACCTGATCTTTGGTAAAGGCCCCAAGCCCAACTGCAAGGATGGCGCCAAGCACGGCGATACCAAGGGCCGAGCCAATCTGCCTGCTCGTGCTCTGAGTTCCCGACCCTTGGCCGCTCTCCTCGAGTGGCACATCAGCCAGACTCGCACCAGTGAGTTGCGCTGTGGCGAAGCCAATACCGATGCCGTACGTAAAGAGCAATGGAATAATTTCGGTCCCGGTATCTGGCTGAACCACAAGAGCAATGCCCGCAACGCTCACGGCTTCAAAGACCATGCCCACCATGACCACAAACCTGGAGCCCTTCTTCTGTGCCAGCTTCGCAACCAGTGGAGTTGCAAGGAATGCTCCGGCTGCGATGAAGGCAAGGTACAGACCCGATTTGATCGGGGTGAAGCCCAGCACGTTTTGCAAGTAGAGCGGCAACACAAAGACCAGGCCGAACTCACCAAGGCTCACGATCAAGGCGGTTGTGTTACCCCAGCGAAATGACTTGAGCCCAAACAGCGACAGGTCGAGTACCACGACTTTGTCTGCAGCATTGCGGCCGCGCTCAATCAGCACAAAGGCTGTGAGACATGCCGCCGAGAAAAGAAATGCGACCGGCACGATGCTGACCGGCGCATCAGCTGGCCACGTGAGCGCCCCCAACGAGAACGCTGCGGTGGGTTTGATCCAGCCGTATTGCTGGCCTTCGATCATGGCAAAGACAAGGGCTGCTAATCCGGCGCCAATGAGGACTGATCCTGCAGGGTCGGCGCCGCGTCGAGCCGAGGGGTCTTTGGTCTCGGGAACGAAGAAGATCGAGAGCACAAGAACCATCAGCCCTATGGGCAAGTTGATGTAGAACACCCAACGCCAGCTGTGATAGGTGGTGAGCCATCCGCCGAGTAGTGGTCCTACGGCTGCCATGCCACCAATGACTGAACCCCAGACGGCAAACGCTATGGCGCGTGACTTGCCGGTGAACAACGTGTTCACCGACGACAAGGTGGTGGGCAAAATGATTGCTGCGCCGATCCCTTGGAAGAACCTGGCCAGAATGAGTTGCGAGGCCGAGTCGGACTGACCGGCGAACATACTCGCAGCGACAAAAACCACGATGCCGACTAGGAACAGCAGCTTGCGGCCGCGGATATCGGCCAAGCGGCCGAAATTGATGAGCAGCGCTGCAAAGACGAGCGCATAGATGGTGTTGACCCACTCCGCATCGGCGAAGGTCATATCCAGATCTTTGATCATGCTGGGCAATGCAACGTTGACCACCGTGCCATCCACGATGATCATTGCGACGCCAAGTGAGAGCAGAGCGAGTGCCCCCCATGGGCTCTTTGAAGGCGGTTCTCCTGCTTTGCTTGCTGGATCGGCGGGATCAGTAGTACCTGCGACGGTACTCATGCTGGCCTCAAGGAATCGCAGAGCTGTTTGAACACGGTCGACAGTCTGTCATCCTCGCAAGGCCTTGAAGCGAATCCTGCTGCACGCGGATGGTTCGAGATGACCGCTTTAGTTTATGGCTCATACGCCCCGGGGTGGCCCAGGCCGACTCGGGGTGTGCCACTGCGGTCCGTTCCAAAACTTGGAGCTGTCACCGCTGGCACACCTGCTGGGGCATCCGACCACGACCACGCGCTGACGACTTGTGCGGGTGTGTCCCGAAGCGCTGAACCGCTAGCTGGGGTCCAGACTCCCCCGCTTGGGTTTACTAGGCGGGGCTCGAGAGTATTCACAGCGTTCCCTGCAAGCACCTGCGACTCAGAGCACGTGGGGTTGACGTCAGCGCAACCCTCTCCGAACCCAAGGGGCATCTCGGTGGTGCCGTTCCAGATCACGTTGCCAAAGATCCGCAAGTCATCGTCGGCCTCTGCGGGCGATGGCGCACCCGAGCCTGCGGGCGGTGTGGTGCGACCGGCCACTGCAAAGTGTTGCCAAGCAGTTGCATACGGAGCAGGGTTATAGACGAGGTTGTTCGCAAAGGTCACGTGCTTGTTGGGGATGTATTGACCGCCCTCATCGGCAGTCCCCCAGCCGCCTGCCCTGCGATGCGCAGCACAGGTCGCCGTATCGCCGTCGCAACCCCGGCTTCCATGCACAAACTCCACGGCGTGGCTGCGCGATCCAACCCGATACAAGGTGTTATACGCAAGCACGATGTTGTAGCCACCGTTCACCCCAAGGCCAGCACCTTGAGTGTCGTGGATGACGTTATTGGTCACTGCAATGCCAGAGGCCTCGTACTGCAGCCAAGGGGCTTGCATGAATTCAAACCCTGTCCCCTGCCCAGCCGTAAACCCGCCGGTGCCGCAGTCGTAGATCTCGTTGCTGTCAACAGTTATGGCGGAACTTCCTCCCTTGGCATAGGCACACCAATCCGTTGCATCGTGAATCTTGTTTCCCCGAATGTGACCAACGTGGACAGCTACAAAATCAATGGCATTGTCATCGGCGCCACCAATGTCAGAATCCTCGATGTAGATGTGGTCAGACTGATTGACCTTGACAGTTTCGTGAGCGCCCGTCCCACCCCAGAGTCGACTAGTACGAATCAGCACATAGCTGCACTGTTCACAATGAAAGGTGTCGCCGCTGCGATCAATCTCCAGATCGATCAGATACAGGTGTCGGGTATCGAAAACATTCAGATCCCCGGTCAGGCGAGCAGTACCGGGGCCTTGGGCTGCTTGGATAATGACCGGCGCATGACTCGTACCCCACCGATACTCCATGTAATTCGGCAGGAGCGCTGCAGGGTATGTCCCTGGTTGCAACAAGATTCGATACCCCTGAGTAAGAGTGGTTGAAACCGGCACTCTTCGCCAAGCCTCGCTCACCGATCGCAGCGCCTGATCAGCAGATGCGCCACTAGCCGAATCACTTCCAGAAGTTGGATTCACCCAGAGGCTGATCAGAGCTCCGTTGCTCATGAGAAACCGACCAGAGACTGCATCAACAGGGGATGGGCTACCGGACCCTGGGGGCTGGGTAGCAGGGGGCCGGGTAGCAGGGGGTTGGGTAGTAGGGGGTTGGGTAGCAGGGGGTTGGGTAGCAGGAGTTCGAGTGGTCTCGGAATCTCCAGGATTTGGCGCACATGAGCAGGCTCCAAGGGCAACGACTGCCAGCAGAGAAGTCAGGAGCAAGCTGGCATTCTTTGCGGCTGCGTTCCTCATGGCTGCGTTCCTCATGGGTGGTTCCATTCCCTTGTGGGTACCCGAGCAGTATCGGCAGAAACCACGTGCAACTGAAGCCAATTCGCTGCTGAAGCGCAGCAGTTAACGGTTCTGTTTAGGCCCTTGGTCGTGCTGAGTAAGCGATCCCGCAATCGCGAGAGAACGCTCCTGGCGGTGCCTCGGCAACAGTCAGCGTCTGCTCATAGTTGAACTCGGCCGCATCTTGACCAATTGCTGGAACGGGCCCTCCCGAAACAGAGACCTGCGGTTGGTCTGGGTCACCTGTTCCCGCCGCTATCAGAACACCGCTAAATGACCCATCGGCGGCCACGTCAAGGGTTCGTGACGGGCGGCCAAGGAAGGTAATCGTTCGCCCTTCGCTGATCGAATCTCGGACTCGGATGCGCTGCGAATCCCCACCTTCGGCCACACTGATTCGTAGGTCATTACAGGTCAGAGAAGTGCTGTATGACAGAGCATCGAAGTACCAGGTTTGTTCGGTCACACCAGTTATGTCCGCTCCACCAAGTTCATTAGAAACCCCTGGGA
>WLJI01000103.1 GCA_009701845.1 Actinomycetota bacterium
GGTGGTGCTGCTTGAACGCGGCCACGGCCTTGAGATCGCAGTGGTGCATCGAACGATTGAGATGGTGAACGCAGACGAGCGCCCGTCAGAGGTGCTGACCACGGAGCTCTTGCGAACATACCGAGGCGGGCGAGTTCGGCCCAAGACTTCGGGCCAAAAGCGCTACGTAGATGCAATCCTTGACCACACAGTCACCTTCGGGGTGGGCCCAGCGGGAACGGGAAAGTCCTGGCTAGCGGTGGCTATGGCCGTGCAGGCGCTTCAGGCAAAAGAGGTGGAGCGCATCGTGCTCACTCGCCCTGCCGTTGAGGCCGGAGAACGCCTCGGCTTTCTGCCGGGCGACCTGATGGCGAAGATCGACCCGTACCTTCGCCCGCTCTATGACGCACTCCACGATATGGTCGGGACCGAGGGTGCGCAGAAGCTCATTGAGCGGGGTGTTGTCGAAGTTGCGCCTCTAGCGTTCATGCGTGGCCGCACCCTGAACAGCGCGTTCATCATTCTTGATGAGGCGCAAAACACCACACCCGAGCAGATGAAGATGTTCTTGACTCGAATTGGGTTCGGTTCAAAAGCAGTCATCACCGGAGACGCAACTCAGGTAGACATGCCTGGCGGAAAGTCTGGGCTGGCGGGCCTTGAATCCATCTTGGAGGACATCGACGGGGTTGCCTTTGTGCGCTTGTCGGGCTCCGACGTAGTCCGTCACCGAATTGTTCAAGACATCGTCAACGCTTACGACAAGCGCGATGCTGAGCGCGCCGCTACCGAAGCGGAAAAAGAGCTGAAGCGCGAGGCTGAGCGTCTAGCGAGCAGCAGCGGCGAGCCGGGTTCGATGTGAACACCGAACTGCAAGGCGAGGGACCCCCGTCTATTCGCTCAAGTGACAATCGCGTCGATTCCCACATATCAGTAGACCTTGATGCGCTGAGCAACTTGTTCGCAGCGGCGCTGCAACGCGAGGGTGTTTCGGGCTTTGCTGAAGCTTCCATCACACTGCTTGACCCCAGTGAGATCGCACAGCTCAAAGTGCAGTATCTCGACGGCGACGGTGCTGCTACCGACGTGTTGAGCTTTCCAATCGACGGCGCAGACTGCCCCGAAGAATCAGCCGGCGGACCCAGCAGTTGGATGGTCGGCGACGTCTTGATCTGCCCCGCTGTTGCAGAGGCTCAGGCCCCGGATCATGCCGGAAATCTGCAGGATGAATTGGCGCTGCTAGTGATCCATGCAACGTTGCACTTGTTGGGTTGGGACCACGTTGAGCAGACGGAACGACAAGAGATGTGGCAGCGAGAAAGCGAACTCTTCTCGGAGTTGTCTGGCACACCAGAACGCAACCCGTGGCTAGAAGCGGACTACCGCCACGACCAGAGCAGGGGAGTTGGGCCAACACCATGACACTTGAATCAGGAGTCCTTGAGCGATGAGCAGCACTCAACTCGTGCTCCTTGGAATTGTTGTGGCCATGACCTTCGCGGCAGCGATTCTTGCCGCGGCAGAGACTGCGATTACGCGAATGACTCGGTCGAGAGCTACAGCGCTTGCGCAGAAAGACCCAAAGCGTGGTCCTCGTGTGTTGCGAATTGTTGAGAACTTAGAGCGAGACCTGAACTCCATCTACTTGTCGGTCAACATTGTGCAGACCATCCAATCGGCACTGGTGGGTGTGCTTGCTGTCGAATTGTTTGGTCCGCTTGGTCTCGTCATCGGCATCTTGTTGAACGTATTGGTGCTGTTTGTGATTGCCGAAGCGGCACCAAAGACGTGGGCGCTACAGCACACGGAACGAGCAGCGTTGCTCACAGCGCCGCTGATTGAACTCATGGGCAAGCTGCTGCGGGTTCCCGCACGGGGGCTGATTGGTGCAGCGAATATCCTGCTGCCCGGAAAAGGCCTAAAGAAGGGCCCCTTTGTTACTGAAGAAGAGATTCTTGCCTTGGCGGGTGAAGCTGCAGAACATTCCGTTATTGAGGAATCAGAACGGGTGCTGATTGAGTCCATCATCAACTTCGGCGACACGGTGGCCAGAGAGATCATGGTGCCAAGAACCGACATGGTAACTATCGGTGCGGATGCAACGGTGTCTGAGCTTGTAGATATGGCGATTGACAAAGGGCTCTCGCGGTTCCCTGTCTACGGCGAGAACGCAGATGACATCGAGGGCGTTGTCTATGTCAAAGATGCCATGCGAGTGGAGCGTGAAGGGGGCGGGGAATCCAAGGTGATGGACCTTGTTCGGCCGGGGCTCTTTGTTCCAGAAACCAAGCCAGTTGCCGACCTCCTCGCAGAGATGCAGTCAAGCCACAATCACCTAGCCGTAGTGGTGGATGAATACGGTGGTACCGCGGGGCTTGCCACGCTAGAAGATCTGCTCGAAGAGCTCGTCGGTGAGATTCATGACGAGTTCGACGAGGACATGGACCTTGTCGAGCATCTCGACAACGGTGATGTACTCGTGAACGCCTCAGTGAACGTTGATGACATCAACGACGAACTGAACCTGAGCCTGCCCGAGGGCAACTGGGATTCGGTCGGCGGCTTGGTGTTCGGGCTTTTGGGTCGCGTCGCGGTGCAAGGTGATTCGGTAGAAGTCGAGGGAACCAAAATAGTTGTTGAACGCGTCGACGCGAGACGCGTGATCAGAGTTCGTGTAGTGAACGAGTCCTTACCTACCAAAGAGAGCGCCACGTGACAGAGCCCAGCAGCCCAGAGCCCGGCAGTCCCGAGCACGCCAGCGCAGAGTCCGGCAGCCCAGAGCCCAGCAGCTCAGAGCCCGGCAGCCCAGAGTCCGGCAGTCCCGAGTCCGGCAGCCCAGAGTCCGGTAGTCCCGAGCCAGCCAACCCAGAGCGGGAGTCGGCTTCTGTTCCGGCACTGTCAGCTCCTGGCTTGGGGGGATCCGCCTCGGAGCGCCTTGAGCGAATGCTCGCTGCGGCCGGAATGGGCGCAGAGGCCGAAGTTCCTGAGGGGTTCCGGTCTGGATTTGTAACGTTTGTTGGGCGACCCAATGTTGGCAAGTCCACGTTGGTGAATCAGATCCTGGGCCAGAAAATCTCGATCGTGTCGGATAAGCCACAGACCACTCGACACCAAATCCGCGGAGTGCTCAGTCGCCCCGAATCGCAGATCGTGTTTGTAGACACACCGGGAATTCACCGGCCTCGAACCTTGATGGGGGAACGGCTCAATGACACAGCAACATCTTCGCTTGAGGGGATCGACGTTGCATGTTTGCTCATTGAGGCGAACGCTGCCATGGGGCCCGGGGATCGCTATATCGCAGAGCGAATGCCAAAGAACTCAGTGCTGGTACTGAACAAAACTGATGCTGCAAACGCAGAGCGAATTATGTCGCAACTCTCTAAAGCAGCAGCGTTTGAGTTTGCTGAATACTTCCCGATCTCTGCCAAAACAGGAGACGGCGTTGATGCCCTTGTTGACTATTTGGCATCTCGTCTACCTGTTGGTCCACGGTGGTACCCCGAAGGAGAAGTTACCGACGCTCCTGAGCCGTTCAGGGTGGCTGAACTCGTTCGAGAGCAACTTCTTGCTGTAACCCGTGAGGAACTGCCTCATTCGATTGCGACTCGTGTCTCTGAGTGGGAATGGCCAAGGATTCGAGTTGAGATCATCGTTGAGCGCGACTCTCAAAAAGGCATTGTGATTGGCAAGGGCGGGAGCGTGCTCAAAGAAGTGGGTATTCGGGTTCGTCGGCAGCTTCCACCAGGAGCATTTATCGAGCTCCATGTGACGGTAGATAAGGACTGGCAGTCAAAGGCACAGTCGCTCGAACGCCTCGGCTACTAGAGCAAAATCAAGCTCGCAATCGGGTGCTGTCTCAGCTAGGGGTCGAAGGTCGGGTACCTTTCCGGAGTGGACTTATCTAGCCTCGACCGTCAACGCATCCCAGTTCACGTCGCAGTGGTGATGGATGGCAACGGCAGATGGGCTCAGCGGCGGGGTCTGCCCCGAACCGATGGCCATGCCGCTGGCGAGGAAGCCTTGATGGATACCATCTGGGGAGCCCTCGACGCAGGGATTCGCTGGCTGACGGTCTACGCCTTCTCTACCGAAAACTGGAAGCGCCCTGTTGACGAGGTCCGCTTCTTGATGAATTTCAATGAACGCCTGTTGCTCACCCGCCGCGACGAGTTAAACGAACGCAACGTCAAGTTGCAGTTCATTGGTCGTCGGGACTGGCGAGTTCCCAAGAGGATTCTGAGGCGTATTGACGAAACGCTTGAACTCACCGGAGACAACACCGCTATGACGGTGAGCATGGCATTCAACTACGGCGGTCGTGCCGAACTCGTTGACGCGGTCAGAGCCATAGCGGCATCGGGGATCAAGCCCGAGAAGATTGATGAAAAGACGATTCGTCAGCACCTCTACGACCCAACGATGCCAGACCCAGAACTCATGGTGCGCACCTCGGGCGAATATCGAATGTCTAACTTTTTGATGTGGGAAATGGCCTACTCGGAACTGGTCTTTACCGACGTGCTGTGGCCAGACTTCCGCCGAGAGAATCTGTACGCGGCAATCGACGAGTATCAGCGCCGTGACCGCCGTTTCGGCGGCTTGTCAGATACTGACGGTCTGAGCTGATTCCAACCCGCTCAGGGTGAGAGACTGACCGGGTGAGCCTGTACCGCGACTTCGCCATTGTGCTGCGCACCTACAAGCTTGGCGAGGCCGATCGCATTGTGGTGCTGATGACGAGAGCACACGGCAAGGTGCGCGCGGTTGGGAAGGGTGTGCGAAAGACCGGCTCGAAATTTGGGTCACGGCTTGAACCTGGCTCGTATATTCAGGTGCAACTCCACGAGGGTCGCGGTGACCTTGACATCGTGACGCAAACCGAGACTGTTGAGCCCTATCGGCGCACCCGTGAGGATTTGTCGCGCTTGTCGAGGTCGTCTTCGTTGCTAGAAGCAGTGGATCAGTTAGCGCAGGATCGTGAACCCACTCCGCGACTGTTTGACATGCTGCTTGGCGGACTGAGGACGGTTGAAGAGACCAACCCGGCGATGATCTCTGCTGCGTTCTACCTGAAGTTGCTCGCCGTAGAGGGCGTGGCCCCCGAACTTGACGCATGCGTGGAATGTGGCGAGGAGGGTGGACCGTTTGCGCTTGCGCTCGAGGCAGGTGGAGTTCGCTGCGGCAGCTGCGGCGGCGGACGGCCAGTCTCGCCAGAGGCACTCAGCGTGAGCCGAGCAGTTTTGGGTGGGGGACTCAATGCTGTGCTCACGCTGCCCGAGGGTCCCGTGACTTATGAGGTTGAGTCGATAGCTACCACGGCACTCGAGGCGCATATCGAGCGCAGGCTTCGAGCGCTGCGCCTTCTTCAGTAGGCCTAGGCAGTTGGGTTATGGCCTCTGGGTCTAGAACCAGGGCTTCTGTGCGGCTTCGTACGTCCAGTAGAACTCTGGATCAGATTTGGTCAGGTAGATGATTCCCTCGATGAGGCCAATGATTGGGCTGATCCCGCAGAACAACAGCAGAATCATGATGACCCCTTCAGCTGTGTAGCCCAAGTAGAACTTGTGCACTCCCAAGCCGCCTAGGAGTAACGCCAAAATCCCCGCAGTCACTTTTTTACTTGAGTCGTATGGTGGGAGCGTGTTGCGGTCAATCGGCGCCCCATTGCCCCAAGACCAAGTACCCCAAGGTGGCGGAGGAGGCCCAGCACTGAACGCTCCTGGTGAACTCTGGTAGAGAGATGCGGCCGCTGCGGGCACAGTCGGCGCTGCTGCGGCTACTTGCCCCCAGGTTGTCCCGTCCCACCAGCGGGTTGCTCCGGACCCGTCGGGATACCAACCAGCAACAGGTCCGGCGGGAGTCGGTGCTGAGGGCGTCGGTACTGAGGGCGTCGGTGCTGCGGGGACTTGATTTGGCCAGTCGTCATTGGGCGGAACATTGGTCATGGGGAAACTTCCTGAGGAGTGATGGCCCCGGATCGGGCAGCTTGCACCGTGGGTGAGGTGCAGTGCAGATTGCTGTGGATGTAGGAGTTTGCCGAAGAATGAAAGAGGGGACCCGTGGGCCCCCTCTGAACTAGTTCGGGTTGGTCAGATTGCTATGAAACCACGGTCTCGTTATTGAGCGCACGGTAGCTATAGACGATCGCAACGAGTGAGACCGGAGTCGAGACGAGGAGCCCGACACCACACAGGCAGGCGCCTGCAAGTTGTACCAAGTAGGCCACAAGAAGAATCAGGAATACTTCGCCGAACTTCCCTTTGACCCAGTCGATGCTCGTCTTGATCGCTTCACCAGGGCTGAGACCCTTATCTAGGGCGAGTATTGGCGCATAGGCCACAAAGATCAGCCAGACAATTGCCGGAATGATGCAAAGAATGAAACCAATAAAGACGCCAATTCCAACCAGAATCTGGGTGAGGATATACGGGACAATGTTCTCGGTCTTGACCAACATCTCGGGTGAGGGAGCCTCACCGCGAGTGACAGCAAGGCCGGCACGCCAGATTCCAGCCTGAACAATTGACACGGCGACGTAGCCAACAGCTGCAATAAAGGCAGACCAGACAAGTGCAATAAAGCCAGTGCTATTTGGTGTGAGCACCGTCTGAGCCACTTGGATCACGATCACTGCAACGAAGACAGCGATCATCAAGATGATGAATGGCCCGACGTTTTCTGTGAACTTCTTCCAGCCGTAGCCAATTGCTGCGCCAACCTCTAGGCGTGGGACTTCGCCGCCGCCACCGTAGGGCTGAGCTGGTGGAGGAGTGAACCCTCCGGGGGGTCCTCCAAATCCGCCGGGAGGCGGTGGTGGCGAATTTGGCGGTGGTGGTCCGCCCGCAGGTGTTCCACCAAATGCGCCGGGAGGTGGCAGAGGTGGTCCGCCGGCAGGGGGACCACCAAATCCACCGGGAGGGGGTGGTGGTGACGAGGGTGGTGGTGAAGAGGGTGGTGGTGGCACTGCGCCACCAGGAGGGGGCGGTGGTCCGGGCTGGTCGCTCATAAGTCGCTCTCCAAGGTTTGAACTGATTTTCGGGGTTCGAAGAACCCAAACTAGTAGAAATACCTAGTTGGCCGACGGATTTTCTCTGAGCGCAAGGCTGCTTGAGCCTCCCGCCCTCTCAAGGAGTCGGTGCACCTTCCGGTGGAGCAGTAGCGTGTGTCCCCATGTCAGGGCCCTCAGAATCAGGATCGGGCAAGGTCGGTACTCCCGAACTGTTCGACAAAGTTGTCAACCTCACCAAGCGCCGCGGGTTTGTCTATCCCTCGGCCGAAATCTACGGCGGGTTTCGATCCACCTACGACTACGGGCCCATTGGCGTGTTGTTGCTCCGCAACGTCAAAGATGCGTGGTGGCGCTCAATGGTGCAGCTTCGCGAGGATGTGGTGGGATTGGACGCATCAATACTGTCTCCTCCGCAGATTTGGGAGGCCTCCGGGCACCTCGCAAACTTCACTGACCCACTTGTCGATTGCACCAAGTGCAATACGCGTCATCGACTCGACAAGCTTGATGACCCAGAGGTCTGTCCGAATTGTGGCGCTCGGGGGTCATTCACGGAACCTCGTGAGTTCAACTTGATGTTCAAAACCCAAGCCGGGCCAGTCCAAGATGCAGGTGCTGTTGCCTACTTGCGGCCAGAAACTGCTCAGGGCATGTTCATCAACTTTAAGAACGTGATCGATACCACTCGTGTGCGACCGCCGTTCGGTATAGCCCAGGTGGGGAAGTCCTTCAGAAACGAAATCACGCCCGGAAACTTTGTGTTCCGAACCCGCGAGTTTGAACAGATGGAGATGGAGTTCTTTGTTCACCCCGACGAGGCCCAACAGTGGTACGAGTACTGGTGTGCTGAGCGCTACCAGTGGTACCTCGACCACGGGATGCCCGAGGATCAATTGCGGCTGCGTCCACACGATGCTGATGAGCTCTCGCATTACTCATCAGGCACCTCCGATGTGGAGTTCCTGTTCCCTTGGGGTTGGGACGAACTCGAAGGTATTGCTAACCGCGGCAACTACGACCTGACCCAGCATGCAACTCATTCGGGCGAGAAGTTGGAGTGGTACGACCAAGCAGCAAATGAGCGTTGGGTGCCACACGTGATCGAGCCTGCAGCGGGCGCCACGCGCACCGCAATGGCCTTCTTGATGGCGGCCTATGACGAGGAAGAAGTGAAGGGGGAAATGCGTGTTGTGCTGCGGCTGCATCACCGCATTGCGCCGTACAAGGTGGCCGTGCTGCCGCTGTCAAAAAAGGCAGAGTTGGCCGACCCCGCACGCGCACTTGCCCAACAACTTCGCGGCAGCTTCATGACTGACTACGACGAGACGCAATCCATCGGCCGTCGTTATCGCCGACAAGATGAACTAGGAACCCCCTACTGCATCACGTTCGACTTTGACTCTCTTGACGACCACGCCGTGACCGTGCGAGAGCGTGACTCAATGGAGCAAGAGCGAATTGCCGTGGCCGAGGTTGCGGCGTATCTGCGCGAACGCATGATCTGATTCGCCTGTCGGAGACGCCCGGTAGAGTGGGGGGTGCTGTGGGCATACTCGACGAAGACATCGGAAGGGTAAGAGAGTCAACCGATATTGTCGCGGTGATCTCGCAGTACACGCAGCTCAAGCGGGTTGGGCAGCGATGGAGTGGACTCTGCCCCTTTCATAGCGAGAAATCCCCGAGCTTCTCGGTCAACTCTTCCGAGGGCCTCTATCACTGCTTTGGCTGCAAAGCCTCGGGCGACGCGATTACCTTCTTGCGAGAGAAAGAGGGCTTGGATTTTGTGGGTGCAGTAGAGATGTTGGCGAACAAGGCCGGCATCACGCTTCGCTACACCGACCATGACGAGGGTGAGGGCCGAAAGCATCACGCTCGCCTCTTTGAGGTCACCGAGGCCGCAGCTACTTGGTATCAGGAGCGCCTCAAATCCTCTCCCGATGCAGCAGCGGCGCGTTCATATTTGCGGGGTCGCGGGTTTACGGCTGAAGAGGTGGCGCACTACCGGATCGGCTGGGCACCGGATGGCTGGGACTTGATGGTCAAA
>WLJI01000104.1 GCA_009701845.1 Actinomycetota bacterium
CCTGATCTGGCGGACCTCAAACAAGCTCACGCGCGAACTCAAGAAGGACCCAGCATGGGTGGTCGGGACGCAGGCCGGGGAGTTCACCGTGTTCTGTAAAGCCGAGTTGGCTGATCGCTGTAGCTAGCGGGTTGCTGTTCTTGATGGAGTTAGTTGGGCCAACTGCGTGACTCGGTCGCACGAGGCTTGTGTTCCGGAGAGGTCCAGTCGCGGCGCCAAGAGTCCTGCTCCGGCCCTGACAAACTGGGGGTTTGGCCGGTGCGTGCCCGCTTGCGTGCACTCCACCAGTCGCTAGAAGTTTCATCTGCAAGCTCTGCCACCGCTTGCTCAATGGTTACTGCAAAGCTGCGCGCATCCTGATCATCCTCGGGCATCAACGGAGCACCGATGTTCACCACCACTGTTTGGGGGTTCAGCGTTTTGCTTCCCTTTCGCAGCACGCGCCCGGTGCCATCAAGGTGAATGGGAACGATCGGAATGTTGCACTTGACCGAGAGGTACGCAGCTCCGCCTTTGTGTGGCAGTCCCCACCCGTCCAGTGATCGGCCGCCCTCGGGGAAAATAAGCAGCGACCACCCATCGGCGAGCAGCGCCGCTGCACGGTCCGCCGAGCGGCGACTCACCTTATTGCGCTCCATCGGGACTGCCCCATAGGCCCAAGCGGCGAGTGCTGCGCTATGACGAGAGTCAAAGAAATAGTCGGCAGCAGCGGCAACTACAAGCTGTTGACGCCAAGGCTTCGGAATCGTGGTGAGCAGAAGTGCCGTATCGAGGTGGCTCTGATGATTTGCAACAAAGATGGTTGGCCCACGCAGCGCATCAAGGCGATCGGAATTGCGCACTTCGGGCCTACATGCAGCAGTGGTCACTGCGCGTCCGATTGTCTCGAGGGCAGCAGTGCGGGTGGCTTGAGCTAGCGGAGAACGGGCCCATTCGGTTTCATAAAAATCACCCAGCTTGCTGGCCTGTGCAACGGGTTCCACCCCGCGAGGCGTAGCAGCAGCGGTGTAGGGGAACCCCAACCCGCGCAGAAAGTTAAGAGGGTTGGGAACCTGAACCTTCATGTTGCAGCCCTGTTCATGTCACGTCAGCCATTCCGAGCGGCGGATTCTTGACATAGGTGATGCTGGGGTCTGGACCCAGCACATCCGAGGCCATCTCGAGTGCGTCTGCCAAGGTAGATGCAGGCCGGAATCCCAATCGGCGAACAGTTGCTGGGTCTCCTCCCACGATGATGACTTGGCTTAGATGTTCGAGTGCATGACTGCCCCAGTACCACATGTAAAACGGGTGAACACCGTGATAGGCGTGAGAGGTGCGATACAGGTGCCGGTACCACTCGTCGGTTGCAAAACTGGTTTCGAACCGCTGCTCAATCTCAATCGGATCAGTGGTCTCGGCGAGTACCTGCTCAAAGAAATCAATGTACGAGGGGTGATGCACCGGGTGGAACTCATTGGTGGTTGGGTGCGTCATGATCAGCACGCCACCCTCGCGAACCACCGGCTTGCCCTTGTACATGTTGAAGAAGTAGCCGAGCCCCAAACACATCACCAAAATGGGATTCATGATCGAGTTGACGTTGTAGGGGCCCACGTAGGGAAGGCCATACAACACAATGTCAGTCTGGCCTTCTACCGAAACGAGTTGTTGCTTGTAGACCTCGGCAGTGGTCAGTTTGTGAACCGCTTCAACCTCGCCGGCATGCACCGAGGTGAGCGCATACGGGGCTTCCCAAGAATGCAGAATCCTGCGGCGACTGCTCGGTGGGAGGCGGTCTAATCCAGTCTTCACGCCTAAGAATGTGGCCCGATCCTTCGCTGACCATTCCCATTCGCGCTTTGCAAGCACCGAGAGCGGGCCGTCACCAAACAAGTCGTTGTTGACCGTTGTCTCGATCTGGAAAATATTGATTCCTGCAGACTTCAGCACGTCACCTTGGCGCCAGTTGCTGCGGTGCAACTCCGAGTTTTCTTGGTCCATGAACGACTTGGTGTTGCGCATGGTTTTGACGTTGTGGTGGTGGCGAATGCCTTGGTATCCAGAGAGCCCCGTGGCAGTTGACTTCCACCCACCGTCCATTGAGACCAGGTTGATATTCACATAGATGATCAGGTCAGATTCAGCTGCCCGCTTGGACATCTGCACCTCTTCGCCGTGGCGAGTCTCGCCCAGCATGACCATGCCCTCGGGGTCTTCAGCGTCGTGGTTATATAACTGCCCGCGGGGCGCAAAGGCGTCGTAAATGCGATCGCCTAGGCAATACCGAAGCTCTGCTTCGGTCATCCGGCGGTGCAGAGCTAGGGCCGCGATGATGTGGATGTCATCCACTCCCGCATCGGCGGCAAGGTCAAGTACGGCTTCAATCACCCGCTGGCGAATATCAGGCCGCCGCATCTTGGGTAGCGGCAACGAGATGTCGTCAAACGCAATGGTGAGCTTCATGCCCGAGAAGAGTTGCGCTGGCAGCGGGTCAGAATCCACTGGGTTGAGCAGTGCATCGCGAATGGCCTCATCAGGGTGCTCAAGACCGGGAAGGGGCTCGGGCGGGTAGATGATGCGGCTGCGTCCGGCTGGCAGGCGCTCTAGACGGAATTGCTCGCCGCTATGAAGCAAAACCGGTGGCGTTGAGCGGTCGACGTCAAGAACCAGTCCGGGTCGCGGGGCGGCCGGTTGTTGGCCGCGGCGCTGTGCAGGCTTGCCTGTTCCGGACTTTCCTGACCCGGACTTGCCTGACGCCGTGGATCGCGGTTGATGGGAGCGGGGTTGCTGGCTCAACGTCGAGCCGCCTTCCTAGTCGAGAGCATGGGTGCTGCGGGGTAGTCGGGGGAGTGCAGGTCGAAGGCGATTTTCACGCCGCCTCGGCTACCCGAACTGCTGGCGTGTGCGAGTGCTTCAGGGAAACGCGTCAGCGGGTAGGTGGCGGAAACTAGGCGTCCCAGATCGGCTGCAGCAACGAGTTCGGCTGCAAGGTCGAAACTGCGAATCGGTGCACCTTGGATGATTTCTGTTCCGTAGGTATACGCACCGCTGAGCGAGATTTCTCGCTGCCACAGTGGAGTCAGATCTACGGTTTGCACACCAGGCATGCCCACCATAATCACGCGTCCGCCGGGGCGAGTCACAGCTAACGCCGTGCGCAGGCTTTCGGCGCTTCCCACGCAGTCGATCGTCACGTCAGCACCGCCGGAAAGTCGGCTGTGCGGGTCGTGATCCGGGTGAAGTGACCTATCCGAGCTCAGCAAGTGCGTGCCCACCGTGCTCCGCACCACGCGAATCAGCTTCGCTGGTTCGCATACCACAGTGGGCTTGGCCGAGGCACTGCTGAACTCTCGGCTGAAGCTCTGTTGATGGGAGTACTTCGCTGCCACAATGAGTTGCTTCGGTGGAGACCATCGGTTGAGCGCCGCAATGGTCACCAGGCCCAGCGTGCCGGCACCAATCACCACCACGGTTTCATCGGGCTGCACATCGGCAGAGAGCGCTGCATGCAGGCCGCACGCCGTTGGTTCGATCATGACTGCAGCTGAGTCGCTGAGTTCATCGGGCACAGGGTGCAGTTGGCTTGGGTGAGCAAGCATCTCGGTTGACCAACCGCCGCCAGTATCGCAACAGAACCCGGTTTGCAGTCCGGCGTCAAGGCAACCCTGTGTGATTCGCTCGCAGTTGCCGAGTCGTCCGTCAGCGCAGGCAGTGCAGAGGGGACTCAGTCCTCGTGCCACGCAGCCGAGCACGGGCTCAACAACTACGCGCTGGCCATCGGGATCATCCGCTACGACCTCGTGGCCAGGAGTAAAGGGGAACGAGACAATCGTTTCGAACCAGCGACTTGATTTGCCGTGCACTGTTGCTAGGTCCGAACCGCAGATTCCTGCCATTCGCGGTGCAATACGTACCCAGTCGGCGCTTGGAAGTTCAGCCGGATCGAGTTCTTTGAGCTTCAGCGGACCAAGGCGTGTTGCACTGCTGGGACGCAACGTGCTGGCAATCAGCGCAGCCCCAAACCGAGCAATCTCGTAGTCAACGACGAGCGCCTTCATGCTTGGCCTCGCACCGTCGGGGAGGGCCGCCAGCGGGTTGCGAAGGGCAGCACCGAATGGCGAAACCCTTTGGCTTGGCGAAAGTCCTCAACAAGCCAACCGCGTTTGCGGGCAATGGATGCCAACCGAGGCTCGGGGTTCACTGCGACGGGGAATCCAACGGCTTCGAGCATGGGTAGGTCGGATGAGGAGTCGGCATACGCAACGCTCTGTTCAAGCAGCAGGCCTTCGGCTGAGCAGTACTCGGCCAGAATGCTGGCCCGAGCTTCTACCGTTGGGGGCACCTCGTCGAGTTGTCCTGTCAGCGTGAGTCGCCCGGAGCGGTCAACGGCGGTGCCGAGCCGTGCGCAGATCACATCATCGAACAGCGGCATCAGCGGTTGGATGAGGAAGTCCAACGCGCCAGTAATCAACACGGTGCGATGCCCGAGCGCTCGATGCTCACGGACCCTTCGGATCGCAGCTGGAAAGGACCTCGCAAGGAGCATTGCAGAGAAGTGCTCAACTGCGTCCTCGTCGAGTTGTTCAACGAGCGCGCCGTCGTAGCGTCGGTAGAAGGATCTCAAAAAGTCTGAGCGGTCTTTGCGGTCCTGAGCGAGCAGTGAGGGGGCTTCGGCCAGCGTGCGGGCGGCAAATCGCAGGCGTTCTGAAGTGGGCATGCGCCGCGTTGCCATCCATGCATATGACGTGACCACGTTTGAAGCAATGAGCGTGTTCTCTAAGTCGAACGCAGCCATGTGCCGCTCGGGGGAGAGCACTGCTCGACGCAAGCGGTCGGGTCGGGCTTCGGCGCTGCTGCGAGAGGGCGAGGACCGCGCTCGGCCGTGTTTGACTACCGAAGGCAAATGAATCTGCGTGATGTACGCGTCCCAGTCAATTGCTGCAGGGTCGAGCCCGAAGAGCGCTTGTTCAGTGGGATCTAGTGACTCCCAAAGCGTGAGCAGGTGCTGAACGCCGTACTCGGCCTCGCATTCGGTGTAGGTCCCATAGAGCTCAACATAAGACTTTGCTCGCTCAGTCTGTGAGCGGCGCTCCTCGATGGTTGCACCTAGTTGTGCGCCAGCGCCGCGCAGGGGCAGATTGATGACCACTTTTTCGGCGGCACGAAGAGCAACTCCGGCACGACTGAGCTGCCCTTCGACTCGGCCGCGTCCCGGAAAGCTCCAGTCGGGCACGATGATGGGTTGCCCGTGCTGGTCATAGAGGGGATGCTCGGTGAACCATTCGCGAACCCGGTCCACCAGACGCTGGTACTTGAGTGGGTTACGAGATCCGCTGGCAACTTGCACGATATGCGGCTCGCCAGCCGCCTGTGCAGGAGTGTCTGCGTCGCGACCAGCAGTGGCGATGATTGCAGCCACCACAATGTCTACGGGGATGACATCTACTACACCCTCGGGCACGCCCGGGAACTCTTTAAGTAGGCCGCGGGCGTAGGACAAGATGATTGGCTCGGCCATACGGAAGCCGCGAATCCAACCGGGTTTGGGTTCAAGTAAGGCTGACTCGATGATCGAGGGTCGCACCACGCTCAGACGTGCGGCCGAATCTCCGTAGGAGCGCAGAGTCTGAGCCGTGGCTACCTCGCTCAGCGCTTTGGTGAAGGCATAGGCATCGGGCCAGCCGACCGAGGCCGCACGAGCGCGCCCAATCTCTACCATGCGGGCATGGGCCCACTCTTTCCGCAGGGCTTCGGTTCGCTCGGCCAGCAGCGGGCCGCCGGCAGAGCCAAGCTCGAATCTTGCTCGATCCCCAAACTCGCGAAGCCTGTCCGGAGCGCGACTCTCTGCGTCGGTGTCGCTTCGGGATCGACGAGCGGCTGCAACCTCGGCACGCCAATCCAAGCTCGAGACAAAGTCGTTGCTGTCCACCGGTTCTTCACGTGCCGAGCCGCGACGATTGCCAGCCACGTAACACGTGCTGACACAAACAAGGTGCGGTGACACCTTGAGCTCATGCAGCATCTCCGCGATGCGCACAGGCCCGAGCAGGTTGACTTCAACTGCTCGGTCAAGCGGCGAGTCGAATGCAACAGTGGCCGCCGAATGAATCACCGTTGTGCAACTCGCTAGGGCAGCCCGGCCCGCTTCGTCTAGGCCTAGGCCATCAGTGCCAACGTCGCCCGAGACTGCCTGCACCCGGTTTGCCATCTGCTCAAAACCTTCAGCGCCGAGTTCTTCTCGAAGCCGGTCAAAGCAATCATTGCGAAGGATCTCTTTGTGTACCCGCTGCTCGGCTGAACTGCGGCGGCCATCACGAACCAACAACACCAGTTGGCAATCGGGGACACATCGGAGCAGTCGCTCCACAAGCGCCGTTCCCACAAAACCGGTGCCACCCGTAATGAAGATGCGTTGCCCGCTCAGGTTCTGCAGAATCATGTCTGATTCGCCGCCCCGCGCTGAGAGACATCTGTGCGGCGCTGTTCCCGTTGGGCATGGCGTTCGATGGCTAGGAGCACAAGTTCATCAATCAAGTCGGAGTACGGCAGATCAGTTGCTTGCCACAGCATTGGATACATCGAGATCGGTGTAAAGCCCGGAATCGTATTGATCTCGTTGACCAAGAAGCCCCGGCCGGGTTTGTCGGTGGTGCCTTCCTCGAAGAACACATCAACGCGGGCCATTCCCTCTGCGCGTAGAGAGCTAAAAGTTCTCACGGCCAACTCGCGAAGTTCCTCTGAAGCTGCGGGCGTCATCTGCGCTGGGATCACGCTTTGCGCAGTGCCGTCGGCGTACTTGTCTTCGTAGTCGTAGAACTCTGCAGCGGGAATGATTTCCCCCACAACGCTCGCCCGAGGGGAACGGTTTCCGAGCACAGCAACCTCGAGTTCACGCGCAACCACGGCCTCTTCCACCACGGCAATCTCGTCGTATTCAAAGGCAAGATCCAAGGCCGCAAGCAGTTCGTCTGCACCGTGGGCTTTGGTGATCCCAATCGAAGAACCCATGTTTGCGGGTTTCACAAAGATGGCTTCACCCAACTCCGCAATCAGTCTTGATGCAAGCTCTTGCCCGTTTTCGAGTTCGGTGACACGCACCGCTGCCCAGCGGGGTTGTGCAATTCCAGCGGCGTCGAGCACGGTTTTAGCCATGGCCTTGTCCATGGCCACTGCCGAACCCAACACGCCAGCGCCCACATATGGCACCTGTGCCATTTCGAGCAGGCCTTGCACTGTGCCGTCCTCGCCGTTCGGACCGTGCAGAATCGGCAACACCACCGTGGGCACTTCGTTCGTGGCACCGCCGAGGACCTCGAAAGGCTGTACCTCGGGGCCTTCGATTCTTAGCGAATCGGGAAGCTCATCGGCCCGACCTTGTTGAATCAGATCAGCTGCTTCTTGGGCGAGCAGCCAAGCTCCCTGTTTGGTGATTCCGATCGGAACCACCTTGTAGCGGGCTAAGTCAACGGCTCTCAGAACGTGGCTGGCAGAGATTTTACTGATGTCATGTTCGGCAGATCGTCCCCCGAAGAGGACCACAAGGCGAACTCTGGTGTGTAAAGGCACTGCAGAAGTGTACGCAGCTGAGAGAATCAACGAATGCGCTTCTTCATTGCAGAGCTCGCAGCCCAGTTACATGGGCGTGTTCTCGGGGGGATCACACCCCAACTCGCCCATCACAAGGCCGATCGAGAGGTCTCGTCGGGTGCCCAGTCGGTGTTGCTCGTGGACGGTTTGGCGATCGATTCTCGGCTGGTGATTCCCGGGCAGTTGTTTGCAGCAGTTCGAGCCGACCGAGACGGCCACGACTACGTTGATGCAGCGTTTTCCGCGGGTGCGGCCGCAGTACTTGTTGACAATGCTGATTGTCTCGCCGTTTCTGGCTCTGGCTCTGGCTCTGGCTCCGGCTCTGGCTCTGGCTCTGGCGAGTTTGCTGAGCGGGGCATGGCAATCCTGGTCGAGGATGTGCCGCTTGCACTCATGGAAATTGCCCGAATCGCCAGAGACCGGTTACCCGATCGTGTGGTGGGGGTGACTGGTTCAGTCGGAAAAACTACGACGAAAGACCTGCTCGCAGAGGTACTCGCCCAACAGTTCGTAACGGTCGCTTCCGAGAAATCCTTCAATAATGAGCTTGGGGTGCCACTGACCCTTGCGAATGCCGCTGAGGGTACCCAGGCTGCTGTGGTCGAGATGGGAGCTCGGGGGGCGGGCCATATCTCGCTGCTGTGCGAGTTGGCCCGACCGACGGTTGGCATCGTCACAACGGTTGAGCGTGTCCACACCGAAGTCATGGGAGGCATTGAGCAGATCGCTCAGGCAAAGGGCGAGTTGATCGCAGCACTCCCGTCAACCGGGCTTGCTGTGCTGAATGCCGAGGTACCGCTCGTGGCTGCAATGGCCGGCCGCACTGAAGCGAACGTGCTTCGCTTCGGCCAGGGTGGCGATGTACAGGCCATTGAGGTTCAGGTCGATGAAGAGCTGCGACCAAGCTTTGTGCTGCTGTCGCCCTGGGGGCAGGTTGCTGTGCGCCTCGGCATTCGCGGTGCGCACAACGTGTCGAACGCATTGGCCGCCGCAACTGCAGCGCTCGGCCTTGGCCTCTCGCTTGAGCAGGTTGCTGTTGGCTTGGAGTCGGCCGTGACCTCGCCCTTGCGCATGGATCTACAGACCATGCCGAGCGGGGCTCTGCTCTTGAACGATTCCTACAACGCAGGTCCGGCCTCTATGGCGGCAGCACTTCGGGCGCTCAGTTCGCTCCCGGGTGCAGATCAGGCTGGCTCTGCTGGCTCTGGCTCTGCTGGCTCTGGCTCTGCTGGCGGTTCTGGTTCGGGCTCCGCCGGCTCCTCTGGGTCCCCAGACAGTTCTGCTTCGGGCGCCGGCAGGCGAATCGCAGTCCTTGGCCTTATGGCTGAGCTCGGTGATTCTGCGCCCCAAGAGCATCAGGCAGTCGCCGAGTTAGCCGATCAACTGCAGATTCAGATCATCGCTGTAGGTACTGAC
>WLJI01000105.1 GCA_009701845.1 Actinomycetota bacterium
CTTTCCCGTCACCATCGACTCATGGGCAACTTGAGTACTGAGGCGAGAGGTAATGAGTTCTCGCATCCCGTGTGTAAAGGGCAATCCAAGGTCAACCTCGGGTAAACAGAAATACCCTCGGTCGGCTCGCATGATCCGAAAATCGTGAGAGAGCGCGAGCATCGCACCCCCAGCAAACGCATGGCCATTTAGTGCCGCCACGCTTACGCAGGGAAGCCGCAACATGCGCGCAAACACAGCGTGCACCTGTGCCACGTTGCTCGCGGCGTGTTCTTTGTTGGCCATCAACCAATCCAGATCCAAACCATTTGAGAAGAATTTGCCCGTACCCGTCGTGACAAGGGCAACCGGTTCAGGATGGGGCCCAAGGGCGAGTTCCTCGACAGCGCTCAGGGTGGAGTCGATCTGCTCCAAAAGGTCTCCGCTAAAGCGATTTTCTTCCATATCGAACTGCAGCAGGACTACGGCTTCGTGACGAGTGAGTTCAGACATGGTTCCTTCGGGGGCTTATTGACTTCATTATTCTGGCATGCTGAAGGCAATGGCTAAACAGCAACTGGCTTCGAACGAAGCAGTCCGAGTAGCAGTTGTGGGTGGGGGCGCCTCGGCAGTGCTTCTTGCCGCCCGGCTTCTAGATGCAAGCGTTGCTCAGGCTGTGCATGTGAGCATTGTCGAACCATCTGGACGGCTAGCAGCGGGTGTGGCTTACGGTACTGATGACAGCGAGCATTTGCTCAACGTGCGGGCCTCGGGAATGAGTGCCGACCCATCTCAACCGGGGGATCTTGTTGATTGGATGGCACAGCGCAGCCTTGGAGGACCGGACACCTTTTTGCCTCGCCGTGAGTTCCGCACGTACTTGCAGGAGCACCTAGAGGCCGCTGCCGAGCGTGCAACGTCAGGAACCCTAGAAGTCCTGACAGACCAGGTCGTTGCAGTAGAGATCTCTAGTGAGTCCACGCACCTGGAGCTCGCCTCGGGAACCGTTGTAGCTGCTGACTATGTGGTGCTAGCGATCGGCAACCCAGCTCCGGGGATTCCTAGCCCCCTTGCAACCCTGATTGGCGCAGAAGGCTGGGTACCTGATCCTTGGGCACCTGGAGCGCTGAAGGAGTTGCAGGGCAAGCAGCGAATTTTGTTGGTAGGCACGGGGTTGACGATGGCCGATGTTGCGCTCACGCTGAGCCGCCAGAATCCTAAGCCGGAGCACCTTGAGTTACTAGCGCTGTCTCGCAACGGGCTGCTGCCAAAGAGCCACTTGCTCGTGCAGCCACCTCGGCCCCTGCAGGTCATTGACTTGGCTCAGGACGCAGATGATGTTCTTGCGCTTCAGGCCAAAATTGTGAGACGAATTCGCGATCACGTTGGTGCCGAGTACCCCGACGAGAACTGGCGTGAAGTCATTGACGCGATTCGGCCGTTCGCGAATGCCCTCTGGCGAAGGTTCGATGATGAGCAGCAGCGACTCTTCTTGAGCAGGGTGCTTCGCGATTGGGATGTGCATCGTCACCGGATGTCGCCACCTACTGCTCAGCGCCTCGGTGCCCTGATTACGTCTGGCGTAATGACCACCCACGTTGGGCAGGTGCTGCAGGCCTCAAGCTCTGCTCTTGGCGGCATTGTTCTTGAGCTCGAACTTGATGGTACGCAGAAGGAACTCGAAGTTGATGCAGTCGTGAACTGCACTGGCCCAGGGCGCAGTTGGCTCCCCCCAGAGAATCCAGTAGTAACTGACTTGATGAACAGCGGGCTGGCTCAACCAGATCCGCATGGCCTCGGCTTGTTAACCACGGCCGAGGGCCATCTGGTCAAAGAGACGGGAGAGGCAGTTGATCAGATCTTCGTGATCGGTCCACCCCGCCGAGGCACGTTGTTTGAAACCACCGCGATTCCAGAATTACGCAGCCAAGCGCTCCATATAGCTGATCAGATTCTGCTGCGCAGCTAGCTCTCTGCCTGCACTAGCCGTGTTGCCAGATGCGTTGCTGCAAGGTTCTCTGACCAGAAAGAGCGAGAGCATCGATAGCTTCGATCTCATCAGCACTCAGATGCCAGCCGAGCGCACCTGCATTCTCAGTAGCTTGGGCAGCATTTTTTGCACCAGGGATTGGCACTGCGCCCTTTGAGATGATCCATTGCAGAGCAACCTGGCTGGGGGTTTTTTCACCATGAGCCAAGCCGATACTTCGGAGCTTCTCAACGATCAGGTCGATGCGCTCCATAGGATGAGCAGAGAACGTGCGTTTTCCCGGTGGAGGGTTCGCCGCGGAGTACTTGCCCGTGAGTCGTCCTTGCCCAATCGGCGAGTAGGCCAGAGGAATGACGGCAAGGTCTCGGCAAGCCTGCAATAAGCCGGTAGTTTCTGGCATCCGCCGCAGGGGTGAGAACTCAATCTGGTTCGAAGCCAGACACAATCCGCGAGCGGTGAGCGCTGCTTGGATCGAACTCATCTCTCGAATCGAATAGTTCGACACGCCAACAGCGCGGATCAGACCCTCGGCGTGAATTCGAGCGAGGGCATCAGCCATCGCAGCGTGGGTTCGCAGGCTGATCGGGCCATGAATCTGGTACAGGTCAATACACTCAAGGCCTAGGCGTTCAAGGGATCCGAGCACTGCAGTGCGCATGGCGGTGTGCAACCTGGGCTTTTGGGGCAGTGGAAGAAACTTGGTTGCAATGAGCAGTGAGGCACTGCGTTCGGGGTCAGCGGCAAGGAGTTTGCCGATGATGCGTTCACTTTCGCCCTTACCGTAAACCTCTGCAGTGTCAAACAAGGTGACCCCAGCAGCAATCGAGGCCTCCCAGGCTTGTTCGATTGAGGCTTCAGTAAGTGACGAGTCGTATCCGCCCATTCCCCAGACCTCGCGGTCGCCCCACGCCCAAGTGCCCACACCTAGAGGTGCAACAGAAGTCGTGCAACCAGTAAATTTGATGGCTATCGAACCACGATCAGGCTGAGACGCTGGAGACATGCGCAGAACAGTAGAGGCCAACGCGCCCAGCGTGCTGAATGATGGCCCAATCAGGCAGTGTGAGCGTCGAAGAAATCAAGGACCCGCTCAGAAGCAGATATCTCGGTGTTGGTCGGTCCCGTCACAAACTCCACCAAGGTGTTCGCCCCAGCCCACGTGTGGCCAGCGCCGATCATTCGCCAGTACTGAACGCGCCGGTTCTCTGTGCAGCCTTCGTAGCTATCAACGATCACAGAAGGGAACAGCTGCTCAGAAACGGGATCAGGATTACAACTAGACCGCGCAGCGTTCGTGGCAACGACTGAATCGACCGAGAGTCCGGCCGGTGGAGCGAATGCCACTTGGCTACCAGACAGCGGGGCGATTGGGTCTGCGCTGCCATGCAGAATCATGGTGTCAGTTCCTGCCGAGTTTGGGCACAGGTCAGTCAGGTTTGATCCACCCGAGGCGGCAATGCCAGCCATCCGCCAAGGCATGGTGCAAGACAGCGCTTGTGCCATCGCGGCCCCAGCCGAGAACCCTGCAGCGAACTCACGATTGCGGTTTACACACAGTGAGTCCTCGACTGTGTCAAGTGCTGCCGACAGGTAGCCAAGATCGTCTACCCCGTACTCAAGGCCGCCAGGAACAGCCCAGCGGGGGCCGGGCTCGCTACCGAGCGCAGTGACCACGATGTAATTCCGAGCAGTTCCGGCAGCAGCAAGCTGAGAGTACTGATCCCATACGCGCCCATTGAGTGTAAAGGGATGCAAGCTGATGAGCACGGGGAGCGGCTCAGGCCCAGCAGCCGATGCCGGCAGGTCTATGAGGGCGTTGCGCGTTCCGTGTGCTGTGGCGACGCTGAGGACAGAGCGCCCGGTGGGTGGCCGTGCTGCAGAGGAACTACACCCAGCGGAGGGAGCGACGTCGACCGAGGTGACCTTGCCACGTCCCGCAGGTTGTGGTCGTACCGTCGGCCCCGGCGAAACGGGCGGTACGCAAGCGGCAAGCAGCAGCGTGGCCAGAAAGAATGCAGAGGCCGCAACCGCAGTGCGCAGCTTTGGTTTGGGTTGAGATGAGTGTTGAATCTGAATAGACATTGCCCAGTCCCGTCCTGAGAGTCGTGCTGTTCAGGTTAGCGAGTTGAGCGCGTTCGCAGCCAAAAAAAGACATCATGTGTCGATTTTCAGCTGCAGTCAGCGAGCCAGTTGGTCTATCCAGATGTTGAGGTAGCCAGTGTTCATTGCGCAGGTTGGGACGTGACCGTTGCAGTCCGATGATGAGACTAGGTCTAACCATGGGTTTTTACCTGTGAGCCAGGTTGTGACAAACAAGCCAAAGCCCTGATCTACCGGAACGATCGGATCTTGAACTCCGTGGACGATATAGCCGGGTGCGTCGCCTGCGTCTGCAAGGGTGACTGCAGAGGCTGCCTCGATTGCCTCGGCGCTCGCATTCTGACCAAGCCACAGCCTTTGTTGAAGCTGTGGCACACCTGCTGCACGAAGATCGTAGATCCCCGAGATAGCAATCCAACCGTCAACCGGCGAGGTGGTACCTCTCGGACTACCGGGGTTGTTTGCCCCTAAGCCAATGAGTGCCGCAAGGGTGCCGCCAGCAGAGTGCCCTGCGACAATCACCGTTGCAGGGTTCACCCCGTAGTTCGGCCCCGCTGTGCGCGTCCAGTCGATGGCTGCTGAAACATCTGCAACTGCTGCAGGAAACTGATTGCGGCCGCCAGAAGTGAGGCGGTAATCAATGTTCAACACGGCAAAGCCACGATCGATCTGATCCATCACCGGTGTTGCGTAAGCGGCGACTTCATGTCGCGAGCCAGTGTAAAAACCGCCCGCATGAACCAAGACGATCACTCCTCGATTTCCACCAGATTGGGGAAGGTACAGATCCCCAATCAGTCCGGGCGAGTACTCAACAGTTCCAGCAGAGATAAATGGCGTTGCTGCAGAACGACTGGCTTGAGTTGTTGCCGAGGGCACCACGCAAGAGGCTAAAAGCAGCGAAATACCAAGTAGACAAAGTGTTGCGCTGTGTTGTGGCCTGAAGCGTCTGTTGCGAAGCACCCTCTCAGTGTGCCAAGAGACGTAGGTAAAACCACCCAGCTTGGTCTAGCCTCGCAATTCTTGAACACCACCACGGTTGTACTTGCGTTCACCGTGGGGCTGAGTCCGCTTGCGGCGCTTGCCTCGCTGCTGTTGCTGAGTTCCGAAAAAGGAACCACCAAAGCAGCCGCGCTTGCCGTTGGGTGGGTCGCGGCGGTGGCAGTCGTGGGGTTCGGCACGCTCTTTCTAGAAGGCCAAGTAGATAGCGGTTCAGGAAGCGTTTCCTCAACTATCACCGCTGTCATTGATATTGCACTTGGCGTGGCTGCACTTCTGGCCGCCCTGCGGGTTCGCCGACAAGAACAACATGGTGGCAAAAAAACGCCCAAGTGGCTGAGCCGACTTGATCAGATGTCGCCCCTTCCAGCGTTGGTGCTGGGGGTGTTCCTTCCCCCCTATGCACTAGTGGTGTCTGGTGCAAACAACATTCTGAAGGACTACAGCAGCCAGACAGCTCAGCTTGGGGCAATGGTTGTGTTTACCCTCGTTGCCTCGATTGATGTGTTGCTGCCACTTGCAGTGGTACTCGGTAGTCGCCATCCAGCGCCATTGCTCGCCAAGTGGCGAGGGCTACTGCTCGAGCACTGGCCTAAAGTGCTGCTCTGGCTCTTCTTGTTGATCGGGCTCTACCTCGTTGCCAAGGGCGTGCTTGCACTGGTCTGAGCTACTTTGAGTGAGCTAGTACTACCTAGCGTTGGGGGTTCGTTATGTCTCAAGATAATCAGGATTCGGTAGCTGGGGGGAACCAGCCATCGCTGGGGTTCTTGTTAGCGGGGCTTTTGGCCGGAGCCGGAGTTATCCATCTAGTAATGATTCCATCGCACATCGGTGAGTCTTGGGCTGAAGGAATCGCGTTTGCGGCGGTGGGCTGGGCGCAGATAGCTGCAGGACTGGTGCTACTTCTTGGCCGAGGGTCGCGCAGGCTGTACGCAGCAGTGATTCTTGGAAGCATCGCAGTGGTTGCGCTCTGGGTGTGGAGCCGTACGGTCGGGCTTCCTTTTGGTGCGCACGCCGGCGTTGTTGAATCAATTGGGCTCGTTGACCAGATCTGTGCAGCCCTAGAGCTGGGAGCAGTACTGGTTGCAGGAGCACTGCTGTTGGCGCCTTCGCGCTTGCGGATCGGGGCGCTTGGCGCTTCTGTTGGGGCCATTGCTGTCTTGGGCCTAGCTACTGCAGCAATTGTCAGCCCGGATGCGTCCTCGCACGGGAGTCACGCACATGGGGCTGCTGCCGGAGCCGCCTCTGGCCACAGTGATCACTCCACAGGGGCAGACCACGTAGCGCAGATGGCAGCGATTGATCTTGCTCGTTGCGATTTGGGCTTCAACCCGCAGTCCTACTGGGTTGATGCAGCCAAGATGGGAGTCGATACCTATGCTGGCGGAGCGATGCAGGTTGCGTCTGCACCAACAGTGAACCAGCTGGTGGCTGGCCAAGACCCACTTGAGGGCCGCGGCTCCGAGGGTCTTGACAAGTTAATCGCAGCTACGTCGCAGAGCTCGGGCGGAGAGGGTGCTGCGGCTGGGCTCATCGTCAGCTTGTCGGATGCAACACCTGCCGATTACGAGGCTTGGACTAGCTGGATGGCCACTATGGCAGCCACCGGATCGGCTGGTAGCGGCCATGACCACGCTAGTTCTTCAACTGCTAGTTCGGCTGCTGCCCCGTCAGATAACGGTGGCCACGGTGGGCACGCGGGACCGCAACCGTGGACTGCAATGGTGGATCAGAAGCAGTGCGACACGTTGGATAAAGAGCTTTCTCTAGCGAGAGCAACTGCCCTGAAATACCCAACGGCTGCTGATGCAATGGCGGCAGGCTGGGAGCGAGTCACGTTCTATGTGCCTGGCATTGCAGCGCACTACATGAAGTTCGGAATTGTCGATGGGAAATTCCAGATTGACCAGCCAGAGATGATTCTTTATGACGGGAACAGCCCCGAAGCTCGAGTCGTGGGCCTGAGTTATTACATGATTCAGCCCGGTCAAGCCGAGCCAAGCCAAGGCTTTACTGGTGCAAATGACCATTCACATCGCCATGTGGGCCTGTGTAATAAGGAAGGGGTCGGAGTCATCGGCGATTCAACTCTTACAGCTGAGGAATGCATCGCAATCGGCGGAATCAAGAGCGATGGCTCAAAAGGCTGGATGAGTCATGCGTGGGTCGTGCCGGGATGTGAGAGCCCATGGGGCGTCTTTAGCGCTGCGAGCCCCTTGTTGGACGCCGAATTGGCACAAGCATCAACGAAGAATGAGGGAGCATGCTCGGCCTCGGGTGTGAGGGATCGCTATGAGTTGCGATCGGGTCGTTCGCCAAGCAACCAGACGGCTCTTTCCAAAGAAGCAGCTTCTGGTGACTGAACTAAACTAAAGGCATGAGCGAGCCCACCCCTAACGAAGAGAGCCTCGGTGCAATCGATCGATCGGCGCCAATATTTGTAGCTGGCCACCGGGGACTCGTCGGTTCGGCACTTGTTCGGCGACTCGCCGCTGATGGGTTTACTCAGGTGCTCGTTGCCGGACGCGAGGAACTTGACCTTCGCGATCAGTCAGCAGTGAGCCAATGGTTCCAGGCCAAACGGCCGCAGTATGTGATTTTGGCTGCTGGCACGGTGGGCGGGATTCTGGCGAACTCCACTCGGCCAGCTGAATTCCTCTATGACAATTTAATGATCCATGCAACGGTGGTGGAATCAGCTCGGGCTACATCGGTAGAGAAACTCCTGTACTTGGGGAGTTCGTGCATCTACCCGCGCCTTGCCACGCAACCCATCACAGAAGATGAGTTGCTGACCGGCCCGCTTGAGCCAACGAACGAGGCCTATGCGATCGCCAAAATCGCTGGCATCAAGATGTGTGATGCCTACCGAACCCAGTACGGCTGCAACTTTATTTCTGCGATGCCTACCAATTTGTACGGCACGAACGACAATTTTGATCCCGAATCAAGCCATGTGTTGCCCGCAATGATCCAGAGGTTCCACCAGGCCAAGCTGACCGGTGTTGAGTCGGTTGCTATCTGGGGGTCAGGAAGGCCGCTCAGAGAGTTTTTGCATGTAGATGACCTTGCTGACGCGTGTTTGTTTTTGCTTGACCACTTCAATGAGCCGGGGCCAATCAACGTGGGTGCCGGTAAAGAGATTTCGATTGGCGAGCTTGCTCAACTGATTGCGCAGATTGTGTATCCCGAAGCGCAGATCGTGTTCGACTCATCGAAGCCCGACGGTACCCCTCGAAAACTGCTCGACTCGACTCGTCTTGATGAGCTTGGATGGCATGCCTCAATTCCGCTGCATCAGGGAATTGAAGACACCTATTCTTGGTATCTTGATCAACTTGGTTGAGTCAATATTGGTTGTTTGTACTGCAAACATTTGTCGTTCGCCAATGGCTGAGCGGCTGCTGCAACGTGAAGCGGAGCAGCGCGGAGTTGCAGTTGAGGTGTCATCGGCAGGAGTGCTCGCTCGGCAGAATATGCCAGCAGCCTCAGGGTCAGTTGTGGCGCTTGCAGCGTTTGGGCTTGATCTGTCTGATCACTTGAGTCAGCCCTTAGCTGACCTAGATGAACATGCTGATCTAGTCCTCACGATGGAGGCGGCGCATATTCCCAGGGCTGTGGATGGCCAGAGTGGGTTGTTTCGACGCACGTTCACACTTCCAGAGATTGTGAGACGGTCTCGGAACGTTGGTCCGAGGGGTGATCTGGATCTTGAGGAGTGGATTGAGGCTCTGAACGAGGGCCGCACTGCTCAAGGAGTGCTGTCCTCACAGGATCTTGATGTTGCTGACCCCTACCGCGGGAGTTCGATCGGGTTTCAGTCTTGTGCGGCTGAACTCGACAAATTGTGTTCTCAATTTGCCCAGAGCATGTGGGGAAGCCCA
>WLJI01000106.1 GCA_009701845.1 Actinomycetota bacterium
GAGACAAATACGTCTGTGAGGTCAGTGAGTTCCATCCCGAAGCGAACATCGGGTTTATCTGAACCGAAGCGGTCCATTGCCTCTCGCCAGGTAATACGAGGAACCTCTCCGATACCTTCGCCTGTTACGACTGCCACAGCAGCTGAAACTGCGCGTGTGATGCATGCCAAAACATCGTCTTGGCTCGCAAAGCTCATCTCAGCGTCAAGCTGACTGAACTCAAACTGCCGATCTGCGCGCAGGTCTTCGTCACGAAAGCACCGCGCAATCTGGTAGTAACGATCGATACCGCCAACCATGCACAGCTGCTTGAAGAGCTGTGGACTCTGAGGAAGCGCATAAAAGTTGCCCGGCTTGGTTCTTGCCGGAACAACAAAGTCGCGCGCCCCTTCGGGCGTTGAGGCGATCAGCATCGGGGTTTCGATTTCTACAAAATCTTGGGCATCCATCGCTGCGCGAATCGCCGAGTTGATTTTCGCTCGCGTCCGCAGATTCTTTTGCATCTCTTCTCGGCGCAGATCCAAATAGCGATACCGCAGGCGGACGGTTTCGTCTACATCGGCGGCTCGCTCATCAAGAGGAAAGGGTGGTGGCTCTGCGGCAGAGAGCACCTCTACGGTGCACTCCCCTACCTCGACCTGCCCCGTAGCTAGCTGATCGTTCACGGTTCCTTCTGGGCGCGGCCTCAATACACCAGAGACTCGGACTACGAACTCGCTACGCAGTTCTGCTGCTCCGTCGACGACGCACTGCACCAAGCCTGTGTTATCTCGCAGATCGATAAATGCAAGATGCTCGCCATGTTCACGTCTGCGTGCAACCCAGCCACACAAGGTAACTGTTTGCCCAACTTGGTCAAGGCCGAGCTCGCCGCAGGAATGCGAACGCATGGAAGTACTGGTAGAGAGAGTCACGAAATAGTCCTGGGGTTAGTTGGATCGATTTGGCCACAATAACGGTTGAGTTCGCCAAGCAGGTCCGAGCGACCGACTCTTCGCTGTTCGCCGTCTGCTGGCCGGCCCAACATGGGTCGAAGCGTTACCTCGTCGACTGCGAGTTCATCCTCGCCAACGATGAGCGCAAACCGCGCACCAGATCGGTCAGCCGACTTCATCTGCGATTTCATTGAACCGCCGCCGAATCGGCGATCAGCCGATATTCCAGCAGCACGGAGCTGGTGTGTGATATCTCGTGCGGCCTCTCCAGAGACTGTATCGATAACGAAGACCTCGAGCCCTGCTGACTCAGGGGTAAACACACCTTCGGCGTCGCAGGCCAACAAAATGCGGTCCACGCCGAGGGCAAATCCGATGCCATCAGTAGCAGGGCCTCCCATTGCTTCGGCTAGGCCGTCATAGCGGCCTCCACCACCAATTGCGTTTTGTGCAGAATCCAAGGCCTCGGCGGCAAACTCAAAAGTGGTGCGACGGTAGTAATCAAGGCCACGTACCAGACGGGGATCCTCGGTGTAACTCACTCCGATTGCATCGAGACCGGACAGCACTCGCGCATAGTGCGCAGCAGACTCAGCCGAGAGATAATCCGCCACGAGTGGTGCATCACGAATAATCTGGCGATCTTCGGCCCGCTTGGAGTCGAGCACTCGCAGTGGGTTTCGCTCAAGGGTGACCTGTGATGCCTCGGAGAGGTCATCTCTACGACTCAGCAAATACTGCCGCACAGCCTCGGTGTAGCGCTCACGATCCTCATGTTCCCCGAGCGAATTAATGAGCAGCGTCACCTGACGCAGCCCGATGGACTCAAAGAAGCGGCTCGCTAGTGCAATAACCTCTACATCTAGATCTGCGTCGTCAACGCCAAGGGCCTCGATCCCGAACTGATCGAACATTCGGTAGCGGCCTTTTTGCGGTCGCTCATGGCGAAAGTTGGTTCCGGCATAGAAGACCTTCCACGGCAAGAGTGGTCGATGTTGAACAAACGCTCGAACTACGCCAGCAGTCATTTCGGGTCGGAGCGCTATGCGTGTTTGATCTTTGTCAACAAAGTCGTACATCTCTTTGGTGACCACATCGGTAGCTTCTCCGACACGCAAAAACACACCAAGATCCTCTACAAGCGGGGGCACTACCTCGTGGTAGTCAGCGCTCTCGCATTGGGCGATGAACTGCGCAGTGAGTGCGCGGCGACGCGCTGATTCTGGGGGGAGAATGTCTCGCATCCCTCTGAGTGCTTGAAATTGCTCGCGGCGGGTCTCGGTCACGAGCGACCACGCTAACAGCGGTTGAGCGATTGACTGAGTTACCCGATCGGCTAGCGGTTGAGTCGTGCTCGGACCTGTGTGAGCAGATCGTCTTCGTGCCAGTGGTAGATCGTGGGAACGCCGGTCGCCTCTTGGTGTGCCAGAGCGATCCAATCCATAATCCGGTGGCAGTCATCTTTTTCTTTGATGCGTGTGAGACCACCGATGACGCAGGCCGGAGTGCTCGAGTCCAAACAGATAGCAACGGGGAGTACATACGTGCAGGATTGCATCAGGGTCAGCGTGCCGTCGTAGAGCGGCTGCAGATGCAAAGTAGGCGCCTCGCCCGGGTCATCTCCGCGGCGTGCGCGCCACGCTGCTCGAGCCTTCTTCATCAGGCCGGGGATCGTGAGGTCTTGGCTTCCGCTCGCCGCCATTGCAAGGAGCTGCCCGCCTTTGGCCAACTGTTCATCAAGGGCGGTTCGCATAAGCGTGTTATTGGCTCGCACAAGTGCAGCTTCGAGTTTGGCGCGTCGACGACTCGCTGTTTGTGGAACCGACAAGAAGATTCTTGATCCGCATTGAAGTACCTGAATTGCAGGAACGTTGAAGGCCTGTCGAGTGATCACCATTCGTGACACCAACACGTTGGACACTTCAGCTAGTTCTTCAAGGGAGCCATGTTCACCAAGTACCCCGAAGCTGCGATCCGGGGCCAGCATGGCAGAAAGCCATGCACCCATCACTAGAGCAATATCGATGATCTGCCCGTGGTTTGTTACTAGGGCGACGTTTGTCTTTTCAACCATGAGCAGGTGATAGAGCTCAGCCATCAGATGGTCCAGAGCTGGGTCGTTAAATGCAGCTAGTAGAACCCGGTCGAAGTCTGGGTACGCCGCTCGGGCGTAGAGCTCAACGGTTTCGACATTGGTCGGTTCAGGCTCGACTACAACGCAGGTGGGGTTGTGAAATTCAAGCGCTGGCGTATACGGCAAGGCTTGCAACAGTGACGAGTGCGAGGATCGAACTAGGCCGTTGAGCATCTTGTAATAAGCAACAGGATCTGCGTCTTCAAGAATTGCCTGAGCCTGCTCCGTGGGTGACATCGAGGAGAGTCCGGGAATCTTGGGCAGGGCTGCGTCGACTTCCTCCTCGCTCGCGTCACCTGTTGAGCCCTGATCGAGGCTGGTTCCGTGTTCCGCCTCTAGGCGCTGCTCTTCTGTGGCACCTTGAGCGGTCTCGTCGGGTTCGCTCCCCGACATGGCATCCACCGCGCCAGAAAGGTCGTCATCAGCCACCAGACTGAGTGCTGGCCGATCGGGGGAACTCTCGTCACGCTTTTTTCTTGAAACCATGTCAGTGGCTATGACTCTCTGAAGTGGAGATGGGTTACTTCGGTCCGATGATCATTCGTAGAAGCGCAAGTTCTCACAGAAGTCAGTGCTCAAGCAACTAGCTCACTGAGCCTGGTATCACCCGGTAGGCGTCGTACACGCTGTCGATGGTTCGCAACCGATTCAGCAGAGTGTCTAGATGCGCTGGGTCAGCGAGTTCGAACTCGAAACGCATCTTCGAGACTCGATCTTGGCCACAGGTGCTTTGGCTACTCAAAATATTTACATGGTTGTCTGACAACGTGGCAGTCACGTCCTGAAGAAGTCGTGGACGGTCAAGGCCCTTGACTTCGACAAGCGCAACAAAGCTGCCCGTTGAGTCCGCGTCCCACTCCACATGAATAATTCGCTCGCCCTGAGCGGCAGCGAGCGAAGTCGCGTTCGCACAGTCAGTGCGGTGCACCGATACTCCACGGCCACGAGTCACAAAGCCGATGATGTCATCGCCAGGCACTGCAGTGCAGCAGCGCGCCATTCGCACCAGCACGTCGTCATAGCCCTCTACGTGCACCCCTGCGGGTCGACCCTGATGGCGATTCACCGAGCGGTTCGGAGTAGAAACCACTTCCTCTCGGTCACCGGCGGCAGTTCGCAACAGGGTCGCAATCCTGCTGGCAACCGACTCTGGAGAGACATGGTGCTCCCCGATAGCGGTAAACAGCGCCTCTACGGACTGATACTTGAGTTGCTGAGCCACCTCGAGCATGACCTCGCCACCCAAGATCTTCTGAGCGGGAAGGGCCTCACGGCGCATTGCCTTAACGAGTGACTCCCGACCTGACTCTAGAGCGTCGTCCCGGCGCTCTCTAGAGAACCACTGCCTGATGCGAGATTTTGCAGCATGAGTGGCCACAAAGTTGAGCCAGTCCTGACTCGGGCCCGCACCAGCAACTTTTGACGTGAAGATCTCGACCGTATCCCCAGAGCTCAGCTGAGTGTCGAGCGGCACCAATCGGCCGGCCACGCGCGCACCAATGCAACGGTGCCCCACCTCGGAGTGAATGGAATACGCAAAATCAACTGGCGTTGCTCCTGCTGGCAGCGTTGCCACATCCCCTTTAGGCGTAAAGACAAAGACCTCGTCTTGGTCCAAGTCGATCTTGAGGTTCGCCATGAACTCGCCGGGGTCAGTCATCTCTTGTTGCCAACCAACAATGCGTGACAACCAGGTCATGTCTTCAGTGGTGCCCTCTTTGTACGAGAAGTGCGCAGCTACCCCCCATTCGGCGCGGTTATGCATCTCTGGCGTGCGGATCTGCACCTCTATGGGCTTACCTTCTGGTCCGATGACTGTTGTATGCAACGACTGATACAGATTGAACTTTGGCATTGCGATGTAGTCCTTGAACCGACCTGGAACCGGAGTCCACATCGCATGAATGGAGCCGAGCGCTGCGTAGCAATCTTTCGAGCTGTCTACTACTAGCCGTACGCCAATCAGATCAAAGATCTCTTCGAAGGCCTTGCCGCGAACAACCATCTTTTCGTAGATCGACCACAGGTGCTTTGGTCGACCCGTGACAACAGCGCTGATATGTACCTCGGTGAGTCGATCTTTGATCTCATCGATGACTGCGTCAACATACGCATCACGCTCCGGTGCGCGTTCCGCAACCATGTGATCCACCTCGGCGTAACGCCGAGGGTACAGCGAGGCAAAACAGAGATCCTCGAGTTGCTGTCGGATCTCTTGCATGCCGAGGCGATGAGCAAGGGGGGCATAGATGTCAAGCGTTTCTTGGGCCGTTCGCTCCTGCTTCCATGCTGGCAACGCAGCAATGGTGCGCATGTTGTGAAGACGATCAGCGAGTTTGATGACAAGCACCCGCAAGTCTTTGGCCATAGCCACGAGCATTTTGCGCATCGTGGCGGCCTGTTGTGCCTCTTTGGTATCAAAGTGGATGCGCTCAAGTTTGGTAACGCCGTCGACTATTGCGGTGACCTCTGGGCCGAACTTCTCCTCGAGTTCTTCGAGGGTAATAACGGTGTCTTCTACAGCATCGTGCAACAAGGCGGCGGCGATGGTGACATCATCCATCCCATATCGAGCGACGATGCCTGCAACAGCTAGCGGATGCGTGATGTATGGCTCACCAGAGCGGCGCAGTTGCCCTTGATGGGCGCCCGCCGCCATCCGGTACGCATCGGTGATCACATCAGTGGAGCGTTTCGGATGGAACTTCCGATACTGCTCAATGATCTCTTGTACCTCCATTGCAGGAGGTTGGCTATGACGACGCCAAGGAAGCACCCTTGTCACTGTTGCCATGGGTCACCTCCTGTGGTCTCGGTCCTACTGCCTCTACGCTACCGACCTAAGAGATGCTTGAGCAGCGCGACCTCAGGTCTTCTTTTTCTTTCTGGGTCTCGGCGGGTGACCGCCGATGCTGGTGGTGAGCGCCGGAGCGCTCGTTCCAGAGCTAACTGTAGGTCGCACGACGCTAGGCCGGGTTGAGCCAGAGGCTGGTGCGCCAGTGACGTTCACCCCATGCCAAGCAGTGTCGTTCGGGTCGATCCCCTTTGCAATCATCCTCGCCCGGATCTCTTTATAGCGAGGCTCGCGCTCCTTAAGTACTGCTGTGAGAGGAGTCGCGACCGCTAGTGAAGAGTACGCACCCGAGGCAAGCCCGATCAGTAGCGCTAGGGAGAAGTCGCCAAGCGTTGGCTCGCCGAAGATGTACTTACCAACAATCAACATCGACAGCACCGGGATCAGCGTGACGGTGGTGGTATTGACCGAGCGCATCAGAACCTGATTCAGCGATCTGCGCACGATGCCGTTGTAGGTGTACTGGCCAGTTCGGGTGAGTTTGACGCCGTTTTCTTGGAGTCGGTCGTACACCACAATGGTGTCGTAGAGCGAGTAGCCCAAGATGGTCAAGAAGGCAATCACGGTGGCGGGCGAAACCTCTAGATGGAACACCGAATAAAACCCGACCGTAATGATGATGTCGTGAAACACCGCCACCATTGCAGAGGCAGCCATTTTGGGTTCGAGACGCCACGCAATATAGGCAGCAACAAGCACCATGAAGATGATGAGGGAGTTCCGAGCAGATTTCGTGATGTCCTTACCCCATGAGGGGCCAACGGTTGTCACCGCCACATCGGTGATCTTCACGTCGGCGGCCTCGGCAAGAGCAGCGACTACCTTCTGACTCTCGTTAATAGTGTCGACACGCCCCGAGATGCGCACAAGTCGCACCCCGTCGGTGGTCGTGGCTATTTGATATTTCTCGCCGGCATTTGCGCCAAAGGTGTCGAGCACAGTGGTTGCTTGATCAACCGTGAAAGTAGCCGAGGGCACCTCCCAGATCGATCCACCCTCGAAGTCGATGGACATGTCTAGGCCCTGCACCGCAATTGAGACGATGGAGCCAATGACCAGAATCAGTGAGACAATTCCGAGTGGAATCCAACTGCGTTGAAAGTTGAAGTCGTTCTCGCCGCGGTACACCTTAGAGAGAGCGTTCATGACAGGTCCTTTCCAGCTGGAACGGGGACTTTTTTAGAAGCCGCGGGGGTGATTCGTCCATCGGTATAGCCCTCTAGGTCATCCACCGGAATACCAAATCGCTTGGGGTACTCGCCGAACTTGGAGCGAGCGAACACAACTACTGCAGGTCGCAAGAAGAAGTAGGCCGTGAACAGGTCGAGCAGTGTTGCTACGCCTAGGTAGAAGGCGAATCCACGAACGGGGCCGATAGAGAGCCAATACAGCACCCCTGCTCCGATCAGCGAGGCGACGTCGGCTTTCACAATGGTGGAGTATGCCGTTGTAAATGACTTATCTGCCGAGGAGCGCAAGGAGGAACCGTTTCGAACATCCTCTTTTAAACTCTCATAGAACACAATGCTGGAGTCCAAGGAAATACCAATCGAGGCGACAATGCCGACCACCCCAGCAAGCGTCACGGTGGCTTGCAGATTGCTCATAATGACCCAAAGCATCGAAGCCGAGAGGCTCAAACTCACTGCTGTAACGAGGCCTAGGAGCCTGTAGTAAATCATCAGGAATGCCAGCACGATGAAGACACCAATGAGACCTGCAATGATTCCTGCTTCAAGGGCGCCTTGACCAAGGGTGGCAGAAATCGTTTCGGCTTGCTGCGGCTCAAGTTGAATTGGCAGTGAGCCATAACGAAGTGCAACAGAAAGCGACTCTGCTTCATCTTTGGTGAAGCTTCCCGAAATCTGAATTGAGTCAGCATCAAAAGATGGCGTGTTGATAGTGGGAGCAGAGAGAACTACACCGTCCAAAACAATTCCGAGTTGCCCCTTGCCGCCGCCTTGGTCGGGACAGGTTGGGTCACCCGCATAGCACTTTGCTGCAATTGCGTTGAAGGCGTCGATGTTATCGACACCGGCTTTGAAAGAAGGGTTCACCGTCCACTTGCCGTCTTGGCCCAAGCTCGCCGTTGCACCCTTGACAGCGCGACCGTCGACTGCAACAGGGCCAAGTTTGTAGACCGTGCCATCTTCGCCTTTTAGCGTGACCTCTGCCTCGGGGCTTTGTTCATCTGTCGGGGTGAGTTCAGCCGCTAACTGCGTCTCTGTTTGGTACAACTCTGCGAACTTGGGATCATAAACATTGACTCCCCACTGATTGAGAGGGGTGGGCGGAACAGTTGTGGTGGTCGTCCCTGTAGTGGCAGCGTCGCTCGTCGGCACGGGATCTGCACCTGGAGGTGTCTGCGTGGTTGAGCGACCCGCCATAACCGAACGCCCTCCGCCACTCGCAGCCACCGTTGTTTCAGGAGCTGTGGTTTCAGTAGCTGCAGGCTCGGTCACAATCGCTGCATCAGCGGGTGCAGCTGCGGGGTCTGTGGCGGGAATCGGGCTCTTGGCCTGCTCGTCGGCAACAACCTGAGCTGCTGTCACACCGTCTGGAACTCCAAGTTCCTTTCGAAGTTTCGCAACAGTCTCATCGGCCTTGGTCTTGGCCTTACCCGTTGGGAGCTTGCCGACTATGGCAAGCACGGGGCGGAACTCAAGCTGCGCAGTAGAACCAACTACAGCGAGAACCTCTGCTTGGTCTTTGGCTCCGGGTAGCTGAACAGAGATGGTGTTTCCTTGACGAGAGACCTCTGGCTCGGCCACGCCGAGTGCATCCACCCGCTTGCGGATGATCTCAATCGCTTGGTCAAACTGCTCGTCTGAAACGTTGTCGATGACCTTGCCCTTCTCGACAGGCTGCAGGTTTACTGAGATGCCACCCTGTAGGTCTAGGCCGAGCTTGGGGCTCTTTCCCATCAAAATGGTGGCAAAGAGCAATCCATAGAC
>WLJI01000107.1 GCA_009701845.1 Actinomycetota bacterium
GCTGGCCGATTTTCTGCGCTGGCCTGAATGGGTACACTTATCGGTCCCCCAATTTAAACCGGCCCGTACTGGAGACCGCGTGGCAAATCACCCGGAGCTTGAACTTGAGCAGGCTTATATCGACCACGCCTACGCATGCCTAGAGCGCGCTCGGGCAGTAGCCGAGGCAATGCGCGAGGGCGTTGTGGATGGCCAGGGTGGCACCTTTCAGAACCGCTATGAACGCGATGTGGTCTGGGAGCGAGTGGGTGTGCGCTTGCATCAACTCGAGCTAGGTGAGCGCTCCTTGATCTTTGGTCGAGTTGATACCGAGCCCACTGGGGAAGACCCCGAAGGAGAGAGCTTTCATATCGGGCGTATCGCCGTCTCTGACGATGAGAGCAACGCAGTTGTTGTTGACTGGCGTGCGCCCCTAGCCGAAACCTTTTACCGGGCCACGGGCCTTGATCCCATGGGTTTGCGTAGGCGCCGGCACTTTGCCAGCCGAGGCCAGACGCTGTTGGGAATCGATGACGAACTGTTCGGTTCGGCCACTCAGGCCCTTGATCAGGGCCAGGTGCAAGGCCACGGCGCCTTGATAGCGGCGCTAGAGGAATCACGATCTGGCAAGTTGTCGGACATCGTGGGAACGATCCAGACCGAACAAGATCGGATTATTCGTTCACCCTTGCAAGGTGTGCTCGTGGTTCAGGGAGGCCCCGGAACTGGCAAGACGGTGGTGGCGCTGCATCGTGCTGCCTACCTGTTGTACTCACAGCGCTTCCCACTTGAGGGTCAGGGCGTCTTGGTACTAGGCCCGAACCGCGTGTTCTTGTCATATATCGAGCAAGTCTTGCCGTCTTTGGGTGAGGCGGGAATTCAGATTGCCGTGCTCGCCGATCTGGTCCCCGCTATTCGTTCAAGTGGCCACGACCCAACCGAGGTTGGCAAGGTCAAAGGCGATAGCCGGATGATCAACGTGATTCGCCGCGCCGTGAGAGACCGCCAGCATCCGCTGCGTGAGTCGCTGCGGGTTCCCTATGGGCTGCAGTTCTTGGTCCTTACTCCCGAGGACTCTGCAGAGATCATTGATCAAGCGCGGCGACGTGCTCGCACCCACAACGCGGGCCGCCGCCATGTGGAGCAGTTGCTCTTTGAACGGCTAGCTGCAACCGCTCGATCAGATGAAACACTCGAGGCCATTCGTGAACGCATCCGGCGTGAACCACTCGTGATCGAGGCTCTTGAACGCATGTGGCCAGTGCTTACACCGGCCGAGTTACTTAATGATCTGTTTGGCTCTCGTGGGCTGCTGCGTTCTGCTGGAAGCGGAAGGCTCAAAGAGTCAGAGTGGCCGCTGTTGTCTCGTGAGCGCAGCCCGAGGCCAAATGAAGTGATCTTCACTGCAGATGATGTTCCCTTGCTTGATGAGGCACTCGAGTTACTTGGTCCTCGCCCCAAACACCTAGAGGCTGATGCAGTTCGCACCTTTGGCCACATCGTCGTTGATGAGGCCCAGGATTTGTCACCGATGGAACTTCGCATGCTTGACCGACGCTCCCTCAATGGCTCGATGACCATCGTGGGTGACATTGCGCAGGCAACGGGCGCATGGCCCCATCAGAACTGGGAGTCAGTGCTCGAGTACCTTCCTGATCGCCGCCCGCCGCGACGTGCGGATCTCACTATCGGGTATCGCGTACCCGGCCCGATCATGGACCTTGCATCCAAGATGTTGGTTCTTGCAGCGCCGGGGATCCAACCTCCTACATCAATTCGCCATACGGGCGAGCCGCCGCTGATACTCGGGGTAGAACAGAGCGAACTAGAAGCAGAGATCGTCGAACGGGTTCGCTACGAGCTCAAGACGATTGGCTCTGGAAATATCGGTGTCATCGTGCCAGAGTCGATGGCTGACCAGGTTGATTCTGCTCTCACTCGTGCGGGGATCGACTACGGCAGAGCTACACGCCAAGGCCTAGAGAAGCAGGTCACCGTCGTGCCAGTGAACCTAGTCAAGGGGCTTGAGTTGGACTCGGTGCTTGTCATTGAACCAAAGCGGATGCTGGACGAGCAGATTCGCGGGGCACAGTCGCTCTATGTTGCGCTTACGCGTTCCACGAAGCGCCTCACCGTTATCTACACAGGTCAACTTCCGAGTGTTCTACTCGAACCAGCATCACATGGGTCTGGCATCGAGCCGGAGTACATGCCCGAGCAGTCAGCCAATCACCAAGATTCGTTCCGAGGCGAATGATCCAATTCCCACATGCCGGCCGTCGATTTTGACGGTGGCAGTGCCATCTGGAGAGATTGCCGTGAGGACTCCTGAGTGGCCTGGCAGGAGTGAATTCTCTTCCAAGAAATCGAGCAACCCAGGAGTGAACTCCAGTTCCTCGGGAATGCGACTCACGGTGAACGAGGAACCCACTGGTACGTCTCGCAGAGGATGAGAATCGGGGGCCTCGTAGTTGGCGCCGGGTATTGGGTTGCCATGTGGACACGTTGTTGGATCGCCAAGAACACGAGCTAACGCAATCTCGACTGACTCAGAGATGACGTGCTCCCATTTACCGGCCTCAAGATGAGCATCGGCCCAAGAGAGATCCAAAATGTCGGTGAGAAATCGCTCGGCAAGGCGGTGGCGCCGTACAACTCGCTCAGCTAGAGCAAGCCCAGTGGCTGTGAGCGTGATGGTTGCGCCAATGAGTAGCAACTGTTCCTGCTCCATGCGCCGGATCATCTCCGAAACTGCAGGCCGCGACACTTCGAGTCGCTCCGCAATTCTTGCCTGAATCACATCGATCTCATCCTCGCGAAGCTCCCAAATCGCTTCGCAGTACTCCTCGAAAGCGGGATGAAACTCTTTCGCTCTGGGACCGACCATCCTTCTAGCGTAGGTCACCGCTCGCAGTACCGACCGCCGTTGTGGTCTGGGCGCTGTTCAGCAGTCTGCAGGGACCGTGTCCGATGGCCTAGGTACAGTCAGTGTGTGGCTGCTGACCCTCTCTCGCCTTTCTCGCCGGCAGTCCGCGCTTGGTTTGAGTCTTCGTTCTCTACTCCCACCGCGGCACAGGCACAGGCTTGGGCGCCGATCAGCGCCGGAGAGAACACGTTGTTATGCGCCCCGACTGGTTCAGGCAAGACGTTGGCAGCCTTTCTCTGGGCCATAGATTCGTTGGGCCAGAACCCTCGGCCGGGTTCGGGGGTTCGGGTTCTGTACATCTCCCCGATGCGCGCCCTAGCAGTAGACGTAGAAAAGAATTTACGGAGTCCGCTCAGGGGGGTAGCCCTCGCAGCCGAGCGACTTGGCGTTGAGTTTGTGGCCCCCACCGTGGGGGTTCGTACCGGAGACACCACGGCAACCGAGCGCCGCGCTTTAGTCCGAAATCCGCCAGAAATTCTCATTACGACCCCTGAGTCGTTGTATCTGATGCTCACCTCGGCCGCTCGTGAATCGTTGCTGAGTGTGGACTGCGTCATTGTGGATGAGATTCATGCGCTAGCGCCCACCAAACGTGGCGCACATATGAGCCTGAGCCTCGAGCGCTTAGAACACCTCATTGCGCAGCGTGTCGAGGCTGGGGAGCATTCTCAACCTGCCCGCAAGATTCAACGCATTGGGCTGTCGGCAACTCAGCGGCCCCTAGAGTCCGTTGCCGCCTTCCTCGGAGGGTTCATGCCGAGCCCCAGTTCATCTCCCTCGGCTCGCGTTGAGCGGCCTGTCACCATCGTTGACGCAGGCATGCGCAAGGAACTCGAACTCTCGGTGGTCGTGCCAGAAGAGGAACCCGCCGTGTCGGGCGGGTCTGCTTGGCCGTCTATGGATGCCGAGCTGCTGCGACTGATTGAAGAGAATCAGTCCACGCTGTTGTTTGTCAATGCGCGCCGGATGTCTGAACGGCTTGCGAGTCGGCTCAACGAACTAGCAGTGAATCAAGCCGAGCAGGCCGAGCAGGGCACTCACACAGAGCAGGGCAAGCACACAGAGCAGGGCTCGGGGCAGAATCCACAAGGTGAAGACCTCGTCAAAGCGCATCATGGCTCGCTCTCTCGTGAGCGTCGCCTCATTGTTGAAGATGAGCTCAAACGCGGCCAGCTCAAGGGCCTAGTAGCTACAAGTTCGCTTGAACTCGGCATAGATATGGGATCTGTGGACTTGGTGATCCAGGTGGCATCACCTGGTTCTGTTTCATCTGGGCTGCAACGGATCGGCCGCGCTGGGCATCAAGTTGGAGTAGCGAGTCGGGGGCGAATCTTCCCCAAGCATCGTGCCGATCTGCTCGAGGCCGCAGTGGTTGCTCAACGTATGCAGGAAGGTCTGATCGAACACACCAAGGTTCCGGTGAATCCGCTAGACGTTCTGGCGCAGCAGATTGTGGCGTGCTGTGCGCTTGATGAGTGGAAGGTCACTGAACTTTTTGAGCTGTGCTTGTCGGCAGCGAACTACTCGACCTTGTCCTGGGAGCTGTTCGAGAACACTCTGGATTTGCTCGCTGGCCGGTACCCCGCAGAGGAGTTCGCCGAACTACGACCGAGGGTGGTGTGGGATCGTATCGAGGGCACCGTGCGCGGCCGCTCCGGAGCGCAGCGCTTGGCAGTCACGTCGGGAGGCACCATCCCTGACCGTGGGCTCTTTGGCGTGTTCTTGCCAGAGGGCACTCGGGTGGGCGAGCTAGACGAAGAGATGGTCTACGAGTCTCGAGTAGGTGAGACCTTCCTGCTTGGGGCATCCACCTGGCGAATAGAAGAGATCACCTTCGAACGAGTGATCGTGAGTCCGGCACCCGGACAGCCCGGAAAGATGCCGTTCTGGCATGGCGACGGTCCTGGTCGTGAGGCCGAATTGGGCCGAGCGCTCGGCGAGTTCCTGCGAGAGATTGTCGCGCTGCAAGCAGATGAGGCGGCCGAACGGTTGCGGACCCGTCATTCACTCGACGAGGCAGCAGTCAGCACGCTCATGGCCTATCTCGATGAGCAGGCTCAAGCCACTGGGGTGATCCCCTCGGACCATACGCTGGTGATTGAGCGTTTCAGAGACGAGATCGGTGATTGGCGCATATGTATTCACTCACCGTTCGGGTCTCGGGTCCATGCACCCTGGGCCACGATCATTCGAACACGACTCGATGCGCACTTCTCTGCTGACCTAGGCGATGGATTTGGCGCCGAGGTGCTGTGGTCTGACGACGGCATCGTGGTTCGTCTGCCGGAGGCCGCTGAAGACCTACCGCTTGAGTTGCTCCTACCCGATCCAGATGAGGTTGAGGCAGAGGTAGTTGCCGCACTGCCCGGCACAGCGGCTTTTGCAGCGCGATTTAGAGAGGCTGCGGCACGAGCGCTGCTGTTGCCGCGACGCAGACCCGGCCAACGAACTCCGTTGTGGCAACAGCGGCAGCGGGCGGCCGATTTGTTGTCAGTGGCCTCAAAATACCCGAGCTTCCCGATTCTCCTAGAGACCACCCGAGAGTGCTGCAACGACATCTTCGATTTGCCTGCCTTGCGCCGGGTCATGGCCGAGGTTCGTTCCAGAAAGATTCGGGTCGTCGAAGTAGAAACTCCTACTGCTTCACCATTCGCACGCTCATTACTTTTTGGCTGGATCGCAGTCTTTATGTACGAAGGGGACGCCCCGTTAGCCGAGCGGCGTGCCGCGGCGCTTTCGCTTGATCCTGAGTTGCTTCGAGACCTGCTCGGCGTGGAGGACCTTCGCACCCTCCTAGACGCAGCGGTTGTAGATCTTGTAGAGATGGAACTTCAGCGGCTGACCCCTGAACGGGCCGCTCGCGATGCAGACGAGTTGCATGACGCATTGCGAGTGCTTGGTCCGCTCACGCATCTCGAACTAGCCGCCCGCGTTGGGTCAGTCTCTGCTGCAACGCTTCAGCAGTGGGTCGATGACCTTGTCCGGCACAAACGAGTCATCGAGGTGAGCATTGCGGGCGAACTTCGTTATGGCGCGGCAGAGGATGCAGCACGTCTACGCGATGCGCTTGGGGTTGCGATTCCCATGGGCTTGCCGACTGCGTTTACTGATTCGGCCTCGATGCACAGCGGCGAACGCCCGCTCAGAGACCTTGTCGAGCGCTTTGGTCGCACTCATGGGCCGTTCACGGCGGCTCAGCTTGCAACCCGTCTAGGGCTCTCTGTAGAGGTTGCTCGCCTAGCGCTAGCCGAGCTCGTTGGAACTCAACGTCTGGTGTCTGGTGAGTTCCTTCCCGGGGGATCGGGCATTGAGTTCTGCGATGCCGAAGTGCTTCGCAGGTTGCGACGCCGTTCGCTAGCAGCGCTACGAAAAGAGGTTGAGCCAGTTGATGCAGCTGCCCTGGCGCGTTTCTTGCCTCGGTGGCAAGGTGTTGGCTCGGGTCGCTCTGGGGTAGATGCTGTGGCAGATGCAGTTGGCCTGTTGCAGGGAGCAGCACTGCCGGGATCTCTCCTCGAGGCAGACCTGCTGTGTCAACGAGTGCAGAACTACTCCTCAGCAGATCTGGACCTGCTCTGTTCAACTGGTGAAGTCGTATGGCTCGGTGCGGGTGCAGTTGGGTCCCATGACGGTCGAGTGCGGTTGATGTTTCGAGATCAGGTAGCACTCTTGACGAATCCGCCGCTCTCGCCAGAAGACTCAGCAACGGATGAGCCGCACCATCGAGTCCTGCGAGAGCAGTTGAGTAACAGCGGTGCCTCTTTTTGGGCCGATCTCATAGCGGCGGTTGCTGCAGCCTCGCTGCCCTATGACGAGCAGACCGTTGTGCAGGCGCTTTGGGACTTGGTCTGGGCTGGAGATGTCACGAGTGATTCGCTCGCCCCGTTGCGCGCAAAAGTTCTTGGAGGCTCTGCTCGGGTTGCTACTCGTAGCGCCTCGCGGTCACTCTCTGGAGCGCGATCGCGGCGGGTAGGGGGCAGCACGGCTCGGCGATCCTCACGTGTCTCTCGGCTTGGTCCGCCTGCCGGAGCAGGCCGCTGGTCGTTGACAGCGCCACTGTTCCTGCCAGCGCCGACCCCTACCGAGTTTGCTACTCAGCGAGCTTTGCAGCTGCTTGAGCGTTACGGCGTACTCACCAGAGAGATGGCGCTAGCCGAAGGAATCGAGGGCGGATTTGCGGGGGTCTACCCAGTGCTCAAGTTGCTTGAAGAGCGAGGCCAAGTGCGTCGCGGATACTTTGTGGATGGGCTTGGAGCGGCGCAGTTCGCAAAACCCGGTGCGGTGGACTTATTGCGTTCGATGAGCCCGGACTCGCGTGAGCCACACAATGATGGTTTTGATTCTTGGGTGCTTGCAGCCACCGACCCGGCTCAGCCGTATGGCGCGGGCCTGCCTTGGCCGGCATCGACAGGTCGGCCAGCTCGGGCGATTGGCGCCTATGTGGTGCTCGTGGATGGGTATGCGTGCGCCTACCTTGAACGTGGCGGCAAGCGGCTTTTGACTTTCGAGGCGGCCGATGAGCATGAAGCTTGGGTGCAGGTGCTCGCTGCCTTCGTCAGTCCCGCAAGCAGCGGTGGCTCCACAACTAGCAGTTCACGGATCCGCAGACTTCGCATTGAGAGCATTAATGGCGAGTCGGCCGTTACCTCGCCTTGGGCCGATGCACTCCGCAGTGCTGGTTTCACAGACGGGTATAAGGGTCTGAGCAAAGGGGCATAAGCTTGCTCAAGACTCACGATGGGCCACTCAGGGGGATTCGGTAATGTCAGAACGTCCGCGCAGATTTGAAGGAAAAGTTGTCTTTATTACTGGCGTTGCTCGTGGTCAAGGTCGCTCGCATGCAGTGCGGTTTGCTCAAGAGGGAGCAAAGATCATTGGTGTGGATGTGTGTACCGACCTGCCCGAGTGTTACTACCCGCTAGCTACCGAGGCAGACCTTGCAGAGACGGTCAAGCTCGTTGAGTCTGCCGGTGGTGCAATGCACGCAGAGGTGGGCGACGTGCGAGACCTGACGCGCCTTCGTGAGGTTGTGAACGCTGGTCATGAGCGCTTTGGTCGCCTTGATGTCATTGTGGCGAATGCCGGAACCTACTCGCCCAACCCCACGCAGTTTCTCACCTCGGAGCAGTGGGATGAGACCATCGGGATCAACCTGACAGGCGTGTTCAACACAGTTCGCGCCGGCATGAAAAAGATCATTCAGCAAAATGAGGGCGGGGCAATCGTGATGACCTCGTCCACTGCTGGGCTGAAGGGCTTTTATGGCTGCCCGGCCTATAACGCCGCCAAGCACGGGGTGGTTGGGTTCATGCGCTCGCTTGCACTTGAGGTGGCACCAAACCAGATTCGGGTCAACACCATTCACCCCACCTCGGTTGCCACACCGATGATTCAGAACGATCTGTTCCCCAAGCTGGTGCGTATGGACCTAGATAATCCAACGGTGGCCGATGCAGGTGAGTTTCTTCGTCCGCAACAGCCAATGGACATCCCGTGGGTAGAACCAGGAGATATCTCTGACGCGTTGCTCTGGCTTTGCTCTGATGAGGCCCGATACGTCACAGGGGTGACCCTGCCAGTAGATGCTGGAGCCCTGCTCAAGTAGGACAAGCGCAGCTAGTTCTGCTACAGATTCAAGCTATGTCTATCAATGAGCTCACTACCGACCAGATGAAGGCCACTGTTGTTGCCTATGCGGCTGCGCATAGTGCAGGCGATATTGATGCCATCGCTGCGATCTTTGCCGAGGATGCCGTCGTAGCAGACCCCGTAGATCAGCCAGCCCACATCGGCCGTGCTGCAGTGCGCGAGTTTTTTGCTGGGACTCACGAGTTTGCAGATTCGCTTGAACTCATTGTGACCGGCCCAATCCGTGCAGTGGGTCATTTTGCCGCTGTACCCCTGCGGGCAGTTACC
>WLJI01000108.1 GCA_009701845.1 Actinomycetota bacterium
GTAGTCACGGGCCAGAAAACTTGGACGAGCTATGCACATGTTGCAGACGTTCAAGAACTCCTTGTACGAACTGACCCCACTGCACCCAAACACAAAGGCATTACTTGGGTGGTCTGCGATATGAACTCGCCCGGAATTGAAATCCGTGAGATTCGCACCATGAGCCACGTCACTGATTTTTGCGAGGTGTTCTACGACGAGGTGCGCATTCCTCTGAGCAATGTGGTGGGCGGGCTCAATAACGGTTGGCGCACCGCAATGTCTACCTTGGGCTTTGAGCGCGGCACAGCCTTTATGGCCGATCAGGTAGAGCTTGCAGCAACTGTTGAGCGCTTGATCGAAGAGGCCCGAGTCAGACTCGGCCCTGATGGAAAACGCCCGGCAATCAAAGACGAGGAACTTGCCCGAAGGCTGTCGCTCGCACGGGCAGAGGTGGCCGCCTTGCGTGCCATGACCATCACGGGAATCTCTCGTAATGCCCGTACCGATACTCCTGGCCCGGAAGGCTCAATCGTTCGACTCTTCCACGGAGAACTTCATCAGCGCGTCTATCAACTAGCCCTAGACATCATTGGCGCCGATGCACTTCGCCTGACTGAAGTCGACGGCGAAGGCGTTTGGACGGGCCCCTACCTGCAGTCATTTGCGTACACCATCGGTGGCGGCACTAGCGATATTCAACGCAACATCGTGGGCGAGCGTGTGCTCGGCCTGCCGCGGGCCTGAGGAGCACAAGATGGATCTTTTACCAACAGAAGAACAAGACGAGATTATTGGCACGGTTCGTAGCCAACTAGACCGCAGTTTCGATCTGCATGCTCTGGCAAAACTCGACGGCGCAAACTCTGTGGTGGATTCTGCGCTCTGGACTCAGTGCGCCGAACTTGGCTGGTTTGGATTGGGCCTTCCCGAAGCACTCGGTGGGGTTGGCTACACCTTGGCCGAGGAGGCCCTGCTCTTTGCCGAGATTGGCACTCATGCAACCCCCGGCCCGTTCTTGGCAACGGTGCTTGCCGGACGTCTAGCCGCCATGGTCGGAGCTACTGAGCTTGCTCAGCAGATCTTGGATGGGAGCCAACTTGTTGCGCTAGCTGAGCCACACGGAGACGGCGACGCGACTGCGGGAGCGACGGTGTCAGGCACGTTCCGCGTGACTGACTTTGGCGGTGCCGACTTGGTGCTTGTACTCGTCGGAACAAGCGCATCGATTGTGGCAGCAGCAGATTTAGTTGCCGAGCCAATGGCATCACTTGACCGGCTAGTGCCCACGGCAATCGGCACTGTTTCTGAAGTACAAGCACTGTGTTATCAAGACGATGCATCAGAGCTAGTACTCCGAGCCACGGTGCTCGTTGCAGCCGAACTTGCCGGCATTGCAACTGCAACCGCTGAGCAGTCCACCCAGTATGCAAAGGACCGCGAGCAGTTTGGAACGCCGATTGGCTCTTTCCAAGCAGTCAAACACCGCTGTGCAGACATGGCAGTGCGTGCAGATGCCGCAACTTCGCTGGTTCGCTACGCCGCGCTTGCTGTGCTTGACGGATTACCCGACGCCGCCTTTCACGCTCACGCTGCTCGCGTGGTTGCAAGCAAAGCGGCAGTCGAAAACTCGCAGATCAACGTGCAAAACCATGGCGGCATTGGTTTCACCTACGAGCACACGGCGCACCGCTTTGTTACCCGCGCCCAGGTTCGCTCTCGCACCATAGGAGACCTGCGTTCGCATCTTGGTGGACTGCTCGAGCAACCTGCAGCGCTCTAGAGTCGAGGGCATGCCGAATGACATCCTGAGCCTGTCGAGCCGCATTTTGAGCGGAGAACTCTCCATGAAGGATCGGCCACCAGTGTCGATTCTGGGAAGCACCGAACTGACTGAGGTTGCCGAAGGAATCGGATTTGTTGAGAGCTTTGCAAACGTGGTTGCGCTTCGATCTGGCGCTGACAGCGCTGGCGATGCTTCCGGCGAACTCGTGCTGGTGGATGCAGCATCACCGTTTCATGCCGCCGCAGTTCATACCGCAGTTCGAAACTGGAGCACAGCACCCCTGCAGGCTGTGGTGTTTACACACGGCCATGTTGATCATGTAGGTGGTGTTGGCGAGTTCGAAGCGGAGGACAACGCAGCCCCCATCAAGGTGGTTGCTCACGAAAACCTTCCGCTTCGATTTGATCGGTATCGGCTCACTGCTGGGTACAACGGCGTTATCAATCAGCGGCAATTCCAGCTCGGTGCCCCTCTGTTTCCGACCGAGTTTCGCTACCCCGATGAAACCTATGTAGCTGAGTTCAGCCTGCCGCTCGGCAACGAGCGCTTAGAACTCTTTCACGATAAGGGCGAGACTGATGATGCAACTTGGGTGTGGTCGCCCGAGCGGCGAGTTCTTTGCACAGGCGACCTCTTTATTTGGGTGGCACCAAACTGCGGTAACCCGCAGAAGGTTCAGCGTTACCCCGTCGAATGGGCGCAGGCCCTTCGACGCATGGCTGCACTAGATGCCGAGCTTCTTCTGCCAGGGCACGGTTTACCGATTGCAGGCGCAGCGCAAATTCGAGTGGTGCTGACCGAGACTGCAGAGTTTCTTGAGTCGCTCTGCACACAAACGCTTGAGTTGATGAATGCGGGCGCACGCCTAGATGAATTGATACACACAGTGACTCCACCTGCTCACCTCACCGACCGCCCGTGGTTGCAGCCCACCTACGATGACCCCGAATTTGTGGTGCACAACCTGTGGCGTCTGTACGGGGGTTGGTATAACGGCAACCCAGCCACGCTCAAGCCAGCGCCCGAGGCAGCTCTTGCTCAAGAGCTTGCGGAACTTGCCGGTGGCGCATCGGTGCTTGCAACACGTGCGGCCGAACTGAGTGCAGCGGGCGAGCATCGTCTAGCTGGCCACCTAGCGGAACTAGCTAGTCAAGCTGCGCCGCAAGATCAAGGTGTTCACGCTGTGCGCGCCGATGTGTTCGGTGCTCGTGCTCGGATCGAACTCTCACTGATGTCTCAGGGGGTGTTCAAATGGGCTGAACACGAATCCCGCAAGATCGCAGAGGCACCTCAGGACTGAGATCAACTCCGTCAGATCAGGTCAGCAGATTCGAGTTCACGTGCGTGAGTTGCGCTTCGCTCGGCCATCACCATAAACATCTCATCGCCGCGTTCGGTGCGCTCAACTCCCAGAGAGGCCATCACGGCCATGAGCAGACCTTCAAAGGCATACCTGCGGTACCCGTCCCAGCAGTCCGTCCAGGAAATCTCGATCCCCTGCGCAAGCAGGCCTCGGTGGTACTGCTCTACTAACGCTTGTTCGTGTTCAGCGCGAGCTTCAGGCAGCAGGCTCCCGCCCACAAAGTAGGCAAGATCGGCAAGCGGGTATCCATAGCTCACCGTCTGAAAATCAACTACTGATACTCGCTCGGAACCAAACAACAAGTTGTCGAGCCGAAAGTCGTTATGAGTCAACGTGCGCGGGCCGGGACGCTCTGCCAAATATGGTGTCAGGTTCTCTCCCAGCAAGATCACGCTTCGTGCCAGTTCGGGCGAGAGTCGATCCTCGTACCGTTGAAGAAACTCCGGAAACAGCCCTGCTACTAACTGCGCAAACGCCGCCCCAGCCAGACCGCCCCGATTCAGCCAAGCCAGATCACAATCCTCCAAGGTGGAGTCATTCCAGCGCGGAGCGTGAAGCCCCACTAGCTCATTCACTGCAGCAGCCGCTTCATCTGGGCTACATCCGCCGAGCTGGTCTCCTTGCACTGCAGGGTTCTGATCTGCGAGCAGTAATGCAAAGCCGTCAGTGGCTGCATCGTGGTCGGCAAAGAAACAGCTGGGACAGTTCACGCCGACTGTGGCAGCTAGATCTCTGTAGAACATCACTTCAAGTTCATAATTACGCATGGTCTTTGCTGCATTCAGACTGATGGGATTGGTGCTTGGCACTTTTGCAATCAGCACAGCGGGTCCAGCATTCGGGGTCTTCCAACTCAGCGTCAGACGCAGCGTCTCGGCTACTTGGCCAGTACCAATTGGCACTGCACTCACCGTTGAAACCATCGCCCCTGAGGTGTGTTCAGCTAAGGCCTGCGTCAAGAACTCTGGAGTCAGTTCCGCTGCGCTCGCGGGTAATTGAAGTCCAGAACTCGGAGCAGCCATAGGAACCGAAGGGTACTCATTTCGAGCTGAGCAGGCATCAAGTCTGCGAGTGCGAGTACCGTCGGCGCGTGCAGTTCCCAAAGATTCCTCAAGCGCTACCTGGCTATGCAGGGCTGAATTCCCTCAGAGTCAACCTTGTTCATCCACTCTTGCATAGCGCCGCGACTGCCGTTGTTGAGTTCTCTCGAGTCACGTTGCGTTGGGCGTACGTGGGATCACAGGACCAGGCAAAATTTGGGTTTGGCTCTTTTGGAGAGGGCAGCATCATTGAACAGCCCTACTCGATTTTGCTCCAACCTCAACACATCTCTATTGGAAACGACACGCTGATTGCAGCAGGGGCCACATTGGCCGTTTGGCCCGAGGGAGATCCAGAAACAACACCCACTCCCACTGAGCCGCTCTTGCGTATTGGATCACGGGTATGGGGTGCACGCGGTCTTTCTATCGTCTGTCACAAAAGCGTTGTGATCGGTGACGACGTGTGGTTCGGACCTGGCGTGTACATCACTGATGCCAGCCATGACTCAAGCGATCCCGATACTCCCATTGGTCTGCTCATGGAACCAGCTCGCGCTGTGACGATAGGAAAAGGGTCTTGGCTGGGAACCGGGGTCGTCGTACTACCGGGAGTCACGATCGGTGATCACGTTGCAGTAGGAGCGAACTCAGTGGTCTGCACGGACTTGCCATCCAACTGTGTAGCTGTGGGATCGCCCGCAAAAGTGGTGCGTCACCTGGAGTCTCCTACTGCGGCAAACTCCCTCCTATGAACCCAACCACGGGGCCCCAAATACTCATGGATGCTCTTGCCCTTGATGAGTTCATGGCTCAGGCATTTGGTCAGCCACTCAACTGGACTATCGAGCGAGTGGACCTAGACGGGGTTCGAGTTCGCCAGCCCACAACGCTGGCGCAGTCGCGACCCGGCGGCACCCTGTCTGGACCCGCCTTGATGGCCATGGCAGATGGTGTTGCATACATGGCTCTGCTGTCTCGCATCGGCCCGGCTGCACTCGCAGTCACCAGCAATCTCAACATCAACTTTCTGCGGCGACCAAGACTCGTTGATCTTGTGACCGAGGCTCGGCCGATAAAAATCGGTAGGAATCTAGCTGTGATCGAAGTGTCGCTCTTCTCTGATGCTGGCAACCCAGACGACCTGCGCACTCCCGTGGCCCATGCCACGGTGACCTACTCACTTACCCTGCTTGGAACTCCGCCATCGAGTACCGAAGCCACAGAATAGGAGCACAAAGTTATGAGCATTCTCGATCAGTTCAGAGTGGACGGAAAAGTAGCCATCGTGACCGGCGCTGGTCGCGGAATCGGTAGAGCTTCGGCAATTGCCTTGGCCGAGGCCGGGGCCGAGGTTGTGGTGGCCGCTCGAACTGCAGACCAAGTCGAAGCAGTAGCAGAAGAGATCCGAAACTTGGGCGGCCGAGCCGAGCCGGTGGTGTTCGACATGATGCAACTCGACAGGCTCTCTGAGCTAGTGGCAGTCGCAGTAGAGCAGTTTGGCGGATTGGACCTGCTGGTAAACAACGCAGGGGGCTCTGCACCGAAGGCCTTTCTCGAAACCTCGATGCGGTCCTTTGAACGTGCCTTTACCTTCAACGTCACCACTGCGTTTGAGATGACCAAACAATCAGTTCCTGCGATGCTGGCGCGGGGCGGTGGCGCTGTGGTCAATATCTCTTCAGCCGCCGGACGCATGCCTGACCGCGGTTTCTCTGCGTATGGAACAGCCAAAGCAGCCCTGACACACCTGACTAAAGAACTCGCAACGGACCTGTCACCAAGAATCCGCGTCAACGGCATTGCCGTTGGCTCAGTACAAACCTCTGCACTTGAGACGGTGCTGACTGACGACAACATTCGCCGCCTGATGGAAGAGGCCACTCCGTTGAAGCGCCTCGGCACCCCAGAAGACATCTCGGCTGGGGTGTTGTACCTGTGCTCTCCAGCTGGTTCCTATATGACTGGCAAGTTGCTCGAAATTGACGGCGGAATGATCTCGCAGACTCTGGGATTAGGCCTGCCCGACTTATGACCCCATGTGCTCAGGGGCCGCTCTCAGCTGGGCCAAGGCCACAGGACCTTGTGACGACTGAGCCTGAGCTCAACAGGTTCGGTTTCGCCGAACTCAGGCGAATAGTCACTGTTGGTTTGCTCTGCATCTGGTGCACGTTGCTGGCGTTGCCCAAAGGATTTACTCGCGCATCTCCGGGCTTTTCTTACCAAGCCGCTCACGGACTCATAGATGCGTTCATGCGGCTTGGACCCACGTTTGTGAAGCTGGGTCAGATCATTGCCTCCTCGCCGGGGATCTTTCCCTCTTGGCTGACCGGCCCGGCAAGACGCTGCCTTGACGAGGTTCCCGCGTTTAGCTCTGAACTTGTTCGCCTTACTGTGTCCGAGGATCTTGGCCAGCCGATTCATCAGTTGTTTGCGTCGTTCGAGGATGCGCCGCTCTCTGCGGCATCAATCGGGCAAGTGCATGCGTGCACACTCCTTGATGGCCGAGAGGCTGTGGTGAAGGTTCAGCGACCAAACTTGCGCAAACAGATGACTACTGACCTGCGGGTACTCCAAGCAATTGCACGGCTCGGCCAGCGCAGCGGATGGGGTCGTAGCGCCAACTTGTTGGGCATGGTTGCAGACCTCTCGGCACTCACTGCTCAAGAACTCAACCCCGTTCTCGAGGCTTGGAATCAGCAGCGCTTTAGAGACAAGATCGGGGCATTCGGAGACAATACGTGGATCACTGCCCCCGAGGTGTTCTGGGATTATTGCGGGCCACGAACCATCTGCATGGAACGCGTTCGCGGGATTCCCATGGATCACTTCGAAGAGATTGCAGCTCGAGGAGTTGACGGCGAACTGCTGCTTCGACGAGGCGCGAAAGTCTGGGTTGAGGCAGTTTTGATTCACGGGCCGTTCCATGGCGATATGCATGCCGGCAACATCTGGCTATTAGAGGATGGGCGTGCCTGTTTCTTGGACTTTGGAATTATGGGTGAACTCGACGATGAGTGGCGAGAGGTTGTTCGAGACCTGTATTTCACCTGTGTATTCGATCGAGATTTTGTGCGGATTGCACAGGCTTACCGGCGAGTGGGGGTGTTTCCTCCCGATATGGGAACCGACGAAGAGATCGGTGAGAGGATCGGCATGATTCTGGGTCCGCTGCTTGACTCAGGCATGGCCTCGGTCAGCTTGGGAGACCTGATTACTTCGAGCGTTGTACTCATGAAGGAGTTCGGCGGCACTCCTCCGCAGGAACTCATGTTGGTGGGCAAGCAGCTTCTTTATATTGAGCGATATACCAAAGAGCTTGCACCGGACTACGCAATGGTGACGGATCCGTTCTTGCTGAGCAATGTGTTCCCCGAGGCGGCAGAGGAACTTCGCGCCCGCACGGGCACAGTCTTCCCAGACTGAACCAGCCCAGTCTTCCCAGACTGAACCAGCCAAAATGAGAACAGGTTCTTGTTCTGCTCTATGGTGCCTGCACGCAAATATTCGAGCACCGATCACGAGGGAGTACCGTGACCACAGATTCAAACTCAGAAGAGTCCAACTCAGACAGCACTGCCGAAAAGCAGGCAGCAGTTCTCACTGAACGCCAGGGCCACTTGTTGATCGTCACGCTCAACCGACCCGAGCGAAAGAACGCCATCAACGGCGAAATGCTCGTCCGCATGCTTGATGCCTTTATTGAGGCTGACACCAACCCCGATATTCGGGCCATCGTTCTGACTGGCGCAGGTGGGGATTTCTGCTCAGGAGCAGATCTCAAAGAGATGGCCGGCGGGCATCAGGGTGATGTTGCGCCTGGTGAGATTGATGTGCAGGCTCGACTAGCCGCTGACCCGGACTTGCCTTGGAAGGCTCTCTTACGATCCTGGCAGCCGGATGTCCCGATCATTTTGGCCGCCGAAGGTGCAGCGATCGCCGGCGGCACCGAACTACTCGGCGCCACCGAGATTCGTGTGGCTGGCCGGTCTACCAAGTTCGGCATCTCAGAGGTGAAGTGGTCGCTCTACCCAATGGGTGGATCTGTGGTTCGTATTCCTCGGCAAATTCCCTACACCGTCGCCTGTGATCTTTTGCTCACTGGTCGCCATATTTCAGCAGACGAAGCCTTGCAGCTTGGCTTGATCGGATATGTGGTTGAAGACGGTGAAGCACTTGCGAAGGCCATCGAGATTGGCCAGACCATTTGCGAAAACGGTCCCCTGTCGGTCAAGGCAATCCTGCGCACCTTGCGTGAGACCAACGGCATGCGTCAGGACGAGGCGCTTGAGCATGAGTTCACCTACGGCTGGGATGTGTTCGGCTCGGAGGATGCCCGTGAGGGGCCGCGTGCGTTCAAAGAAAAGCGCAAGCCAAACTTTCAGGGCAAGTAGCCAGCACAAGAAAGCAAGCAGTCAGCACCAGCAAGACAGATGTAGGGAGATCACATGCAACTCGGACTTCAGCTCGGATACTGGGGGCAGATGCCCTCGCCTGATTGGGTGGATCGCGCCGTTGAGGCAGAGCGCTTAGGGTTCACCTCGGTCTGGACGGCAGAAGCTTGGGGTTCAGACGCACTGACCCCGCTTGCGTTTCTGGCTGCCAAGACTGATCGCATTCGGCTTGGCACCTCGGTCATGCA
>WLJI01000109.1 GCA_009701845.1 Actinomycetota bacterium
CCTCGCCATCGTCAGTAGTTGGGCGAAGGTCAATGATGCCGAGCCGGACGGCTGACAGCACCGCGTGGGTCAGGCTTTGGGTGTCGAGTCGGCGATAGATGGCATTGAGGTGGTTATGCACTGTCTTCTGAGTGATTCCAAGCTCACGCGCAACCTGCTTGGTGCTCTGCCCGTCTGCGATCATCTGCAAGATTTCAGTCTGCCGAGAGGACAACAACTCTTCGCCGGGGTCCTCTCCTTCCACCACCGTCAACATCGATGCTGCTAACTGCGGACTCAATACTTCTTCGCCAGCAAGTACCCGGCGCAAGGTGTCGAGTACGTCGGCAAATGAGGTTCCTTTGGTGAGGTAAGCCGATGCGCCTGCCTCGAGCGCAGACCGAGTCATCGGAGGATCATCATGCATGGTGAGAACCACGACTTTGATCTGTGGAAACTCCTCAAGGATTCTGCGCGTCGCGCTCACGCCGTCGAGCACGGGCATAGAAAGGTCCATCAGAATGATGTCGGGTTGTGTCTCGCGAGCAAGGGTGATTGCTTCCTCGCCATTGCTTGCCTCGCCCACAACTTCCTCGCCGGCGTTTTCGAGTCCCCGACGAATTCCGTCTCGAAGGATCTGATGGTCATCGGCTAATAGAACTCTCAACGCATTGCTCCCTGTTTGAGGATTGGTACCGAATTGCTACTTGAGGAATCGTTACTTGAACTGTTGCCAGCAAAGACCCGCAATACCGTGCCGGAACCGGGGGTGCTCTCTATTGTGAGGTCGGCGCCGATCACATCGGCACGCTCCCTCATTCCGACCAAACCGTAGGAAGAGTCACGAACCCCTCTGGCAATCTCAAAGCCTTGGCCATCGTCAGCGACTTCGAGTTTGAAGTTCCCGCCGTCTACATCCCAGATAACGCTGACGTGCGTGGCTCGTGCGTGTTTAGCGACGTTGTTCAGAGCTTCTTGAAGGATCCGCAGAAGTTCGTTCTCTACCGGTACTGGGAGGCGCTCATCTGGCCGAGGCACCGTGAACGTGGCAGTCACATCGGAGCGCTCCGCAAAACGAGAGACCAGATCTCGGCCGAGTAGCGCCAGAGGTTCTGTTTCGCTGACTCCTGATCGCAACTGCCGCAGCGTCTCTCGGAGCTCATCCAGAGCAGCTTGAACATCGCTATACAGCTGAGTGAGTTCTTCAAGCTGTTCAGGCTGGTTACCCATGATCCGTTCGAGCTCAAAGGAAATGTAGGTCAGCCATTGCCCAAGGCGATCATGCAGGTCTCGGGCCAGGCGAACGCGCTCTTCTTCTGCACCCAGGGTCCGTAGCCGGCCAAACCATCTGGCATTGTCAATCGTGAGTGCCAACACCTCTGCCATGCCGGCTAACAGCAGCAGATGCTGAGGTTGAAAATGCTGGCTCTCGGGATGCTCCAACCCCAACAGGCCAACGATGCTTCCGCGAGTCTCTAGGCGAACATACAACCCGCTCTGGCTGCTGCTCGAGAGATAACTAGCGGAATTCGCACTTGCCGAATCGCCAATGCTGGAATCGCCAGTGCTGGAATCGCCAGCAGCCAAATCACGCAGCACAGGGGAGGCCGACGCGAGCGCTGCGCCGAGTGGCTCTGGCAGGGCTGCTGTTCGATACGCCGGGTGAAGCACGCATCCATCAGCCAGCTTCGGAACCCACTCGTCGGATCGTTCATCGAGTGCGAGGAGACAGATGGTACGCGTGTCAAACACTGTCTCGAGTTGCACCCGAGAAGCCTCGAGCGCCTCACGAAGACTCAGTGAGGTTGGCAGCGTTCGCGCCACACTGTTGACCAGCGTGAGCAGGTTGTTTGCGTCATTGAGGGAGTCGACCTGACCAGCTAGGGAGCCCCTTCGGACCTCTGAGTCCAAGAGTCGGCCCCGAACAAAGCTTGCTGCTGCAACTACCACGATGAGCATCAGTGACAGCCCCAGATCTCGCTGCGAGTCGGCCTGCTGAGAATACGTGTTGAGTCCGATGGGCAGAGCGAGAAGCATGGTCGTTGCACCGGTGATCAGAGCGATGCCGCCTGCGAGGTAACCCCAGCCAAAACTCATCACCACCATGGCGGCCATGAGCGAGAAGATGAACGGGCTTTCGAGCCCGCCACCAGCGCCAACAGCTAGCCCGATGATGACGACGTCACCGAAGGCCACGAACCGATCTTGGAAGCGAGTAGAGGCCAGTCGGATGGGAATGACCGTTCGCCAAGTAGTAATGAACACGCAAACAGCAACAGTGACTACCGCAACGTACGAGCCACGAAACGCCTCGGGTGCGGCAAAGACAATCCCGAATCCAACTGCACCCCACCGCAACGTGGCAATTGCAGGAGAGACCCCAGCGCGAATCGACGGCGGCAACGCAAAGCTGCGGGTAGCGTCATCAAGACCGCCAAATGGCAACGCGCGCAATGCAGCTACTGCCGCGTCAACTTGAAGTTGGTCGGCCTCTGTTGCAGGTGAACTCTGTAGGTCAGTGGAATCCATGCGCAGTCTCTTCCTGCACTCTACTAACGAAGCGGTAAATCCTGTGTCCTTGCGATGCAAGTTCTGCGTGAGCAGCGAGCGGATCTAGCATTGACAGATGCCTAGTGACTCCGCGAGCAAGACTTTTGTGCAGCCCGAGGGGGTGCGGCGTCCGGACCGTCGGCGAAAAGTCGACGCTGCTGGGGTGATGCTGTCTGTGGCCGAATGGGGAGATGAGCAAGCACCGGCCATCTTGTTGGCGCATGGAGGATTCGACTTTGCCGAAACTCTGAACAGGTTTGCGCCAATGCTGGCAGATGGTGGGTACCGGGTGGTCAGCTGGGATCAGCGAGGCCATGGTGAGTCGGCCTGGGCGCATCTGTACAGCTGGGAGGCAGACATCCGAGATGCTGCAGCAGTTCTAGCAACTCTTCCCGATGAGCCGCTGCCCTTTATCGGGCATTCAAAGGGCGGCTCGATGGTCATGCACTTAGCCAATGTTGCGCCGCACCGAGTATCTGCCTTGGTCAACCTTGATGGTCTGCCCTCTGGCAATAACATGCCCGACGTATCTGAGCTTGAGCGAACGCGCATGCAGCGCGATGAGATGGACCGCTGGCTAGCACATCGCCGCACACTGAGCGATAAGCAACGTAAGCCGGGAACTGTTGAGGAGCTCGCTGAGCGTCGGGGTCGAATGAACCCTCGTATGAGCACTGAGTGGTTGCAGTATTTGGTTCAGGTCGGTGCTCGCCAAGATGCAGACGGTTGGCGCTGGAAGCTCGACCCAACTATGCGCATGGGGGGTTTTGGGCCGTGGAGGCCTGAGTGGTCGATGCTCCGACTGCCAGGGCTCGGTGTTCCCATGCTGGGAGTCATGGGCCTTGAGATTGAAGTTATGGGGTGGGGGAGTCGCCCCGCTGACGTGGAGCCGTACTTGCCCCCGGGTGCTCAGTTCGAGGGATTAGAGGGAGTGGGGCACTTCGTGCATATCGAACAACCGCGTTTAGTTGCCGATCTCATCTTGGAGTTCTTATCGTGACTGTCTCCGATTCGGCTACTCGAGCGAGCGACACCATCTGGGTGCGCCACAATCGAATTGACCTTGCCGTTCATCACCTAACAAACGGTTCCGATCCAACCCATCGCCCGCTGTTGTTGCTGCATGGTCTTGGTGAGCGAACCCCTGACGTTGTTCCCCCAACTGTGCGCTGGCCTGGCCCTGTTTATGGCCTTGACTTTACGGGTCACGGTCGCTCGACCATTCCCGTTGGGGGTGGCTATACCTCAGAAATCTTGGTGGGCGATGTTGATGCTGCGCTTGAACAACTTGGTGCAGTCACGGTTTTGGGGCGTGGACTCGGGGCATATATCGGCCTACTGATCGCTGCCGCTCGACCAAAACAGGTACTTGGTGTTGTGATGTCTGACGGCCCTGGTCTCGTGGGCGGTGGTATTCATCCGGGCTCGCCATCGGTTGCATTCCCGGCACCTTGGTCGAGCAGCGTTCCCGACCCGTTTGCGTTACTAGAGCTGTCTCGTGACGTTCGCCCGCCGGACTACGCCCAGACCTATGTTCGCTTTGTTTTAGAAAGCAGCAGCTTGGATCGAGCGCTCATGGTCTGCGCTGTTGCTCGACCAGAATGGCTTGCAGCGGTTGCGGCCGAACCAGGAGTTGGTCACGGAACGGTCGACGAGGCCCTGCAGTTTTATGCGCAGCTCTGACGTCCCTACTCTTCGCTGCCGCCATCGAGCTGGGTAACAATTTTTTCTACTTGGTAACGGGTGGCGTCAAGCTTGGTTCTGCACCAGCCCACAAGCTCTGAGGCGCGGCTCACCTGATCGGCGAGAGCGTCAACATCAAGAGCGTCGGACTCTAACGCGGCAACGATCTGGTCGAGCTCGAGCATGGCTGCAGTAAAGCCAAGCTCTTCTGGTGGGATTGCTGTGGTACTCACGAGTTACTCCTTGTGTTGTGGTAGTTCTTCTGTAGCGAGATCATTTGGTTCGGTGAGGCTGACCGTAGAAATCACTGTGCCATCGGCGAGTTGGGTCGCAATCTGCTCTCCAGCTTGAAGGTCACTGACTGACCGCACCACGGTTCCCGAGGCTGAGCGAGTAATTGACCAGCCACGTGCAAGTGCTGCTGCAGGGTCGTGCACTTGTGCGCGTGCGGCTAGAGCATCAAGTTGGCTGTGAGCGAGCGCAGTCCACTGTGTGGCAGCCCTGCTCACTCGGCTAGCTGCGGCGTTGAGTTGAGTCTCGGCAGTCGAACTCACTCGAGGAACAGCAATTTTGGTGCGATGGAGAAGATGCGAAACGCGCTGTTGGTCGCGGTCAACATGGCGCAGTGCGGCGCGTCCGGCGCGGCCTCCTGAGTCGATCATGCGCCGCTCGCTGTGATCGAGTGTGTTCATCACCACATCGCAGACCTGTGTCCAAGACTGCTCCATCATGTCGGCAGCGGCGCGCACTTGGTTCACGACCGCGGCAGCGCAAGCCGTGGGGGTTTTGTGGCCACTATGAGCAACCTCTTGGGCCACCGTGCTGTCGATCTCATGGCCGATTCCAGTAAAGACTGGCAGGGTAGAAGTAGCGATTGCGCGAGCAACTGATTCCAAGTCGAATGAGGCAAGATCAGTACGCGCCCCTCCGCCGCGGCACATCAAGATCAGGTCTACCGGCAGTTTCTGCGCCGTGCGCAGTGCATTCAAAAGGTCGGCCTCGGCCTCTGCGCCTTGAACGCGAGCATCAATTTCAAAGACCTGTAGTCCGAGCCCAGATTTCTCGAACTCTCCCAAGACGTCAGCGTGCGCCGCGCTGCCAAGGCTTGTAATCAAGGCAATGCGAGTGGGGAGTGGATTCAATGGCCGAAGTGAATTTGCTCTGAGTAGCCCCTCGGAAGACAGAAGAGCGAGAACGCGATCACGTTCTTGATCGAGCACGCCAAGCGTAAAGGTGTGATCGATTGCAGTCATTCGAAGTTGGATCGAACTGCGCGACTCGTAGGTGGCGAGTTTGCCAGAGATGCGAACTCGCACGCCGTCTGCTAGTTCGATTGCGCCACCTTGATCGGCAAGGAATCTGCTTACAGATTCGGCCTCACGCGCAAACAAGGTGATGGCCAACATCGAGGGGTACGTGGGGTTTTTAGAGTCAGTGTCGATGAGATCGAAGTAGACATGCTTTTTTGCCGAAACCTTGTAGTTGCGGATCTCTCCCTGAACCCACATCTCGTGGCCAAAGGTGTGTAGCAGCAGACCATTGATGGCTGCGTGGAGTTCAGAGACCGACCAGGTGGCTTGTAACGGCTCAGAACCGCCAGTCACTGTGTATCGGTGCCTGTGTCTGCTTCGGTGCTGTCTGCTTCGGCGGCAGTTTCGGCAGCGTCCCCATGGCGAACCACCAAGACGGGTGCTACGCAGTGCCGAGAGACGTACTCGCTCACCGACCCGATCACCACCCGTTTAAACCAGCCTCGGCCGTGTGACCCGACCACAACAACATCGGGGCTGATCTGCTTGGCAACCAAGCAGATCATGATTCCAGCAGAGCCCTCGACCACCTTGTGTTCCACAATGTTTGGGTCTACGCCAAGTGAGGACCCGGTGTCAGCCAACTCGCCGCGGCCCTCGTCGAGGATTGCGTTTCTTGCATTCAGAGACTCGGTGGGCGAGAGCAGGTTCCCCGCAAATCCGCCCGCCCCAGAGTCATTCGCGACGCTGGTATCTGCAACGGTCAGCAACGTGATCTTTGTGGGGTTCAGTAGCTTGATCCCCTTTTGGGCAGCCTCTATCGAGACATCCGACCCGTCTGTTGTAATCAGTACGTGCATGTTTCCTCCAAACGTCAGCGAAGAATCGCAACTCGGGTAACAAACTAGGCGGCTGAGCAGGTCCGCGCCGCCCATCACCCGCAACGGTTACCCTGCCAAAGTGACTATGAAGAGGATTCAGGCGACGGCACTAGTTCAGGCCGCAGTTGTTGGTGTGATCGTTGCGGTAGCGGTTCTAGCTGTTGTACAACCCGCTTCGGCCGCAGCCCTCACGGTGCAGGTGGCCTCGACCACTGAAACTGCCATGACTGCCTGGCGAGCAGCACTACTCGGAATTATCGAAGGGGTGACGGAGTACTTGCCAATCTCTTCGACTGGCCACTTGCTCGTGGCCTCCGACCTCATGGGTTTAGGCACGAGCGAAGCCGACAAAGCTGCTGCCGATACCTACGCCATCGCCATTCAGTTTGGAGCGATTCTGGCTGTGGCCGGGCTGTTTTGGAAGCGATTTAGAGACATGATCCTTGGGGTGTTCGGCAAGTCTGCGGGGGGCCGGCATCTTCTCATTCTGCTGATCGTGGCCTTTGCGCCTGCCGCAGTTCTGGGATTCTTGCTCGACGACAAGATCAAAGAGGTGCTGTTCTCTTCTTGGACGATCGTGTTTGCGTGGTTTGTGGGCGGACTCTTGATTCTGGGGTTGGAGCGCGCTGGGAAGATTCCGCACCGGGGTGAAGCCGCTGAACCTGGACGAGATCGCCTGCTTGAGATCACGGTTCGTCAAGCCTTTATTATTGGGTTGGTGCAGTGCATAGCGCTCTGGCCGGGAACAAGCCGGTCATTGGCAGCAATCCTGGGTGCATTGCTGGTGGGAGTCAGCATGAGCGCCGCTGTTGAGTTCAGCTTCTTGTTGGGGTTTGTCACGCTCAGCGCTGCAAGCGGCTACTCCGTGTTGAAGGACGGAGGGGAACTCTTTACCCAATTCGGCCTGCTCAACCCTCTGATTGGCTTGGTCTTCGCGTTTCTTGCAGCAGTCATTTCCATCAAGTGGTTGATTACCTACCTGCAGCAACACAGTTTGGCGATATTCGGTTGGTACCGAATTGTGATTGCCGGAATTACCGCTGGGCTCCTCATTACTGGTGCGCTCAACGCCTAACCCGTCTCGTTTCGTTATGCGCGTGACCCCCTCTAGGAGGGGGTCACGCGCAAGACAAAGCGGGGTTTGGTGGGGGCGAGAGTGGGTGCAAGAGTGGGGGCGGGGGTAGTTATGGTTTCCCGATGCCACTACCTTTGGCCGCATGAGCGAGGATCAGAATTTCGGCCAAGTCAGCAGGAACGCGTCGCAGGGGCACGTGACGCGTCGCGCGGTGCTGAAATGGTCGGGTGCAGCGGGCACGCTTGCCGTGGCAGCGGCCTTTACCCAAGCGTGTACTGCGACTGGCGCGATTTCCCCCGGGGCGGACGCAAATGGCGTGATTCTGCTGCCCGGGTTTTCAAGTCGCGTCATTGCTAGCGGAGGTCAGACCATTTCTGGAACCTCACTGAAGTATCGAGTGTTTCCCGATGGGGCAGCCACCTTTGTTGACCCAGCAGTAGCGGGCGGTTGGTATCTCACGGTAAATCATGAGATCCCTGCAACGGGCGGCGTGACCTCCATCCGGTTCGCTCCGGATGGCAGAGTCGTAGGAGCCAAGCAGATTCTGGCAGATACGGCACTCAACTGCGCCGGTGGGGCGACGCCTTGGGGGACCTGGCTGAGTTGCGAGGAATGGGATGGTGGCTCAGTTTGGGAGTGTGACCCAACGGGAGCAGAGCAAGCCCATCGCCGCTGGTCGATGGGTGCGTTCAAGCATGAGGCCGCTGCGGTGGCCGCCGATGGGCGTGTGTACATGACCGAGGATCGCCCCGACGGAGCGCTCTATCGGTTTACGCCCAAGGTTAAGGGTGACCTCTCCTCGGGTGTGCTTGAAGTAGCGACTGCTTCGACAGCAGGGGGCAGGATCACTTGGGTCCGAGTTCCGAACCCCCGACCCGACGTATTCCAGAAGCCTTGCCGGAAGCAGGTACCCGGAACGATTGAGTTCAATGGTGGCGAGGGGATTGCCACGAATGGTGACACCGTTTGGTTCACGACCAAAGGCGACAACCGGGTCTGGGAAGTGCAACCTGCGACTGGCCAGATTGATGTCCGATACCAAGGGGGTGGGAGCAGTGTGCTCTCGGGCGTTGACAACTTGTGGTTTGATCAGGCTTCGGGGTCGTTGTTGGTTGCCGAGGATGGCGGCGACATGGAAGTTGTGATGCTGCGACCCGATAACACGGCAGTTTCGGTCATCCGGCTTCCCGGCCAAGATGGCAGTGAAGTCACTGGGCCGTGCTTCAGCCCCGATGGGCAGCGCCTCTATTTTAGTTCGCAGAGGGCTGCAGTTGGCGCGTCGGGTTTACCTCTTGGCGTCACCTACGAGGTCACAGGGCCATTCGACGAGTTGCTCGCTAGGCAAGGTTAATTCTGTAATCGCCGCTCAC
>WLJI01000011.1 GCA_009701845.1 Actinomycetota bacterium
GATAGAAAAAGCATTTTTCAAGTCATCTCGTGCTTTTTCAAACATCCAACTTGAGATGTTTGGTAGTGGTTCACTCTGCGTTCACCTAACTCTCCCCGTCTGTACAGGGTCGGTTTCTAGCTTTGGGTGGCGTTGGCTCAAGTGGCCAACGGAAAATCACATCCCGCCGCTCCACCCCTAGGAGAAACAGAATGAATGTCAAGCGTGGAAAATCATTTACTGGTCGAGTTGGGGCGAGTCTCGCCCTAGTTGCTGTTCTTGCAGTCTTCGCTGCCGGGTGCAGCAAGTCGGAGAGCGATTCAACCTCTGACAGTTCTACGACTACCGCAGCAACAGCGGGCGACGCCCCAAGCGATGCTTCGATCAAGGCGCTCACTGCGTCTGTCTCTGGTGGTGGCGCAAGCTTCCCGGATTCTTTCTACCAAGCTGTGAACACAGACTTCAACACCGTTGCAGGCACCGAGCGCGTGACCTATGCAAAGAGCGGTTCGTCCGACGGTCGCTCGCAGCTCTCTGCAGGAACCGTTGACTTTGCCGGTAGCGATTCGCTTCCCAAGGACGGAGAGGTCTTCCCAAGCACGGTGTTGTTCTTCCCAACTGTTGCTGCACCGATCACTGTCTCGTTCAATCTTGATGGTGTCACCGAACTGCAACTCAGCCCCGATGTGATTGCCGGAATCTTCCAGGCAGAGATCACCACCTGGAATGACCCCAAGATTGCTGCAGATAACCCAGATGCAACCTTGCCTGACACGACCATCACCGTGGTGCATCGTTCAGATGGTTCTGGAACCACGAACAACTTCACGAAGTACCTCACGGCTGCATCCCCATCGGTTTGGACTCTTGGCAGTGGTGACGAGGTCAACTGGCCAGAATCCACCCAGGGTGCAGAGAAGAATTCAGGCGTCGCAGAATTGATCAAGCAGACCTCTGGAGCCATTGGTTATGTTGACCTTGCAGACGCAGGAAAAGCCGGTCTGAGTCTGGCCAGCATTCAGAACTCTTCGGGCAACTACATTGCTCCTTCAGCAGCAGGAGTTCAGGCGGCACTCGAGGACGCAACCATCGAGCCGAACCTGACGTATAACCCGCTCAATGGCGCTGGTGCCAAGGATTACCCAATCACGGCACCGACATTCTTGTTGGTTCTGGAGAAGCAGGCCGACGCTGCAAAGGCCACCACGATCAAGACCTACTTGCAGTATGTCCTGACCACTGGCCAGGCCCAAGCATCCGAGACCGGCTATGTCGAACTACCTAGCTCACTTGCAGAAAAGGCAATTGCGCAGATCGACAAGATCTCAAGTTGATCTACTAGGGGGCCGGATCGCTTGCGGTCCGGCCCCTCTTTTTTTACCTGATGAGTTCAAAGGGTTCGTATGTCTGAACTGATTGCTTATGACTACCCAGCTTGAGAGGCCTCCCGCCGAGAGCGAGGAGACTTCCCGCAACCTGCTGACTGAGCAGGGCTCAGGTGCAGTCGCTGACGGAATCTTCCGGAAGGTCACGCTGCTGTCTGGGGTGGCCGTTCTGGTCATTTTGGTGCTCATCGCGGTCACCACAACTAAGCAGGCTTGGCCTGCGTTCTCGGAATTTGGAACCTCGTACTTCTTTGGTACTGAGTGGATTCCATCTGAGGGTCTCTACGGCATTTTGCCGCTCGTGTACGGAACCGTGCTGGTATCGCTGATCGCTGTGTTCTTTGCCGTACCGCTCAGTATTGGCATTGCGTTATTTGTGACTGAACTTGCCCATCGGCGTGTTCGAAGCTCGATCACGTTGGTGATTGACCTGCTCGCCGCCGTGCCCTCTGTGGTGTTTGGTCTCTGGGGCTTCTATCAACTCATTCCGATCTTTCAGTCTGTGTTCAACACAATTTCTGAGGCCGTTGCGTCAATCCCCGTGCTGAACGTGATCTTCGGACCCGGCTCGGGGTCAAGCTTTATGAGCGCAGGTCTGATCCTTGCGCTGATGATTATTCCCATCATTACCTCGGTGACCCGAGAGGTGTTCCTGACCGTGCCCGAGAATGACAAGTCTGGGTCGCTTGCACTTGGAGCAACTCGTTGGGAAATGATCAAAGGCGTAGTGATCCCGCATTCCACTGGCGGCCTGACTGGTGCAGTGATGCTGGGCCTTGGCAGGGCGATGGGAGAGACCGTTGCAGTTGCGCTGCTGATCGGGGCGTCGCCGCAAATCTCGGCCAACCTCTTTGGGCGTGGCGAGACGATGCCTGCGCAGATCTTCCGCAGCTTGTCAGAGGCAGGAGGCGTGTACCGCTCGGCATTGATCGGCCTTGGTGTCTGCCTATTTGTGATCACGATTGTGGTGAATGTGTCGGCTCGACGGATGGTGCTCGTGATCGACCGACGGATCAAGGGGACGGTATGAGCAACACAAGTTCTGAGTCCACAGAGCAGGTGTTTCAGAGCCTTACTTCGGCCAACATGTCGAAGAAACGCAGGTTTCGAAACGCTGCAGCTTCGGTTGCCATGGTTGGGGCGTTCCTTGTTGCAGCTATTCCGCTCTTTGCTATGGGCGCAAGCGTGCTCTCTCAGGGCCTTGGAGTTGTACTGAGTGTTGATTGGTGGACGCAGCCCATTCCAGGCGATGTTGGCAGGTCGGACCTAGCTGGCAATGAAGACTTATGTGGTCTGGGGTTTGGTGACGCTGCCGAATGTGAGTCGGGCGAATCCTCCACCTCTGTAGTTGAGGGTATGCAGCCTGCAATTGTCGGTACCTTCCTGACAGTATTTGGTGCATCAGTCATGGCCATACCGCTGGGGATCCTTGGTGCTGTGTATCTGCATGAGTATGGCAAGACTGGCCGCTTAGCTCGGTTCATCCGCTTCATGACCGACGTCATGGTCGGAGTCCCCTCAGTGGTCATGGGTGTCTTCATCTATACGATCTGGGTTCTCAACTTTGGTACCAACGGAAAGTCTGCGTTTGCGGCATCTTTAGCATTGGGATGTTTGATGCTTCCCATCGTGGTGAGATCCACCGAAGAGATGCTCAAGCTTGTGCCAAATGCACTTCGTGAAGCCTCGGCAGCTCTCGGTACCCGCACTTGGAAGACCACGCTCAAAGTAGTGTTGCCCGCTGCGAGCGCAGGGATTACCTCGGGATGCTTGCTAGCGGTGGCTCGAGCGGCAGGAGAAACTGCACCGGTGGTGTTCACCATTGGCTATGTGACCACAACCAACTTCTCGATGCGTGGCCAGAACACCACGCTCTCTGCACAGATCTATTCACAACTCACCAACGGTGGCAGCATTGCGACACAACTCGCTTGGGGTGCCGCAGTTACTCTGGTAGGCATCGTTCTGGTGCTCACCCTTACTGCTCGAGCAATAAGCAGCAGATTGACCATCGGAAGAACATGACCTCTCTGGAGAACACGATGCAGGCAGACAGCGAGCACGAGCCGAACCTGGCGACTGCAGCGACCCCCGTCACGACGGCGCCGCCAGTGGTCAACGGTGCCGATGAGCGCAACGCTTCAGTCGGCAATTCAGAAGTCACTGCAGCAGTCAATCCGAAGAGCGGTGATCAAGGCACATCACCGGCTGAACCCGATGTTTCATCCGCTGCCAACGAGCAGCCGGCAGAGCTTGGGTCAGTGGTGTTCGATGTAGACAACCTCAACGTTTATTACGGCAAGTACCGTGCTGTTCGAGACGTAGCGATGAAGGTGCGCAAGCACGAGATTACTGCGTTCATCGGACCATCTGGCTGCGGAAAAACCACGGTACTGCGCTGCTTCAATCGTATGAATGACCTGATTGAGGGTGCCCGGGTCGAGGGCAAGATTGAGTACCACGGGGTTGATCTCTACGGAGAGAAGGTCAACGCCGTAGAGGTTCGCCGGCGTATCGGGATGGTCTTCCAAAAGCCCAACCCGTTCCCCAAGTCGATCTACGAAAACGTGGCTTATGGCCCGAGAATCGGTGGGATCAAGAAGAAGTCAGAGCTTGACGAGATTGTTGAGAGCTCGCTCAAGCGGGCAGCCCTGTGGGACGAGGTCAAGGATCGACTCAAAGCCTCGGCGCTCGGAATGTCTGGCGGTCAACAGCAGCGCCTGTGTATTGCACGAGCGATTGCAGTCAACCCCGAAGTGATCTTGATGGACGAGCCGTGTTCTGCTCTCGATCCCATTGCGACTGCTCGAATCGAAGACCTGATGCGTGAGATCAAGACCGAGTTCACCATTGTGATCGTGACTCACAACATGCAACAGGCCGCACGAGTAAGCGATGCAACGGCGTTCTTTTCTACTGAGGTGAACTCAGAGAGTGATGTGCGAACTGGTCTGCTCGTCGAGTTCGATCGGACCGAGACGATCTTTGCTAACCCTTCGGACGAGCGCACGGAGCACTACATCACTGGGCGCTTTGGATGATGAGCAATCACATGGGGGAGTCGAGATGAATGAAACCCGAATCCAATATCACGGCGAGCTCGAAGAGGTGCGATCAGACCTCATTCGGCTAGGAGCCATGGTTTCGGAGACCATCGGGCGCGGCACCGCAGCCCTACTTGATCGTGACTTGCATGCAGCGCAAGTGATTATCGATGGCGATGATGTCATCGACGACTTCTGCTTGGGCCTTGAAGAGCGCTGCTATCGGTTGCTTGCATTGCAGTCCCCCATTGCAGGAGAGCTCCGCTTTGTGCTCACGAGCCTGAGGCTGATCAGCGAGCTCGAACGTTCCGCCGACCTGATTGTCAATGTGTGTAAATCCTCACGGCGTATCTACGACGTTGAGTTTGGGCCTCAAATCCGAGGCTTAATCGAACAGATGGGGGTGGAAGCCACCTTCTTGATTCGAGCTGCAATTGACTCCTATGTGGATGCCGATACCTCATTAGCCTCTGCACTCGACGATATCGACGATCGCCTAGACGAACTTCAAGTTGCCTACGTTCAGGCAATCTTCCGCTCACATTCCGAGATGAATCTCAATCTGCAAGGTGCCGTGCAGATGGCCATGATTGGTCGCTATTACGAGCGCGTAGGAGACCACGCAGTCAACATCGGCGAGCGAGTCATGTACATGGTGACGGGCTGGCTTCCAGAGAAGAGCGGCGCTGCTCGGCAGAGACTCCGCGAGGCGGAGGCCGAAGCAGGCGCCGAATCTAGCGAGAGCGCGAATACCACTGACGGAGCAGGTCCCGCAGTTCAATCCGACTCAAGCCCACAAGACGGTTTGGGCGAGTTTCCCGATAGGCCATGAGGGCGGGCCAATGAGAATTTTGGTCACCAATGACGACGGCCTTCACGCTCCCGGCCTGCACGCTCTTGCCTCTGCATTGAGTTCCGCTGGCCATGAGGTGATTGCCCTTGCACCAGAGGGGGATCGAAGCGGCTGCGGGGCTGCGATTGGCAACATCGGTGATGGCTCCTTCCTGCGATACCGGTCGATGCCACTCGATGGCCTTGATGACGTGGAGTCCTATGAGCTTGACGCTCCGCCGGCGCTCTGTGTATTTGCGGCGCACCTTGGAGCATTTGGTCCACGGCCAGATCTGGTGGCCTCCGGGGTAAACCCAGGCCTCAATACTGGAAGAGTCACGTTGCACTCGGGAACTGTAGGGGCCGTTCTTACCGCAGCGAACCTAGGTCTTCCTGGGGTGGCAGTCAGCATCGCTGGCCACGAGGCATCCATTCAGCACTTTGATGTTGCAGCAGCACTAGCAGCAGAGGTTGCGGCATGGTTGCCGAGTTGCGATTCGCTCAGCAGTATCAACCTGAGCGTTCCTGACGTGAGCAAGAGCGAGCTCAAAGACATCAAGTGGGGTCAATTAGCCCCACTAGGGGCAATCCATACTGAATTTTTGTTGCGGACCGAAGAGCGAGTCGAGTTTGGATTTGTGCCCACCACGGCTGAGCTGCCAGAAGATTCAGATACTGCCCTAGTTGCTCTCGGCCATCCGGTCGTCACTTCACTGACAGGAATCCGAGGCAGTGAGCCGATTGGGCTCGTCGATTTCCTGACTGAACGCGGGTTAACCGCATGACTCCTGTGATGCAGGTCTAATGCCCGCTTCATCGTTAGTGATCCTGATTCTCGGGCTGTTTGCTGCAGCTGCGCTGGGCTATTTCGCAGCGAAGACAGCGCCGAGAAAAGAACTACCCAAGGAGCAGCCTGAGCCACAGGGCAGTGTGGTGCCCCTTGATGGGCCAGAGAGTGAGGTCGTCGGGCCTACGACTGAGCGTCCCACCGAACCATCACGGCCTCCAGCGGTGTCGACAGCGGACCTTCTTGAGCGACTGCGTGACGCCATTGAGCACATTGAGCAGGGAGTCATCTTGTGTGATGACTCTGGAACTGAGTTGTTTCGCAACCAGTCCGCGAAGCAGTACGTCGAGGCGCGAGATGGTTTGGTCCTAGTCGAGGCGGCTGTTGAAGAATTGATGATCAAAGCCCTCGCTGGGCGCGCAGTGCGGCGTGAGGTTGAGCTCTTTGGTCCGCCAGCACAATCCTTCGTGGTCTCTGCGCAGCCATTTACTGATGGTGCCGGCTTGGGAGCACTAGCGATTGTCGAGGATCATTCCCTGCAACGGCGAACCGAGACGGTCCGGCGAGACTTCGTTGCGAATATCAGTCACGAGTTGAAAACCCCTATCGGAGCGCTTGGGCTGTTGGCCGAGACGATTCGTGATGAGCCCGAGAGCGAGGTAGTCGCTCGTCTCGCTGAGCGCATGATCGTCGAGGCCGATCGGGCGGCACACACCATTGATGATCTTTTGGAATTGAGCCGCATCGAATTTGGAGATGAAACCGAGTTCGATGAGATCTCCGTGCAGTCGGTAGTCAGTGAGGCAACGGCTCGAATTGCATCGGCTGCGGGGCATTCTGGGATTGAGGTCATCGTGGACCTGTCGCCGCAGATTCAGGTACTCGGAGATCGGCGACAACTGGTGTCTGCGGTGTTCAACCTTTTAGACAACGCAGTGAAATACTCGCCCGAAGGGTCAGAAATCTTAGTAACTGCAATCGTTGAATCAGGAGAGAGCGATCGCTCGGAGCAGGCTCCTTTTGGACGCAGCTTTAATGATTCCTCCACCGGAAGCGTGGTCAAACTCTCTGTGGCCGATGCCGGAATTGGAATACCGCGCAAAGACCTTGACCGTGTTTTTGAACGTTTCTACAGAGTTGACCGTGCCCGCTCGCGCGCCACGGGTGGCACGGGGCTGGGTCTGGCAATTGTTCGCCACGTGGTGAGCAATCACCAAGGCAATGTCTCTGTGGACTCGATCGAAGGCGTGGGAACGACCTTCACACTCTCACTTGCAGCAATACAACCCCTTCAGGAGAACCCATGAACACGACTACTCGTACTACCAACCCGTCTTCTGCTGCTGCGGGGTCTGCGCCCATCACCGTGTTACTCGTTGAAGATGAGGAAGCCTTCGTTGATGCGCTCACCGTCGGCTTGGGTCGCGAAGGCTTCATTGTGGAAGTCGCTCGAGATGGTGCCGAGGCACTCGAACGCTTTGCTCTCGTCAAGCCAGATCTGGTTTTACTCGACGTCATGCTTCCAAACATCTCTGGTCTTGACGTCTGCCGGGAAATCCGCCGAAGTAGCGATACACCCATCATCATGGTGACTGCTAAGGGCGCCGAGATCGACACCGTTGTAGGCCTAGAGGTGGGAGCTGATGATTATGTCACCAAGCCCTACCGATTGCGTGAGTTGGTTGCCCGAATGCGTGCAGTGTTGCGCCGCCACGGTGCAGTGACAGCTACAGAGGGAGCAAATTCGGAGGATCCCGCTCGCGAGGTCCTGACCCTCGATGGAGTCGAACTCGATACAGACTCTCATGAGGTCCGCGTGCGCGGCGAGGTCGTGAACCTGCCGCTCAAAGAGTTTGAGTTGTTGTCGCTGCTCATGGAGAACGCCGGGCGGGTCTTGCCGCGCTCAACCTTGATTGATCGAGTGTGGGGCAGCGACTACGTGGGAGATACCAAGACTTTGGACGTGCACGTGAAGCGAGTTCGCTCGAAGATTGAAGATGATCCTGCGCGCCCTACGCGCATCGTGACTATTCGTGGTCTGGGTTACAAGTACGCCAATAACAGATAGAGCCCTGAGTAGCTCGAAGAAAGCCTTCGGGCTCTGCTTCTAACATGGCATCTATGGCTGAGTCGTCCCCTTCATCGAGAGATCGCTCTCGATTGGGAGTGGACCCGTCGAATCCCTTCAGCGGCCTAGCGCTCACTCATGCACTGGCCACTGGCGGCGACGCGCTTGTTGCTCTCGTGCTCGCAGGGTCGCTGTTTTTTTCTGTCGACCCTTCAGGAGCCCGATGGCGGATCGCGCTCTACTTGTTGTTCACCATGGCACCGTTTGCCATCGTTGGCCCGCTCATCGGTCCCGCCATGGATCGAGCCAAAGGAGGGCGGCGATGGATGCTGGTGGGCTCGACCGTTGGCAGAGCAGTCGTTGCAGTCGCCATGATTGCAAGTGCCGGCTCAAACAGCCTGCTGCTCTTTCCCGAAGCCTTCTTCATGTTGGTTTTTGCAAAGTCTTACTCTGTGGCAAAGGCAGCGATTGTGCCCACCGTGGTTCACAGCGACGCGGAACTCGTCGAGGCCAATTCCAAGTTGCAACTCTTAGCTGGCTTGTCCGCATTTGCTGCAGCGGCACCTGGGGCCCTTCTGTTGCTCATAGGCGGCCCAGGAGCGGTGGCCGGTTTGAGCGCTCTGGTATTTCTGGCGGCCTCGTTTGCCTCATTGCGCGTTCCCGTGACCGTGGTTGCAGCAGAGGCCGAGGACGAAGAAGAAAAAGCAGAACTGCGCACAGCAGGAGTTCTTTCGGCCGCCTCGGCTATGGGCACGTTGCGTTGGATCGTTGGGTTCGTAACGTTCCTTTTGGCCTTTGCACTGCGAGGGGCATCAACCGAAACAGGCTTAGGGATGGCAACCGGGCATCTTTTACAAAACCCTGATGGCAGCTTAGAAACGTCAGTGGTCACAGCCCCCGGAGTTCCACCGGTGTGGCATTTTGGTGTGATCATCGCACTCACCGGAATCGGTGGCTTGCTTGGGGCAGCAGTTGCCCCGACCATCCGCCGCCACCTTCGAGAGGAACTCTTGCTCCTTGGGGCACTCGGACTTGCAGTCTGCGGTGGTGTAGCAGGCACGGTGTTCCCGGGCCTTGTGGGGCAAGCGCTTCTTGCTGGAGCAATTGCTATGGCTGCAGCCTCGGGTAAACAGGCCTTCGATGCCGTCGTGCAGCGCGATGCACCCGATGTAAACCGGGGCCGGTCGTTTGCCAGATTCGAGTCACGCTTTCAAGTCATCTGGGTTCTAGGCGCTGCAGTTCCCGTGCTCATTGCGATGCCCACTCGCCTAGGAGGAGCCATCGTGATGACGGTTGCGGCTGCTGCAGTAGTGCTTTTTGGTCTGTCGCTTCAGGCCATGAAAAAGGGGCAGGTGCCACCGCGCTTACCCACGGCCAGAGGGATCACCGAGAGTGTTCGCAAGGGTCGAAAGCCTAAGAACTAGCCAACTGCCTAGGAGGTTTTTTCAACTTTCCATATCGGGAAAGTCCGGAATCTCAAACTCGGGCAGGTCATCCAAGATGAGTTCCTCGGAGTCAATGCCAACTCGGGCCAGCCACAGCCCCGGTGCGTCGAGCTCGGCGGGAGTAGGGAGGTGAGCCTCGTCCTTCCAGAGCTGACTCAATGCATCGCTACCGCTTCTTTGAACAATGCCATCAACAAAGTGAGACCCGCGATCGAAGGTGCTCTGCGAGAGTTCGAGCCCAAAGAGTCTCTCAACAAACCTGCTCGCAGGTCCGGCCTCTACCCGGCGACGGCGCAGAGCTTCAGTGACGCGGTCATATTCCGGAATGAGTCGAGCACCGAGAGTGTCGAGCACCCAATCCACGTACCCTTCAACGGTGGCTACTAGCGCTTCGATTCGTGGCATCAGGGCACGCTGCTCATCTGACTGCATGGCGCTCAGGAGCACATCAGGGTCTCCAGCGAGGCGCTGAAGCGCTTCGAGTTCCGGCTCGGAACCACCGAGCTCATCATCGATCCCAAGTTCTCTCATCCTGCGTTCAATCTGTGCAGGGTCCTGGCTAAAGGCAGAGACGTACTCGCCTAGAAGGCCATCAAGGTGAGCTCTCACATGATCAAGAGTGAGTACGTGTTGGTGCGCTACGTCTGACAGGCATACCCATAAACGGATTGCTTCTCTAGGCAAGCTCCAGTCATCGGCAAACTCGTCTACGTTGCGCAGCACCAAGGTGAGCGGTTCGTGCGCTGGCCGCGGCAGCGGCAGTTCGTAATGGCCGAGTGCGCGAGTGGCAAGGTGACCGGCAGTGCTTCCGGCCATCATGCCGAGCAGCATGGGGCCCATCATTGCCATTATCTGCTTGATCAGCGCCTCAGGGGGCAGGCCAGGAAACTGCATCTGCTCGGAGTCAAAGTCGTTCGAACCATCGGCATCTAGGTCGCCGAGCTGAGATTGCAGAGCCGCACCGATAGAACCCGAGAGCTCCTCAAGTAGCGGCCGTTCCTCGTCAAGAAAGCGCTTCGCCCACTGCGTTCGGTTCAGTGCCTCGATACGCACGGCTTCCTCTACGGCTCGGCCCGTGACCTGGCCGATGTGAAGCTCAGCAACTCGCGCAAGCTGCTCAATGGCTAATCGATCAGCCGGATCAACGTTTGGCTCGGGTTGGCCTTCGGTTGCGATTGCCCCTGCTAGTTGTAGGGCAGTGTCCCAACTTCCTGATGAGCTCCCCGTAAACATTTTGGAGAGGTCCTGTAGAAAAAAGTTCATGGATTCAAAAGGATTGTCATCCCCAGAGGGATCGGAACCAAAAGGGTCGGAGAAACTCACAGCGCCATGCTAGGTGTCTGGCGGCGGGGATGAAGCTCAGGGTGCAATGAGCCTGAGATTTGTTGACAATCAAGATCCAAGAAGTTGGTTGGCTACTTCAAGTGCGGTTTCGGCTGCGAGGATCTCAACGACCCATGTTGCGGAACTTCCAACTGGTCGAGCTTCGGTGACAGTCGTCAGCCCGATGAATTCGCCTGCTGAATCAAAAACCAGTCCAGCGGTCAGCATCTCTGAGTCGGCAGCTTGCGTCGCAAGGTCGAGGTCCGGCCGCGGCGAGGATGCACCCAAAGCCCCTTTCGGTTTGCTCTGCACCCCCAGCTCGGCATGTAGGGCGCCTTCTGGGTCTGCTGCGGTGCCGGAATCGCCTTCGGCGAGGTAGCCCGAGCGGGCTACAAGACCCGCTGGTGCCGCTGCATACATCACGCGAACCGCTCCTGCCCTCTTGGGCAATTCTGCCGCAGTCACGACCCTTCCCGAACTCGGTCTGATGGGACGCAGTACGGCAAGGTCCGTTGCTAGGTCGGCGTCAACGAGTTGGACTTGTTCTTGAGTGCCATCTAGGGCAGTTGCCCAAACCTCATTCGCTGAAGCCACCAGATGTGCCGGCAGCAGCAGGTGTCCTTTGGCATCGAATCGAAGCGCAAGTGCCACAGTTGCGGTTCCGCGTCGTATGACGGTGACTCGGGCCATGATTTCTTGCTGAACCGGTGACTCAGCAGGCACTAGGGCAGCGTTCGCGGCTTGATCCGGAGATGATGCTGCTTGCCCAGCGGTGCTCGCTGGTCGGGTAGCTCCGAGTGAGACTCCCGTTCCGAGCAGTATCAACGAGACAAGAAATACAGAACCGGCTATCCATCCCGCCCGCTTCTGATCAACCCGGCACCGTGTCTCTAGGCCAACCTCGCTTGGGTGTTGCCAGACTCGCTCAGCTGCAGGTTGCAGCGCAGGCTCCGCGCCGAGTTCTTCTGGTTGGCTCCCGGTCATTGATCCAAGGTTAGCGAGCGGTTCTGTAAACTTTGTCGCGGTGAGGAAGTTAGTAGTGGCGCAAGATGGCCCACCTTTTTGTAGTGAGGGTCTGAGGAATGGGTAAGAAATCTCAGGCCTCACCTCCTCCTTGGCCCAACGATGTGGGACCATGAACAGGATCTTCCCTACGATGGAGACTGTGCTGAATCAGCAGACTTTCAATATGCCCATGAAGAACGCATTGCAGGCCAGCCTGTCCCTCACCCCACCATGCCCATCATGCCCATCATGCCCATCATGCCCCTCACTCCCATCATGTTGAGGAACCTGTTGTGAGCAACGTGGTGTATTTGCTGATCGTGGTTGGGTTGAGTGCTTTGGGCATGTTGCTGTTGTGGGCAAAGAACCGAGACCCAATCTCGCCAGGCTCATCTGTAGACCAGTTTCAAGACAAGATGCAGGCGCTCGCTCCACCTGATCACGCAACGAAAGAGCTTTCGAGCGACTCATCTGTTTCTGGCGACTCGCGATCGAACCGGAGAGATTGATCTGGCACGCGACCTAGCGATTGATCTGGGTACTGCCAATACGTTGGTCTACGCCAGAGGAGAGGGCATCGTTTTGAACGAGCCCTCTGTCATCGCGCTCAATAGCAGGACCAATGAGGTGCTCGCGATGGGTCGCGACGCTTGGAAGATGATTGGTCGCACGCCTAGTTACATCGTGGCGGTCCGGCCGCTTCGCAAGGGTGCGATTACAGATTTTGAGGTCACTCAAGAGATGATCCGCCTGCTACTCAAGCGAGTTGGAGTTAACAGATTCAACCGGCCTCGAGTCGTCATCTGCGTACCCTCTGCCATTACGGCGGTAGAGAAACGAGCAGTAACCGAAGCAGCAAGAAAAGCTGGAGCAACAGAAGCTCAGTTGATCGAACAACCCATGGCTGCAGCCATTGGAGCTGGATTGCCTATCAACGAGCCAATGGCAAACATGGTGGTTGACATTGGCGGCGGTACTTCAGAGACTGCTCTGATCTCACTCGGGGGAGTGGTTGCCCTGCAAGCCGTGCGAGTGGGTTCGTTCGATATTGATGCCGCAATCATCACGTACATCCGTCGCGAATACGGCATAGCAATCGGAGAACAGACAGCCGAGGAAATCAAGATTCTGATCGGATCGGCTCACCCGACTCCGGAAGAGGGACGAGCAGAGGTGCGCGGCAGAGAACTGATGTCTGGCCTTCCTCGAACAATTATTTTATCTGCTGCCGAAGTGCGCGTAGCGATCTCTGACCCGGTGAACACAATGGTTGATTCTGTGCTGGCCTGTTTGTCGGAGGCGCCGCCAGAACTCGCTCAGGATCTGATTGAACATGGCATTCATTTAGTTGGCGGAGGGTCACTTCTCAAGGGACTGGACTTGCGGATCGCTACCGAGAGCGAGGTCCCGGTGCAGTTGGTCCGCCAACCCCTTGAGTCGGTGGTTCTTGGTGCAGGTCGCGTCGTGGAATCTTACGAAGAGTTGCGCGACATGTTTATGGGTGCTCGTCGCTAATCGAGAACTAGGTTTGCTCTCGTTGTCGCTCAGCTAAGTTGGGGACTATGCCGTTACTTGAAGTGCGAGACGTGGGAGTGCGCTTTGGTGGAGTTTTGGCACTTGAAAGCCTGTCTTTCTCTCTTGAATCAGAGCAGATCTGTGCGCTGATTGGTCCCAATGGGGCAGGCAAGACCACGTTGTTCAACGTGGTTTCTCGCATTTACGAACCATCACAGGGTCAGGTTCGATTTGACGGACATGACCTGCTCGAGGTTCCGGCTCATAAAATTATGGATCTCGGTGTGGCCCGTACCTTCCAGAATTTGGCGTTGATTCCAGGACTAACTGTCCTGCAGAACGTGATGATCGGTGCCTACGGCCGCAGCCGTGGGGGAATGTGGGCTTCGACCTTGCGGCTTCCACCCGTACGCTCAGAGGAGCGTCGGGTGACCGGTCGGGCGTTGCAGATTCTGGATCGTCTAGGCCTTGCCGAGGTTGCCTCTCGGCCCTGCACCGGGCTTCCGTACGGCACGCTCAAGCGCATTGAGTTTGCTCGTGCGCTTGCAGCAGAACCCAAGTTGCTCATGCTTGATGAGCCAGCAAGCGGTCTGACTCATGGTGAAGTGGAAGAGCTTGGCGTACTGATTCAGCAGATCAGAGATGAGTTCTCGCTCACTGTGCTTCTCGTGGAGCATCACATGTCTATGGTGATGGCAATCTCGCAGAAGGTTGTGGTGATGGACTTAGGCAGAAAGATTTCTGAAGGCACCCCGGCTGAAGTTGCAGATGACCCCCGGGTCATCGCAGCGTATTTGGGGGCCCCGGCGTGAGCTCGGCAGGTGACGGCGTGAGCTCGGCAGGTGACGGCGTGAGCTCGGCAGGGCACTTACTCGAGGTGAGCGGCCTGAGTGCAGGGTACGGAATCGTCGAGGTGCTCTTTGGCGTTGACCTAGTTGTTGATCCGGGTGAGGTCGTTGTCGTGCTCGGAGCAAACGGGGCAGGTAAGACCACAACGCTTCGGGCCATCTCGGGCATGATCTCGGCTGCCGGTCAGATCAATTTTCTCGGAGAGTCAGTTTTGGGCCGGCGCCCAGACCAGCTTGTGAAGCGGGGAATTGCGCATGTGCCTCAGGGCAGAGGCACAGTCACTTCGCTCACGGTTGAGGAGAATCTTCGCGTTGGTGCTTTTGTACGTTCTGACGATGAGATCGAATCAGATATTGAACATTGGTTTGAAGCATTCCCTCGGCTAGGTGAGCGACGAGATCAGCTTGCTGGTTCGATGTCTGGTGGCGAGCAGCAGATGCTTGCGATCTCTCGCGCGTTGATGTCTCGTCCCAAGCTGTTATTGCTTGACGAGCCGTCTTTGGGTCTGGCCCCTTTGGTAACTCATGAGGTTTTTGACCGGCTCCGGGTGATCACTGAGTCCACTGGTACTGCAGTGTTGCTCGTAGAGCAGAATGCGAATCTTGCTTTGGACTTCGCTGCTCGTGCGTATGTGCTCGAAGCCGGCCGCATTGTCATTTCGGGTGATGCTGCTGAGTTGCAGGGTGACGCTGGGATCCAGAAGGCCTACCTCGGTGTGTGATTTCAGAGAGAGACCATGCCTGGCTGTTCATGAGAGGGTGGATTCGTGAGGGACTTTCTTCAGATTCTTCTTGTGGGGATTGGTGATGGCGCGGTCTACGCCATGTTGGGACTCGGGCTTGTGGTCATCTACCGCTCAACAGGGTTGTTGAATTTTGCCCAAGGCGAGATGGCGATGTTCTCTACATTCATTGTGTGGACCATGTGGAGCCTGGGCTTGCCGATGTGGTTGGCGATCTTGGGTGGAATGGCCGGAGGCTTCTGTGTCGGAGCGTTAGTGCACCAAGTAGCTGTTCGACCTGTTGGTGACCCACATGAGAAGCCGCTTGCCGTGGTGATCGTTACGATCGGGCTTTTTCTGGGGTTGAACGGAGCAGCGCAGCTGATCTGGGGAACGCTGGATCGAAGCATGCCACCACTTTTTGGTCGCGGTCAGGTCACCGTGTTTGGGGTAGCAGTCGCTTGGCAGAAGATCGGAGCCGTCATCGCCCTAGGCGTGATGGTGCTGCTGTTCTATTTGTTGTTTCAGCACACGAAGCTTGGTTTAGCGATGCGCGCGGTGGCTTCAAACTCTGAGTCGGCATCCCTTGTGGGCATTCCGGTTCCACGGCTCTTGATGCTCGGCTGGGGTCTTGCGGCTGCCGTGGGAACAGTGGCAGGAGTATTCATCGCGCCAAATCTTGGGTTGGGCACAAACCTGATGCAGCTCACATTGATCTTTGGCTTTGCAGCAATCACCCTTGGCGGTTTTGATTCACTTGTCGGTGCAGTCGTAGGCGGATTTGTTGTTGGTGCGCTGTCGTCGGTGATGCCCCGCTACATCACCATCTTTGAAAAGATGCCGCTAGCCCCGGCATTTATTTTGATTTTGGCCGTGTTGCTGTTCCGACCCGAGGGACTCTTCGGCAAGAAGCAGGTCAGCCGGGTATGAGTGGAGCAGTCAGTGCGGAACAATCTGCACAGCGTGGACCACGCGAATGGGCGCTCAAGGTTGGACCTTGGATCCTCCTCTTTGTGATTCTTGCGGTTCTGCCGTTTCAGTTTCCGTCGTTTCGGGTCGAGCAGTTTTGCTTTTGGATGACCCTTGCGATCGCTGCGTGTGGACTGAACTTGTTAACCGGTTACAACGGGCAGATCTCGGTTGGCCACGGGGCGCTCTTCGGCATAGGTGCCTATACAACGGGAATCCTGATTACAGAGTTTGGTGTTCCCTTATTTGGGGCGACCGTAGCTGCGGCCGTGGTGTGTTTCTTCGTTGGAATACTCGTCGGGTTGCCTGCTCTGCGTATCAAGGGTTTGTACCTTGCCCTTGTCACATTGGCGGTTGCCACGCTGTTTCCGTTGCTCCTAGAGCAGTTCAGCGCAATTACCGGAGGAAGTGGCGGCCTTCAGATTACAAGCCCGCAGATGTACCGGGGCGAGATGAGGGAGCGTCCAATTCGTTTGGAGTCGCCCATTGCTGGTCTAGCTAATGACCAATGGAAATACTTCTTGTTTTTAGCAATCACCGTGGTGATTTTTGTGTTGTCTCGAAACCTCATCAAGAGCCGGGTTGGGCGGTCTCTAGTGGCAGTTCGAGATAATGAGATTGCGGCTGAATCCTCTGGAATCCCGGTTTCGAAAGTGAAGATTCTGACCTTTGGTTTGAGTGCCGCGATTGCCGGAATCGGCGGATCCCTTTTTGCACTTGATCAGGGGCAGCTCTACCCGAGCTCGTTCACCATTGTTCTGTCGATTTACATACTCGTAGCAGTTGTGGTGGGCGGGGCTTCGAGCATTATCGGCCCTGCCATCGGTGCAGTTTTCTATGGACTGTTCTCGGACGTGATCATTCAACAGATGCCTGATCGGATTCAGCCCGCTCGGGCGGTTATCTTAGGAGTCCTGTTGATCTTGTTGATGCTGCTAGCTCCGGGTGGGGTCGTTGGTGGTGTTCGTTCCCTGCAAGCCAATTTTGCATCTCGCAAGGGTGGCTCACCGGGCTCAGATCCAGATCTCATCATGTAGTACCGGCTAGTAACACCGTTCAGGATCAAGGGCTAGGACCAACTAGTTCGCACACCATAGGAGTACAGATGAAAAAAGCCTCAGTACAAGTCAGCGCAGCACTGCTGCTTGGGTTCGCTCTGATCGGCGGTGCATGCGGCGGGCGCGATGACTCAAGTTCAGGTGACTCAACAACGACCACAGCAGGCGACTCAACAGAAACTGCTTTTATTGATCCCGCTGCCGACTGCACCGACTACAAGGGCACACAAGGAGTCACCGGAGACACCATCAAGATCGGGACGGTGCGACCCGAGTCGGGTTCGTACGCCATCTACGACAACGTCACCAAAGGTCTTGAGGCGTACTTCAAGTCTGCAAATGCAGCAGGCGGACTTCCCGCAGCAGACGGCAAGAAGTACCAAGTGGAACTCATCAAGAAGAATGATGAATATGACCCGGCCAAGACCCCGGCCTTGGTGAAACAACTTGTTGAACAAGATGGCGTGTTTGCCCTAGTGGGAAACATCGGCACAGAGACCAACAAGTCAGTTCGCGATTATCTGAATGAGAACTGTGTGCCCAACATTGCGCTAGCTACGGGTTCTACACAATGGGGAGACGCCAATGCCTACCCTTGGTACATCTCTGGGCTGCCGAGTTACGCAACTGAGGCGAATGCCTGGGTGAGTTACTTAGAAGAGGTCAATCCGACTGCAAAGATTGCGCTGCTGTACCAAGATGATGATTTTGGTCAGAGCTACAAGGCCGCCATCGAGAAGGCCATAGAAGGAACCAAGATCACCTTGGTGGCAGAAGAGGGCTTCAACCCGCTTGCAGGTAGCACCACCGAGGCTTCAGTTACCAAGCTTTCGCAGTCCGGCGCAGACACCTTCATCGTTGGAGTCGGCGGAACAGCTTGCCCGCTCACATTGTCCTTTGTTCCTGCAACATGGACCCCAATGACCATGATCTCGGTGACATGCGGATCAAAGACAGCGCTGTCACTAGCTGGCGGAAAAGATCAGGGCGTTTACATGGCTCAGCCAACGCTCGATCCAGCTGATCCTGCGGATCAGTCCAACCCGAAGGTTGTGGAATTCGCAACCCAGGGTGCCGCTGCGGGCCTTGACGAGTCGGCAATTCAAGGAGGCATCGCCTCGGTTGGATGGGGCTTCGGTTCGATGTTTGCTGTGGGACTCAAGAACGCAACCACTGTTGATCGTGCAGCTGTCATGAACGCCTTGTACTCATTGAAAGACTCCACGTTTGGCCTGATCCGTGATGAGGTCACAGTCAACACTGATGGAGCGAAGGACCCTTGGGCCATTGAGGGATTCCGAATTGTTCAACGTGAGAACGGCGCGTGGGTAGAAAAAGCTCCGGTGACCAACGAAGAGGGCAAGTCGAATAGCTTCGCTGGCAAATAACCCGCTATCTCATCGGTCCAGCGGGGGTCATCGCTCCGAGGCCCGACGTATCTGTTGCTCTAGAGCTGCTCGCCAAGTTCAATGGCGAGCAGCTCTTCTGCTGCTTGGCGCACTTGAAGATCTCGGTCTTGAGTGAGTTTGGTGAGCATGGCAGTCACCTGAGTTCCTTCGAATGCAGCAAGTGCCAGCACTGCTCGGCGACGAACGGTGGCCCGATCCGAGCAACCCGCTAGAACAGCGTCGCAGCCAGCAGGGTGCCCGAGGGAGCCGAGAGCAGCTACGGCAGCTTCACGGCACAGGGAATCTTCATGTTCGACTGCTACAACCGCGAGCATTTGCACTGTTTCTAGGTCTGCGTCTGTTCGTTCCCCGCATGCAAAAGCGGCTACCTCTGCCACTGCGTCCTCTGGATCAGTGAGCAGCTGACGAAGTTCGGTGAGTGCATCTTCAGACTGAGCGGCAAGCAATGCAGAGCGCCTTCGGGTGATTGGGTCAGGGTCTTTGAGCCCAGCAATAAGTTCGGCTGCACCGAGCATCTCCATGCGTTGAAGCGCACCGAGTGCAGCAGCTCGAACCTCTGGATCTGGGTCGGTCAAAGCCGTTTGCGCTACGGAGACCTGCCCGAGGTGTCCTGCAGTGACCACAGTGCGCCTTCGAGTCGCAGCGTCTTCATGAGTATCGGATGCCATATGCGAAAAATTCCCTTATTGCGCGAGGGTGAGTGTTGGTTGAAGGACACTCAACACTGAACGAGGTTTATGAATTTGGTTTTGGGCGCCCCAAACAACCTCCGAGACATCTACACTGTAAGTCGCATACCTATCAAGAGGAGCGGTTCGTGTCGCAGCACATGGTTATCTTTCAAAATCCAGATGGCGATCCTGGCTACAACCAGTTCGAGTCGATCGATGAGGCCGTGAGCTTTGTTGAGAAGATCCGAAATGATCAAGGGGTAGACAGCGTCAGAATTTTTGAGCTGAACGAGGTCAAGTTCGAACTTAAGCCTTATTACAAGGTCAAGCTTCAAGCTCTCAACGCTGGATCTTCTTCGGCGCCTGCACCTGCTCCGGCGGCGGCACCAGCACCGGCGGCGGCACCAGCACCGGCGCCTGCTCCAGCACCGGCTCCTGCTCCAGCACCGGCTCCTGCTCCAGCGGCGGCACCAGCACCAGCGCCTGCTCCTGCACCAGCTCCAGCTCCTGCTCCAGCGGCGGCACCAGCTCCTGCACCTTCACCAGACCCGGCATTTAGCCCGTTCGCTTCCCCGGCTGCGCCTAGTGCTCCAGCAGCTCCTAGCGCACCGGCTGCGGCACCAGTTCCTCCGGCCGATCAGCCAGCAGAAGAAAGCCAGCCCACTCGGCGCGGCTTGTTTGGTCGATAATTCGCTTGTTCTCTCAGTCAGCGACTGACTGAGACGTGGCGCATCAAATTGTTCGCTGTGCCCGGGTTCGCCCGGGCACTTGCGCGACTGCAGCTATGTAAGAGCTAGGTGACAAGAAAGACAACGCCAACAAGAACCACGCTGAGTACCACGCCAACTATTGCTGCGATGCCAATCACTGTCAGAACCAGGAGCAATGTCGATCTCGCTCGAACTGCCGGAGTAATCGTGACATCGCGGGCTCGTCGGCCGGTGATAACCACTCCGTCGGAATCAGCCTGCTCAACCGCATCGGCTCGGTCCGAACTACTTGTGCTGGGGATTGCCTCAGCAAATTCATCCTGCGGAACTCCAGAACCGGTTCCCGTGGCAGGCTGAGGGAGCGGCCGTCGACCAAAGAGGGCGTAGCCAAAGCCAAGAGCGCTCAGCACCACTATCAAGATTCCAACGAATAGCGTGAACATGACTGATCAGACACTACCAACCGAGGAAGACTCCTCGATAGTTCCAAGCGGCGATGATTCTGCTTTTGAGCTGAGCGGCGCAGATGCTTGTGCCGACTTTTTAGAAAGTACCCCGCAAGCTGATCAATCGGAGCTACCGGTACAGGCTCAGCCCAGAACTCGTTGGGTTGCCCTTGGGGTGTTTGGTTTTCTTGCAGCGGGACTTGTTGCTGCGGCTTTTCTGATCCGCTTGCCCTACTACTTGGTGCAACCCGGGTCAGTTCGCCCAGCCGAACAGCGTATCGACATCTCGGGAGCTGAGAGCTTTGAAAATAGCGGTGACATCTTGTTCACCACGGTATTTGTTGATCAGGCGACTCCTGCTTTGATGATTCGTGCATGGCTTGACGACGCAGTGGAGATCCGAACACGACAAGAGATGTACCCAGAGGGGGATCGCAAGGCGAGTCAGGAACAGAATCAGCTCCGGATGGACCTCTCAAAATTGACGGCAACTCGGGTGGCCTTGCAATACCTCGGGATCGAAGCGGAATATGACGCAGACGGAACACGGGTTCTCGCAGTTCAATCAGAAGCACCCTCGGCCGGGGTCTTGCTGCCAGGAGATGTGATTATCTCTGTAGACGGTTCGGAGATTGCGCTTCCATCGGAAATTGCTCCCGAGCTTGCCGATCACGCTCCGGGGGATCAAGTCCAGGTAGTAGTTCGTCGTGCAGCACCCGATGGTCAGCAGGTTCGAAAAGAACTTGACGTGACCCTCGGTGCCTCATCCGATGAAGTGACTCGGCCGATTCTGGGAATTGAGGCAGAGCCGGACGCACCCTCGATTGATTCAGAAGTGCAAGTTGACGTGGATTCCGGAACGGTTTCAGGCCCGTCTGCTGGCCTTGCGTGGACGTTGGCAATACTCGATCGTCTCACTCCAGGATCGCTGACGAGAGGGAAGACTGTGGCCGTGACCGGTGAGATTCTTGAAGATGGAACGGTGGGCCCGATCGGCGGGATTCTTCAGAAAGTCTCTGCTGTCAAACGCGCTGGCATCAAGATGTTTATCTACCCTGCATCAACCCCGGTCGAGGAGCAAAAGCAGATGCGTGCACTCGCCGGAAAAAAAGTTGAACTCCGTCCCGTAGAAAATCTAGATCAGGCGGTTCAGGCTCTCTCGCCTCGAGGGATTCAGCTTCCCGGGTGAGCTTTTGTAGGTTCCGCCACACGCGGCCTTAGGACTTCTAGCATTGCCTGCATGACTGACACGTTGCCCGACCCGCCCGAGATTGATCCAGCGGTCTTGGCAGGCACTCACTTCGAGAAAGTCCGAAAGGGTTTAGACCCAGTTTTGGTTCATGCCACTCTGGGACGAGCCGCGGACGCCCTCAGAATCTGGGAGCTACGAGACCGGCAACTCAGAGAGAAAGTGGCGAAGCTCGAGCAACAAGTTGTGGATTCGCAAGACCTTGATGAATCCCGAATGGTCTCGGTCCTTGGAGAGGAAACCGCCAAGATTGTTACTGCGGCAAAAGAGGCTGCAACAGCGATTCGAACCAAGGCAGAAGAACAGGCAGAACGACTGCTGCGCGAGACCGAAGAATCCTCCACGGCTGCAGCTGAAGAACTCATTGCAGAGTCAAAACAGCAACGCGATGAAGCCAGCAGGCTTCGAGAGGAAGCGACTGCAGAAGCGGAGCGCATCAGCGCTGAGTCAACCGCGGCTGCCGATGCACTGAGCGCTGCTGCGTTGCAGCGACACGACGAACTCATCGAACAGGCCGAGGCAGTGCTTGAACTCAGAACACACGAGGCCGAGCTAGCAGCCGAAGCGCTGCGGCTTGAATCTGCTGCCAAGGTTGCAACGGCAAATTCTGAGGCGAGCGAGATTCGTGCTTCTGCTGAAGAGGCTGCTGCAGCGAGTAAGGAGCAGGCTCGTGAAGAAGGCCGCGCAATGGTCGCCGAGGCGAAAGCAATCAAAGAGCGCATGTTTGAAGATCTCGCGGCGCGAAGGACAACAGCTCGCCGACAGATCGAGGCATCGCGGGGTGGCCGTGACCGGATTGTTGAACTGCTGCGTGCAGCAGTTGCTGACGTGGCCAGCACAATTGAGGGTCTTGAAGATTCCGAGGCAGACGTACAGGCCGCAGCGGTAGCTGCAGCGAATCAGATCGAGGACGATATTGATGATGTGCTCTCCGAGTTGAAGTCTGATGCTTCCTCTGAGGCAACACCGTTGGATTCCGAGCCAGCGCTGAGTTTGGTTGCGACCCTTGAGGCTGTCGAGCAGCCCGAGGTGGTCGAGGAGTCCGAGGTGGTTGAAACCCTTGAGGTGGTTGAGACTCTTGAGCTGGTCGAGGAGTCCGAGGATGTTGAGATTCTTGAGGTAGTTGAAACCCGTGAGGTGATTGAGACTCTTGAGCTGGTCGAGGACTCCGAGGATGTTGAGATTCTTGAGGTGGTTGAAACCCTTGAGGTGGTTGAGACTCTTGAGCTGGTCGAGGACTCCGAGGGTGTTGAGATTCTTGAGGTGGTTGAAACCCGTGAGGTGATTGAGACAATTCAAGATTCTCAGCAAGAGACTGCCCCCAGCGAAGAAGAAAATACCGACAGTGGTGCCACGGTTCATGACTTGTTTGCACGAATTCGCTCCCAGGGTCTGATTGAGGATCAACCCGGGGTTGAGCGTGATGCATCTATGGACGAGCGCGACAAATTGTTGCTTCCCGTCGAGAAGCAACTCTCAAAGGCACTTCGAAGGCTGGCCTCGGATGAGCAGAATGAGGTTCTGGACTACCTTCGCCGCATCAAAACTTCCCGGCCCGATTTTGCCAAAGTGCTGGAGAGCTCGGATCGGGTACTGACAAAGTTCGCCGACTCGTTGCTTGATGACTTTACCCAAGCAGTGGCAGCCGGTTCTGAGTTCTGGGCGGCTGTTTCTGGTGTCACTGCTGGTTCGCTCTTCAGTGAGGACGATCAGATAGAAGAGTGCCTTCGCTCCAACCTTGAGCAGTTCTTAGAAATCCACAGAGCGCACCTCGAGCGCAGCTTCAGAGACGGTGATGAGGCTGGCCTCGAGAACAACGAACGTGCGGAACGCATTCGCGCGACATATCGCGATTGGCGGTCAGGCTCGCTCACGGAGCTAGCTGGAGACCTCGCCATTGCCGGCTTTACACAAGGTGAGCGACTCGCAGCCGGGCCGGGCACTCAATGGTGTTGGGCTGTGGATCATGGCGGTTTGCCCTGTGCAGATGGCGAGGACAATGCTTTAGAGGGCGCTATTGCTTGTGGAGATCCCTTTCCGACCGGAGACATCACCCCGCCGGCACACCCGGGCTGCCGATGCATCCTTCTGCCGGCGCATCTGTAGATTGTAACGGTGCGCATTCCGAGTGACATGCCTGATCAGCCCATCGGCGATCCGGGACAAACCAAACAAATCCACAGCTCAAATCGGGGCAGAACCCTGCTAGCAGTGACCCTTGTCGTTGTTGTTGTTTTGGCATTGTCAATGCGGGCCATCGCCACGTTTTGGACGGACTTTCTCTGGTTTGACCAACTCGATTTATCCAGCGTTTGGCGCCGGCTTCTCTCTGCCAAAATCACACTCGGTGCTGCCACCACCTTGGTCTTTTTTGTATTGCTCTGGGGAAACCTTCTGATCGCCGATCGATTGGCGCCCAAGTATCAAGCCTTGCCCGGTCCAGAGGATGAGCTGCTCGTTCGCTATCGAGAGCTCGTTGCGGGGCGTCAACGAGTCTTGTGGCTCGTTGTGGCGTTCTTCATTGCAATCATTCCTGGGTTTGGTGCATCAGCCCAATGGCAGGAGTGGCTGCTGTTTAGATTCGGTGGGTCCTTCCCGGCCAATGATCCCGAGTTTGGCGTTGATATTGGTTTCTACGTGTTCAAGCTGCCATTCCTTTCTTCAGTCGTGGACTGGATGTTTGGTTTCCTGATCGTCACCGCCGTGGCTGTCGCAATCGTCCACTACCTCAACGGCGCAATTCGAGTTCATCCTCAAGGGGAACGAGTCAGCCAGCCGGCAAAAGCTCAGCTCTCGGTTCTGCTCGCTCTTGCGGCATTCACGAAGGCGCTTGACTATTGGTTGCAGCGCTTCGAACTTCTGACATCGTCTGGATCATCCTTCGATGGCGCTGGCTATGCAGATATTTCTGCTTCGCTGCCGGCGATCCAATTGATGATTCTTATTTCGATCTTTGCTGGACTGATGTTGTTGGTCAACATCCGTCGCAAGGGATGGGCCTTGCCAGTCATCATCTTGGGCCTCTGGGCACTCATCGCAATTGTTGCTGGTGGCATCTATCCCTCCTTCGTGCAGCGGTTCCAAGTTGAACCTGCAGAACTTGCGAAAGAGAAGCCGTATATCGAGCGGAATATCAGCGCAACACGAACTGCGCTCGACTTGGGCGATGTGGGCAAGGTGGATTTCGATTACGAACCCAAGTTGACACCGCAAGCAGCGAAGTCAGAGACAACCAACATGGTGAACGCTCGATTGCTCGACCCAACGATCGTGTTGCCCACGATCCAGGACCTTCAGGTTGAGCGGGAGTACTACCGGTTCTTAGATGTCGATGTTGACCGATATGACATCGCAGGGAAACGAACCCCAGTCGTCATCACTTCTCGTGAGTTGAACCTAGATGGGGTAACGAATCCGACCTGGGAAAAGATGCACTTGGTGTTTACCCACGGATACGCCGCTGCACTTGCTCCGGCAAACGCTGCCAATGATCGTGGCGAACCGGAATTTCTCTTGGAGGGGATTCCACCCGAATCAACAGACGTTCCCGAATTGACCCAACCAGAGATCTATGTGGGTGAGGGCATGTCTGGCTATGCCATCACAGGAACAAAGCAGACGGAGTTGAGTTCAGACAACGTCACGACTGAGTACAGCGGCAAAGACGGTGTGCCGGTCGATTCCACCATTCGTAAGGCAGCGTTTGCGCTTCGCTTCGGCGAGATCGAGCCACTCATCTCTGACAGCGTCACGGACTCATCAAAGATGGTCTACAACCGCGATGTGGTTGATCGAGTTCGTGAGATCGCACCATTCTTGGAACTTGACCAAGACCCGTACCCGATTCTCAGAGACGGTCGAGTTCAGTACATCGTGGATGCTTACACCACCACGAGTCACTACCCGTATGCGCAAACGGTCAATGCTGCCGAAGTGTCTGCGGGCACATCTGGCACCTTCAACTACATTCGCAATTCGGCCAAGGCGCTCGTTGATTCCTACGACGGCACCGTGACGCTGTACCTGACTGATGAATTGTACGGGGGACAGTCAGACCCCATTATCCAGGCCTACGCCAAGGCCTTCCCGGAACTCTTTTCGACTGACATCCCAGACTCGGTCAAAGCCCACTTCCGTTACCCCGAGTTCATGTTTAAGACCCAGACTGTTGCTTGGGGCCGGTATCACCAGACTGACCCGTCGACGTTCTTCAACAACAGTGATCGCTGGGTTGTGGCCCAACAACCATCTGATCGCGGCGCTGGTGCGGTTCAAGCCGATACCACCTCGGGCGCGTCAGCCGAGGCCCAAACGGCGATTGACCCCTATTATCAAGAGCTCAAAATTGGCTCAGCAGAGAACGCACAGTTCGTTCTTACTCGCCCCTTCGTGCTGTCCTCTGGCGATGGAACGGGCCGAAATCTGACCTCGGTCATGATCGCTCGAAACGATCCGGACAACTACGGCAAACTTGAAGAGATTGTCATGGTCTCTTCAGTCGATGGTAAGACCGAGCGTAACAACACCGTGGACGGCCCAGTGCAGGCAAATCGCAAGATGGTTACCTATGGTCCCGTTACTGAGTACCAGACCCTGACGGGGCAGATTGGCTCAACCATGCGGTATGGCAACATCTTGATTCTGCCGCAGGGCGATTCCTTGGTGTACATGCGACCGATTTACGTGGCCCAAGAGGACAGCACGCGCTTTACGGTGAAAAAGGTTGTGATGGTCTCTGGCGATGCTGTTGGCTTCGGAGACAGCGTTGAGCAAGCGTTAGCCGATCTTGTTGACTCAAAGCCCGATGGTGCCGCTCTCATTCCGCAGGTCACCGTCCCGCCTGCCGACACTGATCCCAGCAGTACTTCGACCACGCTTCCTGGAGGGCAGGATCGCACTGCCACCGAACTTATTGCCGAGGCTGATCAGAAGTTCACAGCGGCGGATGAACGGCTGAAAGCTTCTGATTTAGCCGGATATGCCGCTCTCGTCGCAGAGGCCCGAGGGCTTATTGCGCAGGCCTCGGCGCAGCTTGCGGCCGAAGCTGCCGCACCCAAGTCCTAGCCAAGGTTGTATTCTGATAAGTCGTGAATACTTTGGCCGCTATGTCGGCGCTACTCGAGGCACTTGACCCAGAGAAACTGATCCGCAGTGGTGGGTACATCTTGCTGTTCGCAATCATCTTTGCCGAGTCGGGATTGCTCATCGGGTTTTTCTTGCCAGGGGATTCGCTGCTGTTCATTGCAGGTATGGCTTCGGCCGGAACGCTTGTCCATCAAGCGGGAGCTGATGCGATTCACCTGAACATATGGGTAGTGCTCATCGGTGTCTTCATCGCAGCAGTTGCAGGGGATCAGGTGGGATACGCGTTCGGCAACAAAACCGGCCCAGCGCTCTTTAAGCGACCCGACTCGAGATTCTTCAAGCACGAGCACCTCGAGAAAGCCCAGAACTTTTTTGATGTGCACGGTCCGAAAGCAATCGTGCTTGCCCGGTTTGTGCCAGTGGTTCGCACGTTCTGTCCCATCGTGGCAGGGGCGGGCAAGATGGAGTATCGAGTCTTCCTTCGATACAACCTGATCGGTGGCCTGCTGTGGGGCGTGGGAGTTACCCTTCTTGGGTTCTTCTTGGGCAACATTCCCATCGTTCGCAACAACATCGAGATTGCACTACTGATGGTTGTTGGCATATCGATTCTGCCGATTGCCATTGAGTTTCTTCGCTCAAGGAGCAAGAGCAAATCCGAGGTAAAGGTCTAAGAAGTCGCTACGCGGCGCAACTGCTTCTAGTATCTCGGCGTCCTTGTTTTGACGCGGAGCTTATTCTCCGGTGGACTTCTCTGAGTTTCTGAGTAGGAACCCCTTTCTGCTCAGCTGTGATATTCGATTCTTTGACCCTTGGGGGTTCTTTCAATGCCGCTTCAACCGTCGTTTCCGCAGGTTCTCGCTATGAGAACTGAAGGCACCTTTCAAGTGTTCACACTTGGCAGCCAAGAGTGGTATCTGCTGATCTTCTGCGTGGTGGTGTCGTTCATCGCCATGATCGCCGGCTGGTTCATGATGCGCAGCGTGCTTGCCAAGGACGCTGGCACAGAGAAGATGGGCGAGATCGGCGAAGCCATCCAAGAGGGTGCAATGGCCTACATCAAGCGGCAGTTCAAGACGATTCTGTTGATGGTGATCCCGCTCGCTGTGGTGATCTTCGTGACCTCTACCGAGATCATTAACGAATCAACGGATGAAGGCCTTGATCGCATTAACGCCGGAATTTTCCGCACGCTTGCGTTCCTAGCCGGGGCGCTTGCTTCCGGGTTCATTGGTTTCTTGGGAATGTGGCTCGCCACCCGAGCCAACGTTCGCACCGCCGCAGCGGCAAAGACAGGCCGCATGGATGACGCACTTCAGGTGGCCTTCCGTGCAGGTGGAACCGTTGGGTTGTTCACTGCCGGCCTTGGTTTGCTTGGCGCCACGCTCATCGTGATGATCTTTCAGAACACCGCTTCGGCAATCCTCATTGGGTTTGGGTTCGGTGGTTCCCTTCTGGCGCTGTTCCTTCGCGTTGGAGGCGGCATCTTTACCAAGGCTGCAGATGTTGGCGCTGACTTGGTAGGCAAAATCGAAGCAGGCATTCCCGAGGATGATCCTCGTAACCCGGCGACCATTGCAGACAATGTGGGTGACAACGTTGGTGACTGTGCGGGCATGGCTTCGGACCTCTTTGAGTCCTTCGGCGTGGTACTCGTGGCAAACATCATTTTGGGCGTCACAGCGTTTCGTGCGATTGGTATCAATGGTGACAACGCTGCAAAGGGGCTTATCTTTCCCCTCGCGATGATGGCAGTTGGCCTCTTGGCCTCACTGATCTCTATCTTCATGGTGAAGGCGCGTGAGGGAGAGACTGACGCCCTGAAGCCAATCAACCGCGGTCTCAACGTGGCCTCGGTACTCTCGCTGTTCGGAGCGGCTGCGCTGGCGTTCTTCTACGTGGGTGACCCTCGGGGTTCCTCGGTAGACCATGTCGGTCTGAGGATGTTCCTGGCCATCCTCGGTGGTGTGGTGCTCGGTCAGGTAGCGAGTCGCATCACGCAGTACTACACCTCAAGTCAGTTCAAGCCAGTGCGTGATATTGCAGAGTCTGGCCGAACCGGACCCGCCACGGTGGTGCTGTCTGGTATCTCGAGCGGTATGGAGTCTGCAGTTTGGGCAGTAGTGGCTATTGCTGCAGCGATTCTCGTTGCACTCGGCCTTGGTGGGGGCAGCACACTGTTTGCTTTCTACCTAGTTGCCTTGACTGGTATTGGCATGTTGGCCACGACGGCCATCGTGGTAGCTGAAGATACCTTCGGCCCAATTGCCGATAACGCCCAAGGCATCGCCGAGATGGCCGGAGAATTCCACGGTGAGACCGAGGCCATCCTTGATGGTCTAGATACCGTCGGAAACACCACCAAAGCAGTCACCAAGGGCTTTGCGATTGGGTCTGCAGTCATTGCGGCAGTGGCACTCTTTGCCTCGTTCCGTGAGACCATCGCAGCCTCGGCCGATACCAAAATCGGAGAGGTTCTGCGTGCCGACAACGTAGAAGCAGCATTCAATGCAGTGGCAATCAACATTGCAGACCCCAAGGTGTTTGCTGGGGCTCTTGTGGGTGGAACAGTGGTCTTCATGTTCTCCTCGTTGGCCATCTTGGCTGTGAGCCGTACGGCCGGAACGGTGGTGCAAGAAGTGCGCCGGCAGTTCCGCGAGAAGCCCGGAATCATGGACTACACCGAAAAGCCTGATTATGGCCCCGTGATCGATATCTGCACAGGCGCCGCCCTTCGTGAACTCACCACTCCTGCGCTCCTCGCAGTACTGATGCCCGTAGCAATCGGATTCGGTCTCGGCGCTTTTGCGCTCGGTGGCTACCTTGCGGCAACGATCGTGGTGGGTGCGCTCATGGCCAACTTCTTGTCGAACGCAGGTGGCGCCTGGGACAACGGTAAGAAGTACATCGAAGAGGGCAATCTTGGTGGCAAGGGATCAGATGTTCACACCGCTGTCGTGATCGGCGACACCGTTGGAGATCCGTTCAAAGACACTGCCGGCCCGGCCATCAACCCGCTGATCAAGGTCATGAACTTGGTTGCTTTGCTGATTCTTCCAGCGATTATTGCTATGGAGAATAACAACGCCCGATTCTTGATTGCTGCCGTTGCTGTCGTCATCGTCATTGCCGCCATCATCTACTCGAAGAAACAAGCAACTTCATTTGGCGACGAAGATGCTCAACCAGTGCCCGTCGCAAACCTCAGCTGAATTTGCAGCGGTGGCTGCTGCTTCCTGCGAGACTCTGTAAATGGTTCTTCCGCTTGCTCCCGAGTTGGGCAATCTAGAACTTGCCCACGCGAGCACAACTGGTTCTCTCGCGGTGCAAACCCCAGACTGGTCCTTGAGTCGAGAGGATCGCCAGCAGCCCGCTGGGCGGGTTCTGGCACTCCTTCTCGGTGTTCATCTGCAGCAGTTTCGGAGCTATGAAAATGGTGTGCTGCTAGATCTCGATCTTGAGCAGCTCCACGCCTATCGAGTGAGCCTTCGGCGATCACGATCGCTCTTGAGTTCGACGAAGTCAGTGTTTCCCGCAGGTGAGCGAAAGGACCTGCTTGGCGATCTGGCCAAGTTGGGCTATCTCACCTCTCAAGTGCGAGACCTAGATGTGCTGTTGCAAGCTCTGCCGAGGCTGTGCAAGACAGTTCGTCTAGCTTCGGTTCGCAGTATTGGCGAGAAGCCTTCTGAGGGCCAGCAGTTGCGGGATGCGTTACTGCGCAGAAGAGCCGTAGCGTTTACAGAACTGGCTGCTCGTATCGACCCGAGCGGGAAGGATTATGCGAGCTACCTAACTATGGTCCGAACTTGGCGGACGCTTGCAGCGGTGCACCGTCTGGGTGGCGACGAACCGGGCCCCGAGGCCCTACGGCCAATTCTCAGTGTTGTTGACGCAACTCTGATGAAGCAGTTCGGCAAAATTCGCTCGGCTGGCCGCGCAGCGCAACGATCGAACGAGGTGAGTGATTGGCACCGGCTTCGTAAGCGAACCAAGGCCCTGCGATACGCGCTTGCTGGGTACGGCCCGCTCTTGACGGAGGGCACGGTGTCAGACCTAGTTTCTCGCCTTCGTAAACTGCAAAACGTTCTTGGACTGCAACAAGATCACGCTATTCAGATCGAGCTGATCGAGCGGGCAGGCCTAGATGTCGGCGGTCGGACTGCATTGTTAGCAGGCGCACTTTCAGAGGAACTTCATCGCGAAGCTTTGAAAGATCTGCATCGGTGCCGTGCGGCTTGGTCGCGCTTTGACCACAAGGCCTTCAAGGAGCAGTTGGAGCAAGCAGTAGCGACTGAGTGAAGCAGGAGTTGATCAAGCACTGCTTGATCGCTTCATGCGAGTGCTGCTTAGGCTTCATCTTTCTCAAGGGGTGGCAAGAACTCGAAGTTCAAGTCACCTAAGCGCACCAAGGTTGACGCTATCCAACCGCCCATAGCGCTGAAGTGGTCATCGAGAATCGATCCATCGGCAAGCGTTGCCTCGTCAAGTTCGTAGCTGCCCTCGTAGCTCACCTCGATGGCATGTTCGGTCTCTGTGAGGTCTTCGTTCGAGACAGCCTCGACTGTTGGCCCGGAGCGGGTGAGTCGCTCGGACCCGATCATCGGGCTTTCGGTTGGCAGCACGTCAAGCACCCGGCGAGGATCTGGAGCCTCGGTGAGGCGCTGTATGCGTAGAACGACCTCAATGTCGATTGTTGGTGCCTCTGCGAGTTCTTCTTCGATATACCAAGATCGGTATGAAGTTTGCGACCAAGTTGGCCACTCCAAGGTGAGGTCGGCTCGTACCCGCGGTGGGAGCCCTTCTCCAGGTACTCCGTAACTTGTTTCCCAGGTCAGGTCACCGAGTAAGACATCGGTGTGGAATCTTTCCTCAAAGGCCTGCCGCTCAAGAAGAGCGTTCTCCATTGCATCGCGCAGCGCGCCAATCGCATCGGTGAAAACGTGGTCCAACATCTGCTGAGCAGGCTACCTTGGTAAGCGGGGTCGACTTCACGCAAGGCCTGACGGGAGTAGCTACAGGGAGTAGCGAGTGAGCTCGTCGCCACAAGACACAGGGGTATCTGCGGGCGTGATTGAGAGTGACAGTGAGAGCGGAATCGCCGGCGAGAGCGGCAGTGCCAGTGTGAGCGGCAGTGCCAGTGTGAGCGGCACTGACCGTGGTCCTGTTGCGCCGCACCCCTCGCGGCCCGATGCGCTGTGGCTCAGTGCCCTAGGTGTTGTGGCAGTTGGAATCCTGCTCCAAGCTGCCAGCGCTGTTGCAGACCGATGGGTTCCCTCGGGCGATGACGGGTACTGGTCCATGATGGCGCGTTCCGTCTTCAGCTCGCACCCACCGCTGCTTGGTTCAAGTTCCTCGGGGGCAGCGGCAACTGGGTATGGGTTTCATCATCTTGGACCTGTTGGCTTTTACCTTTTAGCTCCGTTTGTTGCAGCGTTTGGTGGAATCGGCGTAGCGATTGGTACTTCAGTGATCAATGCGGTGTGTGCGGTTACTGCTGCAGTAGCTGTTCGCAGCGCTGTTGGGCAGCGCGCCGGATGGTTTGCGGTGTTCGGTAGTGCGTTATTGGCCTTCGCTATGGGTTCTGAGTTACTTGTAGATCCATGGAACCCACATCTGGCTACCTTCGCATTTTGGTGTGCGCTGTGTTGTTGTTGGGCCGTGCTGAGCGGATCGCCATGGTGGGCTGTGCCGGGGGTAGTTGCTGGATCTGTTGCGCTGCAAACTCACCTTTCGTTTGTTCCACCTTCTGCTCTGGTGATTTTGGTGCTGCTGCTGGGTGCTGCGTGGGCTGGCACTCATTCAGTGCCCGCTCATTCAGTGCCCGAGCATTCAGTGAGCAGGTGGCGAGGTTGGTTGCCGGTCCTGACAGCACTGGCCGTCGGCCTTGTGTTGAGCCTGCCGATGTTGATTCAGCAGTTCTTTGCTGACGGACCGGGAAATCTGAGTGAGGTTCTTTCCTCTCGCAACCCGCCAGGCCAACAATTAGGCCTCCAGACTGGCCTGAGAACCCTGTCTCAGGTCTTTGATCCCACCAAC
>WLJI01000110.1 GCA_009701845.1 Actinomycetota bacterium
GTGCGATCGGTTCGGCCCTATATCAGCGGAGACCCGCAGCACCTAGTGCATTGGCCCACTACAGCCCGGCTTGGGTCGCTAGTAGTCAAAGAGTTGGAACCGCCAGTTGCTACTGGCCTTGCAATAGTTCTGAATCTGTCTGCTCCGAATCTGTCTGCTCCGAATCTGGCTGCTGCAAACGAGCCTGTGGTTGATGGGTATGAAGACGATATTTCTAGCGTTGAAGATGCTGCGTGTCGGGCTGCTGGCTTGGCCGAGAACGCGCTCGCTCACGGAGCAAAAGTAATGTTGTGCACTGCTCAGGCAGATGGAGCTGTGTGCGGAGAGGTCTTTGGGCTGCTGCAACTTCGCCGCCGTCTTGCGCTTGCAACAGCTGCAACGCCTGCAGCCCCTCCCGAGGGGTGGCCAACAGTTGTTGTTACCCCAGCACCTGCCACTACTGCCGAGCAGGCCTCATGACAGCGCCAGTTTCGCAACCTAGTTCTGCCGGTTCTGTCAGTTCTGCCGGTTCTGCTGGTTCTGTCAGCTCACCCAAGACCGCTAAGGATGCTCTGCTCGGAAAGGTCTCGGCCGACCGACTCAGTGTGTCGAGTCAGCGAATCTGGATACTCACAGCACTTGTTGGCCTCATGCTGTGGTCTGCTTTGGCCTCGCTTCCCACCTCAACGAGTAGCGGGGGCGGCAGCAATGTTGCTGTTCAGGCAGCACTGCTGTGCGCCGTGCTTGCCATGTTCGGCCTGCGGTCTGTGCCACTGCGCTGGATTGTGCGTGGTTTGGCCCTAGTCAGCGGCTTACTACTGGCTCGGTTCGGCGAGTTAGGCCCACTCGATGGTTTGCAAGGCTCATGGCACGCACTGCTGTGGCTCGTTGCTCTCAGCGGATGCTTGGTGCTGGCCCCATCAAGTCGAACCATCCCAGGAGTAGACGCCGCCACCGTTGTGCGGCCCGATCAACTTGGCAGTGTCGGCTCGGCGCTTGGTTCAGGTACGGATCCTGATTCAACATCAGCACCACGCGCTGGAGTGCCTGCTGCGCTGATCATCGCTGCTGCCTCGCTCATCGTTGCAAGTGCGCTGCTGTTTGGACCGCGAGTATCGAATGTGTTTCCGGTGGGGCCATCGGCTGGAGAACTCATCAACCAAGGTGATAACCGAGGCGACAACGCGCTGGTTGCTCGAGACTCACTCGATATGACCACGCGACCCCGCCTGACCGAGCAGATCGTGATGACGGTTCGTTCACCTATCACCGCGTTTTGGCGAGCCGAAACCTTTGACCAATGGGATGGCTCCACCTGGACTCGCGCAGAGGCGCGCTCCGGTCGACTCGTCGAGGGTGGTCAAGTCGTTGCGTCCCCAGAAGACCTTGCGGCTCAAGACGGAGAACCCACTCTGCAACAGTTTCGCCTAGAGGTCGGCTTTGCAACAGCGGTGCCATCTGCAGCTAGCGCGGTTCAGGTTGAAACCCCCGAAGAGATCGCCCAGCGTTCTGATGGCACGCTGTGGTCGCCGGGAGCTCCTCTCGGAAAGGGCACCACCTACTCGGTCACGAGTCGCCAAATTCCAACGAACGCGGCATCGCTAAGCGCTACCCCGTCTGCGGCCGAGGCTGCCCAAGATGGCGACCGCACTGCAGCCGCGGTGATGGCACAGTTTGCTCAGCCGCCCACAACAACGCAGCGGGTACGCGAACTAGCCAAGCAAGTCACTGCCTCCGCTGCGAGCGACTTTGAACGCGTTCAAGCACTCGAGGGCTGGATGGATGCCAACACTTCCTACTCACTTGATGCTCCGCTCGCTCCAAAGGGAACTGACGTGGTTGATGATTTTCTGTTTGTTTCACAACAGGGCTGGTGCGAACAGATCGCTAGTTCGCTCGTGGTGATGGCTCGTGCAGTTGGGGTGCCCGCACGCTTGGCCACGGGCTTTGCGCCGGGGGATTGGGATGCAACCACGGGGCGATTTGTGGTGAGAGAGCGCGATGCTCATGCCTGGGCCGAGGTCTGGTTTCCCACCACGGGATGGGTGGCCTTTGACCCAACTGCAGATGTGCCGCTTGCGGGAACCCAAGAAGCAACTCCGGGGGCAGATGCTCGCGACTGGAGAGAGGTAACAGGTGCGCTGCTTCTAGCTCTTGGTGTGGTGGTGTTGGCTGCAGCCCCAGTGCTTCGGTGGGTTCGCAAACAATCTGAGCGCGCTCGCACAACGCGTCGCCGGCGAGCCGTTGTTCGCAGTCACTGGGATGCCGCTGCAGAGGCCCGACTCGAACGCATCGGTGCTGCGGCTGGTCGACCACGAGGGCCAGGAGAAACCGTTACTGCCTATGCCGCAGCGCTAGCGCTCGTACTTGAAGACACTCGAGTTATGCGGGTAGGTCAGATCCTTGATCGCCAGCGGTATCAGCCGCCGAGCTCTGTGCTGGGTTCAGTACCGTTGGCAGGGGTTGCGCCCCCTACAGACACCCCGAGCGAGTCGGACTTTGTCGAGCAGGTTTTTTCATCTCATTAGGCGCGGCTTGGGTACTTCTCCCCGGCTTCCCCCCTTAGCTCGGCGAGTTGTGTCCGGTAGTGTTGCAGCCCATGGTTGTCCGTCAGGGTTGCAGCTCGGAGTTGTCTCTCAGGAACCAGCTTTGTGTCCTTTGACCGTGCCGGGTTCGGCAATAAGAATCAAGTGCCGAACTTCGGCCGTGAAGAGTCGCTGAGAGGGGGGTACACATGAACAGTCGCCGTGCGCAGACGGGCGCCAGTTTGGTGGAAGTGCTCGTCAGCGTTGTTCTGGTCGGGGTAGTGATTCTTGGGCTCGCTGCAGGCATGCTCACCTTGATCAGTACCTCAACAACGACCTCTGAGCGCCAACAGATTCAGCTGGCCTTAGGCAGTTTCACCGAGAGCCTCAAAGCCAGTTCCTACACTCCCTGCACATCGGATCCCGCTGTTGCCACAGCAGCCGCGCATCAGGCTGCCTATGAAGCGTGGCCTTCGAAATGGGTTCCGTCGCAAGCCGATATGACTCGCTCGATCACCGAAGTTGAGTACTGGAATAAGGATCAAGCTGCCTTCGTAGCGCAATGTCCGAATGCAGGTGATCAGGGAACCCAGCGACTCACGGTGCAGGTTGACTTCAAAGGCCGCTCTGGCTCTGCCCAAGTAGTAACCGGCCGCTTGGTGACACCATGATCCGGCAGCGTCGCTCACAGCCCCGAACTCAATCTGGGTACACCCTGATTGAACTGTTATTGGTGATTGCCCTATCGGGTGTTGTTTTCGTGCCACTTATGGCCTGGACTGGTTTGGCAATCCAGCAGCAGCCCGTCATTCAAGATGGCATATTGCGAACTGCCTCCGCCGGTCTGCTCGGTGCGTACTTCCCCAAAGACGTAGCAGTGGCAGGTAAGGCCACGGTATTTGGAAACGGCACCCCTCCCAACTGGGCCAATGATTGTGGGCCAAGCGCAGTAGCTGGCGCCGAGAACCCAGGCAGCGGAGGAGACCTGCAGGTCGCGATGATCGCCGGCGGTACTGCGGTTTACAAGGTTGTGTATAGCGCTGCGGCAGACTCAAATGATCCTCGCCTGCAGAGTCTTTGGCGACGGACTTGTAACGCGGCCACCAATGAGTTGGTCGAGGCAATTCAGGTGTACCCCGACATTCAACCTGGCTCAACAGTGACTACCTGTACAACCGAGTTGGGTGACGAGCCCTGCCGACAGATCGAGATCTCGGTTATTCCAAGAAGTACAACTCGCACAGTGACTGTTCGCGCTACGCGTCGTGTCGACGAAGGCTCACTTCCAACAGACCTCTCGGGCGTTGCGATGCCAACGGCGGTGATTCAGATCACCTCGCAAAGCGGCGTACCGCTTGTGGTGGGCTTGTCCGCAGCTCGGTCGAGCGTTGCAGCGGGCCGCACCGCAAGCTACGACTGGGACTTCAATGGCCCCGGCGCCGTGAGCGTGACAAACGCCAGGGCCTCGCAGACCTCGGCAACATTTGTGCAGCCAGGTTTTTACAGCGTCATCCTCACGGTGACTGACGATCTTGGCAATACCAATCGGGCCTATCAGCAGATTTCAACTACCAATCAAGCTCCAACCGCTGTTGCAGCGGTGTCTCCGCTCGCGGGCGTGAGCGGCACCGTGTTCACTCTGAATGGGGCTGGGTCCTCTGATCCCGAGGGAAGCATTTCCTCGTATGACTGGATTGTTGAGTACCCCTCGGTAGACGGACTAGCCGCTGGAGTGCAGGTCACAACGTCTGGTGCCTCAACCACCGTGGTACCTCCAGCTGGCACCTTCGGCAAGGCCAGCGTCACACTGATTGTTACTGACTCTCAGGGGGCTCAGGACACCGCCTTTGCAAACTTCGAGATCGCAAACCCCTCGGGGCCAACCACCACCGTCGGCCCTGGCGGGTCCACGACTACCACCACCACGGTGAATCCATCAGGGCTCTCGGTCTCCTTCACTAACTCTGCGGGCGCAGTCGCAACCGAACAGAGCTTTGATGCCTCAGCAACAACCGGCATCGGGTCTGGCAACACAGCGTCGTACATTTGGGAGTTCGGAGACGGTGGCATCGGCACTGGTGTGGCTCCGGGTCATTCCTACCCCAACGATGGGCAATACACCGTGCGGGTGACTGTTTCAACCAGTGACGCTCGCACTGCTACCACCGCCCGTGTGGTCAATGTGGGCGGCCAACCTCCGGCACCCGTGCCTTCGGTCGAGAATGGCGATCGGCTTGTCTGGGCGGCAGTCCCGGGAGCGCGCAGGTACCTAGCCGACTTCGAGTGGCGCACAGATACAGACTGTTTCGAGCAGCTCCTCAATCAGCCGGTGCCAGCGGGTGCTGCCCCTGCAAAGGCAATCCCCGCAAACCCATGCTCTCGCTTTGCAACCTCTCGCGCTCGCGTTGGCACCGATGCAAACGGAACTGTGGCCTGGTCCGAGTGGATCTCAATTCCGTTGGTGGGCCCCTAATGCGCTCCGCGATTCAGAGAATCTCTCTTCGTCATCTTGGGCGGCGCGATCTGAGCGGTCTGCGAGAGCAGAGCGGGTTTGTGCTGATGGCAGTTCTGGCTTCAATCGCAATTACCTCGATTGTTATTGCGGCCTTGCTCGCCATGATGCTGACCACAATCCAAATCACGGAGAATCAAGAAGAGGCAGCTCGCCAAGCCCGCGCTGCGGACGGAGCAGTAACAGCGGCCATCAATCAGCTCCGCTTGAACCAAACCAACCCGGCTAATGCGTGTGCGCCCGGAGTGCCCGCTGCTGCCGGCCTCTCGCTGCCATTTGAGTCCTCGGGCCGCATCGATACCGCCACAGTCACCTGTAGCAGTGCAGCCGATGAACTAGGAAAGTCTGCCGGCGATATCAAGCTCTCGGGGAGCGAGTACAAAGGTACGTTCGACTGGAAGTCTTGGCCGTGGGCCTCGCTGCAGCCCTCGATTGACGATGCAAAGCCAACCCTGGTTCATCAGGGGTCGAGCGCGCTGAAATTCAACGGAAACCTCAGCTCCAAAGGTGGTGCAGCACCGCTTCGCTCCGACTCTGCGGGCACCCCCGCGCTTGACGTACGCGGCACATTCGTTCAGGCAGCACAGGGGATCGGAGCAGTGTCAGGCGCAGGTGGAAGTTGCGGGGCCTTGGACGGCGTGGCCGCTGTGGCCGCAACCACCGTTCGGGCTACTGCCGGAGCGACTTGCGGAGACCCACTGCTAGTACCCGTTTCGGTAGCTCAGGACTATGCAATCGATGAGTCCGTTCCAACTTCTCCCGACTTGTCGGCATTGGCGGGTTGCCCGGCATCTTCGGTCATAACTTTTTCGCCCGGTAAGTACGACCAGAACGCAGTCGAAAAACTCAATGAATGGTTCGGTCGCGGTCCTGCAGCCTGTCTCGATAAGACCTTCTACTTCCCCTATGGGCGCTACTACTTTGATGCAAATACCGTGATTGCTGGCGCACCTGCGCCCAATCAGCACGCTCTCATCCTGAACAATCCCAGCTCAACTTTTGTCTTCGGGAAGGCCAACGGCTGGGACCCCGCCGGTGCTGGTGCAACTGCTGCAAATTTCCCTCAGGCTTGTGACCCAGCAATCCCGGGGGCGAGCATCATTGTGTCTGGCCGCACAGAGTTTCGTCACCTTGCAGGCAGGCTCGCTGTCTGCCCATATCTGTCCGGTACTGCAGTTGACGGTGGTGCCCCGTATCCAGCTTTGCTGCAGCAGACTGCCGTCCCGACGCAGGTCACCTCCGTGAGCGCAGTGTCTCCCGCCGGCAACTTTTCTAACGCCGCAAACCTTCTAGCTGGCCCCAGCGCCGTCCCGGCCTCATCGGCCTCATTTACCTGTTCCTTTGCTGCTGGGTACCCACAAGGGACAACCTGCACCTCAACAAAGACGTTCACGGTGACCCTAGCGAGTGCAATGAGTGGTGCAGTTGGCTCAGCCGCACTCAACGTCACCGGGAACGAGACCAACAATAACGTCAGCGGGGTACAAGCTCGCACGGCGGCATTCTCGGTGACTTTGGCTAACGGCCAGACCTGCTCGGTTCCCGCAGTTGCCGGCGCGCCAGATAAGGGTCGAGTTGCGACCTATGAATTGCTCGCGGGCTCCTGTAAAACGCTGATCACCTTGGGAGAACAGTTAGACGGCGCCCAACTAGAGGTGACCTACAACTATAAGTACGCTCGAATTTGTCCACTCAACATCTGTTCAGCAGCAACGCTTACCGCAGGCCAAGCGCAGGCGCTCAGTGTCTGGAACGTGCAAGTGGTTGCAAACCCTTGGGTGGGCTCGGCAACCTCGGTGGAAGCTACCCCCGCAGGTGACTGGGTGACGGTAGAGAACGCTCGGGTCAATGACACCGCGACCACAAGACTCTCTACGTTGTGCATGCCAAATCCGGTCTGTGCCGGTCGGCCTGAGCAGTCGTTCACACGGGCCTTCTCCATGGACAATTTTGATAATTTTGTAGGCGGCATTTCTGGAGGAGGTGTCTTTGCCTCGGACTCTCACCTTGAGTCGTTGGGGGTAGTGATCAAGCAACTCGGCACGCAGGCGCAGGGCCTCAATCTGTCAACACTGCCAGGTCAGACAACACTTACCCTCACGCTCAATGATGCGGTGAATCCAGCCGATCGGACCGTCTGTACAAGAAGCTTCAATGGCGTGTCGAACCAAGCGGGGGACAACTATTTTCCCCTAGTTAGCCAGAGTGAAAGCTCCTGCGGTGGGGTGCAACTCACCGCCGCTCAGCGCAGTGCCGTTGTCTTGTTCGGTGCAGCGTTGAGTGTGAGCTATCGCCTTGATTGCGCGATTCCATCAGGGCCACCGAACTATCAGTGCACGTACTTTCAGCCGGTGGGAACTCAATATGTTGGTCTTGTGGCAACCTCGGACTCCTACTCTGGGCCGGTCATTAAATCTCAGCTAACGGTTGATTCAGATGCTGCGATCCCTGCTGGCGGTGCTACAGGCGGGCCAGCCTCAGCCAACTTCTTTGGCGCTGCCTACCTGAAAAATGTTGCCCTTGATCTGCACTGGAACGGCAAAGCCTCTGGGGCCTCGTTGTTCGGCGGCGAGCTCCAACTCAATAGTCTCGGCAGCTTGATGGCGCCGGGGGCAACAGCAGACGTGGTGTGCTGCACCGAACCAGAGAGCAATATACGCAAGGTGCGCCTGACTGCCTCAGTCGGCGGCGAAGCCAAACTCTCTGCCGTGGTGGCACTCAATCGGGATGCGCCAACCGCAGTTCCCGTGGTGCTCGAGTGGACGGTGTGTGGCCGAAACGGAAACTGCTCGCCCTAGAAGGCCTGAGCCGCTGTTAGGTCGGTGTGGTGAGAGCGCCCTAATCTCGCGGCATGCAGATCGGCGTTGCGCTCCCAACCATGGCCCGCGGGTATACCCGGGCCACCACCCTTGACTGGTGCCGGGGCATTGACTCCGGGCCGTTCTCCTCAATCTCTTGCGGCGAGCGCATCACTTTCCATAATCAAGAGATGCTGGTAACCAATGCAGCGGCAGCGGCGCTCACCGAGAACGTGCGCGTCTTTGTCAACCTGATTGTGCTTCCCACGCACCCGATCCCGGTGATTGCCAAGCAGATTGCAACCCTTGATGTGCTCTGCGATGGCCGGCTCACCGTTGGTGTGGGGATTGGTGGACGCGAGCATGACTATTTGGCTGCTGGCGCAAGCATGGAGCGCCGCCATCAACGCCTAGATGACGGGGTGGCTCAACTCCGGGCGCTTTGGGCGGGAGAGCCAGCGTTCGAGGGGGCCGACCCGCTTGGACCCCCAGTTGTACAAGCCGGTGGCCCGCCATTGCTGGCTGGGGCGATGGGACCAAAGGCCTTGGCACGTGCAGCCAAGTGGGCCGACGGGATTTCTGGGTTCTCTATAGATGCCAACGCCGAGGGCATGGCGGTGGCCGCAGCGGCAGCGAATCAGGCTTGGTTGACCGAGGGCAGAAGCGATGCGCCGCACATTGTGAGCGGTTGCTTCTATGCCCTTGGAGTCGAGGATTCACAAGCCACGCTGGGTGGGTTCACCTATGACTACCTAGAGATCTTTGGTCGAGGCTTTGCTCAGGCAATGTCTGATGACGCACCGGTTTGGAACCCAGATCGGCTGTTGCTAGCTCTAGATGATGCCGAGTCAGCGGGCGTGGACGAGTTCATTCTGGTGCCTGGCACCGTGGACCCCCGATGCCTCGAGGCCACCATCGAACTCGTGGCAAACCGCTA
>WLJI01000111.1 GCA_009701845.1 Actinomycetota bacterium
AGTTTATTCAGCCGAGAGAGCGCTCTTGCTTCACGCTCCAACCGCTCTGAAGCGAGCGCTCCGCCAGACTGAACGGAAAGTAGTTTGATCGCAAAATCCTGCCCCGTTTGGGAGTCTCTGGCTTTCCAAACAGTGCAGAAACTTCCGCTCCCAATCACCTCGGAAAGGCGAATGCGAGTTGGCAAACCAATCAATTGTGGCCGTTCAGCATTCATTGCGAACTTCCCTCTAGTAATCCCCTACTGCCCATTCTCATGTGTTCTTAGTTCTCTTCTCCCGGCTACCCTTGTGGAATGTCCCCACAGACAAGCAGTCGGTCTCAGCAGCGCGCTAACAGCCAAACAGCAGAACAAGGCGCCGAACATTCTGCTCAAGAGTCTGATGAGGAACTCCATCTCACTGCTTCTCAACGGCTCCGATCACAGAACCTCCGTTATACCTCTTCTCGCCGCGCGCTGGTAGAGATTTTTGCTTCCTCGGATCGACCCCTCACGATTCCAGAAATCCTGCAGCAAGACCCCAACTTGGCCCAAAGTAGCGCCTACCGAAACCTGACCGAACTCATTCAAGCCGGCGTGGTGCACAGACTCATCGCCGGGGATGAGTACAGCCACTTCGAACTTGCCGAGGACCTGAGCTCTCATCATCATCATCTGGTGTGCACCCAATGCGGCCGCGTGGCCGACATAACACTGAGCGACGAGGTCGAAGACCTGATGGATAGCGCCTTAGAAACTGCGGCAAAATCTGTGGGCTTCACAGCCGAGCACCATCGTCTTGATGTACTCGGCCGCTGCGCTAGCTGCAGCTAGGTCAGCAGTTACAGGGTGACAGTTACAGGGTGACAGCAGTTCCAAGCTCAGCGTCTTCGCCAGGCTGAACAACGGCAGTCACGCCGGGAACGCGATCCATCATGATCCGCTCAATACCTGCCTTCATCGTCACCGTGGATGCAGGGCAACTCACGCAGGCACCAGAGAGTTCCACAACAACGATGCCAGTGTCTTGGTCAACATCAATCAGAGTGATGTCCCCACCATCGGCCTGAATAGCTGGCCGGATGATCTCGATTACTACCTCAACTTCAGACTGCACGACGCCTACTTCACTCACGGGGGGGGGTAGGAACTGCACCCACTGGCACAGGCCTCTGTATTGATCACTAGCGGTACTCATTGCTAGCTGCATTCAGAACTAGCTACTAGATGATGGTTCGTCCTTGCCCCTATAACAACCCCGCAGACTAGGTTTGTGTTCCAGATGCTTGATTCTTTGCTCTTGGCTCACCAAGGTGGTTGGGACGAAATCCTGATGGTGCTCGTTCCTGTTGGTGTGTTCGCGGCTCTGCTCTATTTTGCCAACCAGCGCGCGGCCAAACTTGGCGATCGAGTCGATTCCGAAGACAGCACTCCCAAAGAATCGGCTCCAAAGAACCCACGCGGCGGCCCGCGCTAATCCAGGCGTTCGATCTGCACACCTACTGCACTCAAACGGTCTGTGAATCCTTCGTACCCACGATCGAGGTGGTGAGCCTCAGAAATCACGGTCTCGCCCTCGGCACCGAGGGCCGCCACAACAAGCGCTGCACCAGCGCGAATATCTAGCGCTCGAACCGGAGCACCAGAAAGACGCTCAACGCCATCGATGACCAAATGGTGGCCATCTACGCGTACCTGTGCTCCCATGCGTGCGAGTTCGCCCACATACCTGAACCTTCCCGAAAAAACGTTTTCGGTTGCATAGCTAGTCGCCGTGTTGAAGCACTGAAGCGCCACTAACAAAGGCAAGTAATCGGTAGCCAAGCCGGGGTACGGCAAGGTAGCTACGTTCGTGGGGCGAGGGCGGCCACTTGCCATTGCCCACAGGCCATCGGGCTCAGGCGAGATTCGCATTCCCATAGCGCCCAACTTCTCTACAAGCAGGTCTAAGTGATCTGGTCGAACATGCTGCAGCGTGAGTTCGCCACCTGCTACTCCTAGGGCACAGAGGAAGGTTGCGACCTCTATGCGATCAGGAATCACGGTGTGCTCAACTGCTCGCAGTTCGCTCACTCCGTCGATGGTCACCACCGAGCTGCCAGCACCAAGGATCTGCCCGCCCATGCGGTTCAGGAATGCGCCTAGATCTGCAATCTCGGGCTCTCGTGCAGCGTTACGAACCGTTGTACGTCCTTCTGCGAGTACTGCTGCCATCAGCAAATTCTCGGTTGCGCCCACGCTCGGGTAGTCAAGCACGACCTCGGTGCCCACTAGCCGTTTTGCCCGCCCCTGAATGATTCCGTGGTTGAGGGTGAACTCAGCCCCAAGTAATTCAAGTCCCTGAAGATGCATGTCGATCGGGCGGGCACCAAAGTCATCACCCCCCGGCATTGCAACTCGTGCCTCGCCAACTGCTGCAAGCAGCGGGCCCAGTACGGCGCTCGAGGCACGCATCCGCTCCACAAGTTCATAGGGCGCTTCAGGAATGATCTGCGGACCGCGAATAATCTCTAGAGCGCCATCTTCTCTGCGGCGGGTCTGCATCCCCATTGCTTCTAACAACGCGCACATGTACTCCACGTCTGAGATCGCCGGAACGTTGCGCAGTACATAGCGTCCCTCTGCAAGGACGCAAGCTGCCATCAGCTTGAGAGCCGAGTTTTTTGCACCGCTGATGGTGACCTCACCAGAGAGTGGGGCTGATGGCCGAATGACGAGTCGAGACACGTCTTCAGTATGACCTGATTTTGCTCATTAAGATCTGATCTGCGGCGAGATCTCTCTGCTGTCAACCACGGGGACCATATGGCGAGGATTCACAATCTCTCTGACTGCTCAGAGTCTGACTTGTTGCACCGCTTGAAACCTCGTGATGACGTGCTTCTCTTGGAGGTGGACCCGCAGGTGGAGGCAGACCTCACACAGCCGGGAACTTCGACTCTGCGCCTTGAGTCTGGGCCGTTCGTGACCTGTGAACGAACCGTGCGCTGGGAGCCGGTCCCGACAGAACCGGCAACCGAAATCGCGTCGGACAATGAGCACAGGTTTACCGTTGAGCAGACGGTTGAGTACCAACTTGCGATTCCCTATTGGCGGTGGTTGTACTCGATCCCGGTTCGCAGGGCACTAGCTGACGGTCTTCAAACCACCCGACGCCCGTGGTGGCTGACCCCTGATCGCCTGTCTGCTCGTCAGGCAACGCTGGTTGCATCGGTCACCTTGCTCAACATGGTTGGCGGGTTGCTCTACGGACTGCTCTCGCAGGTGCTGACCTTTGTTGCCGGAGACCTTGGCAACGGGTCCACAACGCAACAGACCACCTTGCTAGCAGTGGTCCGCATCGGCGTGGTGGTGACGCTTCTGGTGATGGTGTTTGCCGACCGCATCGGAAGGCGCAAAGTGGCACTGGCCTCTTTTTTGCTTGCTGCGGCACTCACTCTGGTTACGGCGCTCGCTCCAAGCCTTTGGGCAGTGGGTGCACTGCAGTTCTTCTCTCGAAACTTGGCCATTGCAGGCCTACTCTGCGCCGACACCATCGCCGTTGAGGAAATGCCGCCTGGTTCGCGCGCCATGGTTGCAGGCCTGGGCACTCTGGCGTACGGCCTTGGCGCCGGGATCATTGTGATGACTCTTCCCTTGGCAGACCTAGGCAGTTGGGGTTGGCGCCTGACTTTTGTAGTTGCTGGGATGTCACTTCCACTTATTTGGAATGTTCGCAAGCACCTACCCGAAAGTAAGCGCTTTGCGAAACTCGCCGAGGATCGCGAGTCCGTTGCGCTAGCTGCGCTTGGCACAGAAATTGCTGCTGAGCCTCTGGCTCCCCTTATCGCCGCATCAGAGAAGCGCTCAACAGCTAGCAGCATCAGCATCTGGCGCTTTGCCCTTGTTGCAGGAATCTTCTTTCTACTCAACGTTTTTCTTGCACCGGCCTCGCAGCTGCAAAACGATTACTTGCGCACCGAGGTTGGGTTTAGCGCCATCATGATCACGCTGTTTGTTCTTGCAACGTCTACCCCCGGCGGAGTCGGAGTGCTTCTTGGTGGGCGGTTCGCCGATAAGCATGGAAGAAAAGCCACGATCGTTCCCGGACTGCTCGCCATTGGAATCTTCAATGCAATCTTTTTCTCGGTTGTCGGCGTGCCGATGTGGTTCGCCTCGGTGCTCGGCTCAGTCATCGGCGGCATGGCGGCTCCAGCCTTGGCGGTCATTGCGCCAGAACTGTTTCCCACCTCGCACCGAGGCAAAGTACGCGGGGCTGTTGCCGCAATTGCCGTTGCGGGTTCTGTGATCGGCCTTCTTCTTGCAGGGTCATCAATTGATGCGCGGGGCTACGGGCTTACTTTCACGCTGTTGGCACTCGCCCCGATTGCTGCTGCTTTCGTGGCCCTTGCGCTTCCAGAAACTCGAGGAAAAGAACTCGAAGAGATCAACCCATAAGTCGCCCGGTTCTGAGTCGACTAGATGGGCGAATGGATCGGCGATTAGCCCAGCAGAATGCGCCGGGCTTCTGTTAACTCGGCGATGCGCGCAGCTGCGGCATCATCTGAGGCGCCATGGTCTGGGTGAGCGGCGCGCAGCCGGGTACGAAACGCCCGTTGCACATCTTTTCTTGTCGGTGAAGCAGTGTCGGGGTTGCGCAGGTCGAGCATGGACAGCGCCCAAGAGATCGGATCCCCCACAGAACTAATCGCCATGACACCACTTCGTCCCGAGAGGTACGCCAGCAGCGCAGACTCACTGCCACCCTTCCACATCAGCCCCTTGTGTACCGTCGACATCACCGCCGGGACAACGTCCCAAGGCACCCGGGCTGCGGCATACACGGCGCATAACACGTGTTGTGCAGGTGTGCCTTGCTCCTCGTCGAAGTGAAACTCCAGGTGTTCCCCCTCGCCGATCACCCGATGAACGCAGCGCTGCAATCCAACGGTGTCCTCTTGAAGCCGGTGACGGAGTTTGGGCTGCGGAATGCTGTTGCCCGATTCGAGTTGAGACATCAGGTGCAACAGCTCGGCATGCATCTCGGAGTCAATCTCTGGAGCAAACCTTGCTGCGATAGCGCCAAGTAAAATCCCTCCAAACCCTGGGGCAGGATCTACAGGCAATTCAAGGTTGCCAAGCGCAACACGACGCGTCGGAGCGATGGGTCTTGAAAGAAAAGTCTCCACCTCTGCGAGCATCATCACCTTGCAAAGTTACCCTCCGCGGGTGGCCTAGTTGCAGTCGGGCTGGCTCAGTTGCAGTCGAGCTAGCTGCAGTCGCCTGCTACTCCTGAACGAAGGAGAGCAACCTGACAGCACCGCGTGTTTGCGTGAGCAAAGGATCTAAACGGTACCCAGAGGGATGCTGCCAGCTTTCAAGACTGCTCGGCGTGGTTTCGGGGTGCTCCAAGAGGTGACGCAGCAGCGCACCTTTTAAGAACTTATTCCAATGAGAAACCGCAACTAGCGACCCATCTGCTCGGCGCTCAAAGAACTTCACCGTGATCTGATCCTGCTCCGGGGGCGGAGTCCAAGCAGCGTTGTGCTCAAGTGGGAGCAGGTTCCACACCTGACGGCCCTGAGCGAGCGCCGTCACCTGAGGAGTCAGCCTTGGACGCCACCAGGTCGAAAGCTTGCCTAGTCCTGTCAAGGAGGCACCCATCTTGAGCTTGTAATCGGGAATGAGATCAGCAGGGGTCACAGCCCCCCAGAGGCCCGAAAAGATGAGGATGCTCTTTGCCATCCGCTTCTTTGCTGCAGCCGGCAGTGTTGGCGCATCGAGTGCCTCGTACAGCACCCCGGTGTAGCGCTCAATTGCTGGCAACGTCGGCGAGGTCAGCAGCGTTTGATTCGCAAGCGTTGCTGACTCGAGTGCTACGCCTTTCACCCCGAGCAGCTTGCCCCGTTGTGCGCTGTTTCCAGCCATTGCAACAGCTAAGGCCTTGATCACAATCTCGTGGCAGTTCGAGCCGCTCGGGTCTCTGAGTTGGAGCCCCATGGAATCTGCGTTCCACTCACGGCCGGTTCCACCAGGAGCCTTTCCTTCTGATGGCGGCAAGAGAATGAGCGGCAACTTGGTAGGCACCTACGCGATGTTGGCAGAACACGCACCCTTTCAGGTAACCCTGCCGACAGTGTTTACCGCGATGATTCTGCTACAACCTGTTTATGACTTTGACTCTCGACGGCCCCGCTGCCGCAAGAAGCCTCCGTGAAATCAGCCAGATCGAAGCAGCTGCGAGCGAGTCGCAGCGAACCATCTCTGCACCCCTTGTGGATGCACTCTGGGAGAGCGGCCTGTTGTCGTTTTTGAATACTCCACAGGCAGGTGGGTGCGAGCCGAACCTTACCGAGGTGATTGAGACTTGGATAGAGATGGCAGTTCAAGACGGCGCATTGGGGTGGATCGGAATTGCAAATATGCCCTCGGCGATGGCTGCATCGGCTTACCTGCCCGAGGAGGGCTTTCAGGAACTCTTCGGCAATCCGCTTGATCGGGTGACTGTCGGAGGGCAGTTCTTTCCGAATGGGTCAGGCGAATCAACTGGCGATGGTTACACGCTGTCTGGCTCTTGGAACTTTGGATCAGGAACTGCTCACTCCAAGTACATTGCGTGCGGGTTCTTTCCGGTCATTGACGGCGAGGCGATCTTTGAACTCACCGAAATTCGCGCGGCGCTCGTTCCCCGTGAGCAAGTGCAGTTCACCGACGGATGGCATGTGCAGGGCCTGCGAGGAACTGGTAGCTACGACTACGCGGTGACCGAGGTCTTTGTTCCCGAGTCACGATGCTTCCCCTTGTTTACTCGCACCCCGGAGCGCGGAACTAGCCCGCTGTTCCGTATGGGAATCATGCCGATCACGGCTGCAGGCCACGCTGCTTGGGCGCTGGGCGTATCAAAAAGCATGTTGGACGATGTTGCAGATCTGGCGCTCAAGAAGGCCCGCATGTCGGATATGGAAACACTGGCACTTCGCAACACCTTTCAGCGCAACTTGGCCCACTTCACCGGAATGTGGCGCGCAGCTCGCGCTGGGGTACTCGACACCTTCGGGTCTGTGGAACAAGCACTTGCTTCGGGCGAAGAACTCACACCCAAGATGCGTGCCGACATGCGCGTAGCGGCCACCTATGCAACAGAGGCATCACGAGAGGTTGGCCAATGGGCTCACCTTGCAGCCGGCACAACGGCCATTCGCGACGGCAGCCGTATGGAGCGTGCTTTCCGAGACTTGTACACCGGCACGCAGCACGCGTTTATCAGCGAGAAGACCTACATCGACGCTGCGCAAATCTGGCTTGGCCTAGAAGAAGACCTGCCCGGGATCTAGTAAGCGGGGAAAGTTTGCAGTGCCCTCGGTTGGATTCGAACCAACGACCGACGGATTAGAAGTCCGTTGCTCTATCCATCTGAGCTACGAGGGCTGCCGACAAGAGTGTCTCTTGTGTTGTGTTGAGCGTTGATCTTGTCACGCTAAGCACAGCAGACGTCAACACGGGTTACAAACCCGGAATCGACGTCGTTGGAAGACCAACCCCAGCTTTGATGGTTTCTACCATCAGTTTGGCACCAAGGGTCTTGAGGTGAATGGCGTCGTAGGTGAGCCCCGGCAGGTTCGATACAGCTGCCCAATCGGCAAGCGTCACGGTTGGGTCACGTTGCGCAAGTGCATCAAGCTGCTCGTTCACGTAGGGAAAATACCAGTTGTACTTCTGTGCTTGCTCAAGTGCTGCAGGGGGGATCAGAGAGGGGTCAGGGTCTCGAAGGGTGACCCAAACAATCTTCTTGGCACCCTTTTGCCTCAGGGTCGCAATGAGGGCATCCGCCTCGCGGCTGAACTGAGCTGCCCAAATATCGTAGCGATCACGGTCTTTACCCCAAAGTGAGTTGTATCCAAGAGCGACGACCGCAACCGACCCGACGGGCGCAGGGTCCGCAGCTAACTCTGCATTCGCCGCCTTCAACATGAGTGCAGGCCGGCCGCGAACATCAACCGTCCAATCGGGAAGAGCCGCAGGGAGGATGTCCTTCACTCCAAGACCGACTGAGTCGGTCAAGAGAGTAAGCGTCTTTGGCCACGCAGGGTTCAGCTTGATTCCGCGATGAGCGACTGCCTTGCTGAGAACGGAATCTCCGGTCGTAGTTGGGTCAGCAGTAGTGGGGGCAGGAGCAGTGGGGGCAGCAGTTGTTGGGGCAGGAGCAGTCGGGGCAGCAGTAGTTGGGTCAGCCGTAGTCGGGGCAGTCGTAGTCGGGGCAGCAGTAGTAGGCGGAGCAGCCGACACAGCGACAGTCGAGGTAGCCGGGGAACTGAGCGCAAAAGCAGCTATCACCCCAAGGGTTACTGCCAAAAGCGCACTCAGAGAGAGCTTTACCTTTCGAGAACTATTGCCGAGCACTAGTTGAGCATACCGAGCAAGAGTCACCTACAGCCAAGCACTGCTCAAAAGCTGAGAAGTCTCCGGCTTCGACTATTCGGTTGAACCGTATATGATCAGTCACCTTGTCATGGTGGCCGTAGCTCAGCCCGGTTAGAGCGCCAGGTTGTGGTCCTGGATGTCGGGGGTTCGAGTCCCCTCGGTCACCCCAAGGCCCGGCGGCCGACTGCACTTGTGCTTGAAGCCGCCGGGCAACTACAAACTTGTTCTGCCGATCCGGGTCGGCAGAACAACATGCGCCTCTAGCTCAATTGGCAGAGCATCGGACTCTTAATCCGCAGGTTCTGGGTTCAAGTCCCAGGGGGCGCACAACAAAAA
>WLJI01000112.1 GCA_009701845.1 Actinomycetota bacterium
ACTCCTGAGAACCCGCAGCGAAGGGCTGATCGTCTCGGCTCAAGCAGTCCAGAATTCTCTGCAGCCCGAATTGGGTTCTGGGTCATCGGGGTTTGAGTCCGACACGACCACACCATCGACGGCAGTCGAGCCACCCGCACTTGCCGAGCCACCCGCACTTGCCGAGCCACCCGCGGCAGCCGAGCCACCCGAACTTGCAGAGTCCCCTTCGGTTGCAGAGTCCCCTTCAGTTGCAGAGTTGATTGAGGCTGCCGAAACGGCACTTGCGCAGAAGGATCCAGTCCTGGCATTTACCGCCGCTGCCGAAGCTTCGCTAGCAGCACGCCGGCAGACAGTCTCAGCCACTTTCGCAGCCGAGCGCGACACGCCGCTCGTTGAACTCACCGCACAGGTTGTGCTGGAGGCCGAGGAATCGCGAGCACTGATCAACGCCGAGATTCGCCGCACAGCAGAGTTCCCGGTGACCAAAATCGCACAACTCCCAGCCCTTGGCGCCACATTGGCCTGGGGAGACTTTGCACTGTCCTCAATCAACATTGTTCAGGATCGCCTCAAGGCCGTGGCCACGTTCGCTGAACTTGTAGAGATTGCGCAGTTTCTTGAGGTGGCCCAATTTGAAGCAGAGACCTACATGACAGCCGATGCAGAGTCTCTTCAGTATCTAGGCGTGAGGACCATGACCGACACCAAGGCCACGGTGGACCTGCTCAACGCGTATGTAGATCTTCTCAATTACGCCGCCACATCGAATCGCATCTACGCCAAGAGTCTGGGTCTAGAGACCAGCAGCAGTCGTTACCTGACGGAACTCATCAGCGAATCAGGTGACCAACAAACGATTGACGCTCCAGAGCTTTTTGAGCTTCGCGGACCAACGGCTCGGGCGGCTCGGCGCTTGGGCGTCGCGATGCTGAGTTTTGTCGAGACAACACAATTGGTGAACAACCTGACGGCAACTGCTGGCGAAAGCAGTAACGAGCCTCCCAATTTGCAGCCAATCAAGGACCCAGAACAGGTGCAGGAAGAGGCAGAGGCTGGCAGGCGTATCGCGATGTCTCAGGTTCGCAAGATTCACGCAGCCGGCCTAGACCCCTCTGCGATTCAGTGGCACAGCCAATGGGGTGCCGACCTTGCATTCGGTCGACTACCGCAGACGAGTGATGAGCAGAAACTGCACGGGGTGGTTTTCCAATGGTTTGCAGTGCTTCAGAGTCGCCTGCTGATCGCCCTCGACGGCCTCGAGGAAAAGGGTTGATCGCTGAGCTGCCGGCCACCCGAGTCTGGGGCGCTTTTTCGACACATACTGTCGATTTTGCGCTCCAGACGGGCGGTGCAATCGGGGCACCCGGTCGTGATAGCTAGGAAGTAGTCTCGAAACATGCCTGCGATTCTGGTGCGAGAGTTGGTCAAGACTTTCGGATCTACACGGGCTCTCGATGGACTTGACCTCACCGTGCAAACAGGTGAGATACACGGATTCCTCGGGCCAAACGGATCTGGCAAGAGCACCGCTCTGCGGATTCTCCTTGGCCTCGTTCGAGCGGACAGCGGCACAGTAGAACTACTCGGCGCTAACCCCTTCAAACATGCGGTTGAGCTTCACCGACGCTTGGCATATGTGCCGGGCGACGTGGCGCTCTGGCCGAACCTTTCCGGCGGCGAGATCATTGATCTCCTTGGCCGCATGCGAGGCGGACTGAACCAGCAGCGCCGATCCTCCTTGCTCGAACGCTTTCAACTCGATCCGACTAAAAAAGGTCGCTCATACTCAAAGGGAAACCGGCAAAAAGTGGCTCTCGTGGCTGCGCTTGCCTCGGATGTTGAACTGCTTCTGCTTGACGAACCAACCTCTGGTTTAGACCCGCTCATGGAGGCGAGTTTTCGGCAGTGCCTCATGGATGAGAGCGCCAATGGGCGCACGGTGCTGCTCTCAAGTCATATTTTGGCTGAGGTTGAGGCCGTATGTGAGCGGGTCACCATCATCCGTTCCGGCCGAACTGTGCAGACCGGGGCTTTGGCAGATCTTCAGCAACTGTCCCGCACCTTCTTGAGCCTCCAGCTTGCAGGGCCACCGCCTGAAGGACTTGGTCAGATGGCCGGAGTTCATGACCTGCAGGTTGAGTCGCTCCCCCCGGCTGTGGCTGGTAGCACCGACGCAGTAACTCAGGTCAGCTGCCAAGTTGAGCAGTCGGCTCTTGACGGCGTCCTGCGGCAGGTGGCACAAGTGGGCGTTATCAGCCTGAACAGTCAACCGCCGACCCTAGAAGAACTCTTCCTACGCTTCTACGCAGATCCAACGACTGGGCCAACAACGGAGACCCAGACCCAAACCCAGACCCAAGCATGACTGCTTCCGAGAATGGGTTCTCGGGCACGGTCGGCCTGTTCCGATTGGCAATGCGGCGAGACCGCATCCTTCTTCCTGCTTGGATTTCGGTATTCGCCCTTACCGCTGCGGTTTCAGCGCAAGCAACGGCAGACCTGTACCCAACGCTTGGGTCGCGTATCGCTGCAGGGAACACAATCAATAGCTCAGCGCCGTTGATCGCCATCTACGGGAGGGTCTATGACACATCCTCGCTAGGGGCAGTCTCCATGATCAAGATGGGTGGGTTCGGAGGCGTCTGCGTCGCTCTGCTGTCCATCATTTTGATGACTCGTCATACACGCGCAGAAGAGGATTCAGGACGGATGGAGCTGCTCAGCGCAACCGCCGTGGGACGACTTGCACCTCTGGGCTCCGCATCTGCAGTCATCGTCTTTGCCAATCTGGTGCTCGCCCTGTTGACTGCGCTGCTCTTAGTTGCAGTCGGCCTTCCGGCTAGTGGGTCTCTTGCGTTTGGTCTGTCTTGGGCCGGGGCCGGACTCGCCTTTGGAGCCATCGCCGCCGTTTGCGCTCAGCTCTCGAGCAGCGCGCGCACAGCAACCGCTCTTGCCTCGGTGGTGCTTGCTGCCTGCTATGCGCTGCGCGCCGTTGGCGATTCGGTGTTCGGATCCGACCATGGTCCGGGTTGGCCTAGCTGGATCTCGCCAATTGGCTGGGCTCAGCAGGTACGGCCCTTCGCAGGTGATCAGTGGCCGGTACTGCTGCTGAGTCTGTGTTTTTCGATATCCATAGGTGCCGTTGCACTGGTACTCGCTAGTCGCCGAGACCTTGGGGCCGGCCTGTTTCAGACTCGCTCAGGCCCAGCAGGTGCAGCAGCCCGCTTGCGCTCGCCGATGGCCTTGGCCTGGAGGCTTCAGCGTGGCGCGTTTGTTGGATGGCTCATCACATTTGTTTTGCTCGGCCTGATGATCGGCGGAATCGCTTCAAGCGTCGGTGACTTCCTCAACAATCCGACCGCCCGTGAGTTCATCACAAAACTCGGCGGTGAAAAGGGGCTGGTCGACGCGTTCTTGGCCATCGAACTGAGCTTTGGCGGAATCCTTGCGAGCGCGTTCGGAATTCAAGTAGTGATGCGCCTAGCTGCTGAAGAACGCGAGCATCGAGCCGAAGCGGTGCTCGCAACAGCAGTGAGCCGGACCCGGTGGGCACTTGGGCATATCTTGATCGCTGCATTCGGAACAGCGGCGCTGCTTCTAGCGGTGGGAATCGCCGCCGGGGCAACTAGCGCCATTCAAAGTGGTGAGCCAAACGAAGTCAGCCGGGTGGCACTTGCTTCGCTCGCACAACTTCCAGCGGCCTGGGTTCTGACGGCCATCACGGTTGCTGTACTTGGCATTGCGCCAAGGCTGATCGTCCTGGGGTGGGTGATGTTTTCTGGGTTCATTCTGCTGGCAGAGCTAGGCCCGCTGCTCAACCTGCCTCAATGGGTATTGGATGTTTCCCCGTTCGCTCATGTACCGCGACTCCCCGGAGTAGCCGCCACTCCAACGCCCTTTGCACTCCTCACCGCAGCCGCTTTTGCGATCTGCGCTGTGGGCTTAGCTAGCTTGAATCGACGCGACATCACCTAGGTTGCGGCCGGACTGCCTTCGAGTCACCACATAACCTGCAAGCGACCACAAGGAGCCACACATGACAGATCACGGACTTCAGGGAACACAGCGAGCAGAGCTCACAGAGCGCAGAGAAGCCATTTCGGCGCAGTACCTGAAGGCTTCGAACGCTCGCCTCGCTTCAAGCGCACGCGGCCTGCACCACGTAGCTTTGATCTGCTCTGATGTGGAAACAACCGTAGGATTTTACGATGGCCTTTTGGGGTTTCCGCTCATCGAGATGTTCGAAAACCGCGACTACCGGGGCTCTACTCATTTCTTCTTCGACATCGGCATTGGCAACAACCTTGCGTTCTTTGACCTTCCGGGAGTTGATCTCGGCCCGTATGCAGAGGTGCTCGGTGGCCTGCATCACATTGCGATCTCGATGGAGCCAGCGCAGTGGGAGGCCGCTCGAGATCGGCTCGACAAAGCCGGGGTGAGCTACGACCATGTCTCGGGAAGTTCGCTGTACTTTCTGGGACCAGACGGCGAACGCCTCGAACTGATCAGCGACCCGCTCGGCTGGATGTACGGAAACTCAGTCGGATAGGTGGACTCCGCCGGCGTCTGGAGCGGTTTTTCGACACATACTGTCGATTTTCCGCTGCAGGCGCGATCTGTGGTTCACGTGCGATAGTGAGGACCACATAGAAGCTTGACGAACCATCAGAAGGACACCATGACTTATCGCGTCATTCAATGGAGTACCGGCAACGTAGGCCACCATGCCACTCGCCTGATTGCGAATCACCCAGATCTAGAACTCGTCGGACTGTGGGTACACAGCCCAGACAAGGTCGGCAAAGACGCCGGTGAGCTTGTGGGAATCGAACCGCTCGGGGTGGCAGCCACCAACGACATCGACGAGTTGCTCAGTCTGGGTGCCGACTGTGTGTGTTACACCGCAACGGCGGATCTGCGACCCACCGAGGCAATCGATGACATGGCACGCATTTTGGCAAGCGGCACGAACGTGGTGAGTTCGTCGGTGGTGCCACTTATTTACCCGGGCCACCTTGCGCTGGATATGCGCCGCCCGCTTGAGGATGCATGCATCGAGGGGGGAACCTCTTGCTTTACCTCTGGTATCGATCCTGGCTTTGCGAACGACTTGTTACCCCTTGTGCTCACCGGAACCTGCGAATACGTAACCAGCGTGCGAGTCATGGAGATTGTCAACTACGACACCTATGCGCAGCCAGAGGTGCTCTTTGGAACCATGGGGTTTGGCCAATCCCTAGAAGACACTCCCCTTCTGCTTACTCCCGGAGTTCTCGGGTTTGCCTGGGGAGGAGTCGTCAAGGCAATTGCTGCCGGCCTAGGAGTTGAGGTCTCCGAACTGCGAGAGGTGCACGAACGTGTTCCAGCCACAGAGCGACTAGACCTTGGCTTTGGCGTCATTGAGGTTGGCACGACGGCAGGTATTCGCTTTGAGGTTCAAGGGATCGTGGATGGCGAACCGAAGATCATTTTGGAACACGTCACGCGGCTGCATGACGACATTGCTCCCGATTGGCCACAGCCTGCAGGAGATTCTGGATACCGAGTCATCGTGACAGGAAACCCCAACTACACCTTGGATCTTCAGATGATGGGCGATGATGGGGATCACAACACGGCTGGACTCGTTGGGACCGCAGGAAGAATCGTTAATGCAATCCCGGCAGTCTGTACCGCTCAACCCGGCTTGTTGTCGGTGCTAGACCTGCCTTTGGTGTCGGGCCAAGGCACCATGCGTTGATCTAGTCAACAGGACTGACACGCGCATCCTTTGGGTGACTCAGCCTTTCGGTGACTCAGCCTTTCGGTGACTGCGATCTGCCACTCAGGTTGGGGGGATGAAAGCTGCATCGAAAAAGGTCCTCAGCATCTCCCTCCATCGTTCGGGAGACGGTTGCTCGCTGTCATCTACGTCAAGGAGCGCAAGTCCGAACAGCAGCCCCTGAATGAAACCGACGAGCGCTTCGACGTCAAGGTTTGCGTCTAGCAGACCGGCATCTTGAGCCTCCCTTGCTGCAGCGATTTCAAGTTGCGCGATGCCCTGATTCTCTCGTTGGATCGCTTGGGCAAGGTTCGGTCTACGGCGTGAAGCACCGAGTGTCTCAGCGCGGAACACACTATTTGCTGCTCGCAAACTTGTTGATCCGAGGGCCGTTGCTTCTTCGAGACTTCGAAGGATGTCTTCGCGTGTGCAGTCGGCCCCGACGACTCGATGAAGTGGCATCAGGTACTCACCAATGAGTCGCCGATACTGCTCAAGATAGACGTCCTCAATAAGCCCATCGCGGCTGTCGAAGTGCGTGTAAATAGTTCCGACAGACACTCCCGCACGGTCTGCCACTTCGATCACACGCAAGCCCGCCTCGCCATCACGGGCGAGCAACTCAATCCCTGCTTCAAGAATTCGCTGAGCGCTCCCCGCAGGTTCGACATGAGAGGTGGAATGTCCCATACCAAATTGTCCCACCACTCGGCGAGGATTTCACTAAAAAGTGTTCACATTATTTGTTGAATAAAGCAAACGAATGCTTGCTAATAGTGGCTGAATCGAGTGATCAGATTCATGTCTTCTGCTCATGACCCATGGCTTGTGGCGTTGGCTTGTGGCTTTAGTTTCCTGTCAGATGAAGCCACTAGATGGCATCTGGTCTTGGGACTTTCGGCCCTAGTCGATCCTTTTGATACCGCTAATAATGGCGGTGCTTCCTGAATCGCTGGCAAGAGCGGGCCGGGACGCAACTGGGTCCTTCTTGGCTGAGGTGCCGCCCCATCTCATAGCTGAGAAGGACCCAGACTTATTTTTGAAGCCGGGCGAATTTCCTCGTGGCGACTTTCTTAGGGTGAGGTCCAACCGATTCATTGAGCTGTTGCAACTTGAGCTTCTCTGGGAAGTAAGCGTGGATGGGACACAAGAGCAGATGACCCAAACCAGCGCCGAGCAGCCCCGTGCAACCGAAAGCGACTTGCAGGTCGTAGAGACCCATGTTTCACGGCTCTTCTTCGTTGAGGAACGCGTCTACAAGTCGAAGAAGCCCGTGGTAAACGCATTCCTTGATTACTCCACGGCAGAGAAACGACAGGTCGCTTGCTGCCGAGAAGTTGAACTCAATTCTCGCCTAGCGCCTGATTCCTACCTCGGGGTTCTTGACCTTTCCCTGAATGGTTCAGAGGTTGACCACGTCGTTGTCATGGAGAGGCACCCAAGCGCCTCCCGCCTGAGCGCAAGGCTCGACGATCCGGGGGTAGCGGCTGATCTGCAAGAAGTCGCTCGCAAGATCCTGGTTCTTCATCAGAGTTCGCCGCGCCGTGACGAGATTGACAACGCTGCCTCGCCTCGTGCAGTAAATCGGTTGCTCATAGAGGGGTTTGAGCAACTCCGACAATTCTCAACATCGGTGTTGGACCGAATCGAATTGAACTGGGTGGAGTTCCTTGCCCTTCACTACCTAGAGGGCAGGCGCGTCTTGTTTGATGAGCGCGTTGCACAGGGACATGCGCGAGACGGTCACGGCGACCTTCAGGCTGACGACATTTTTTGCCTTGAAGATGGGCCCCGAATCTTGGATTGCCTTGAGTTCGATGACCAGCTTCGCTACAGCGACGAGTTATCGGATGTCGCCTTCCTTGCAATGGACCTTGAGCGACTCGGTCACGCAAACTTGGCCTTAACTTTTCTCGGCTTCTATCAAGACTTAGGAGCAAGAAGCTGGCCGAAATCACTTGAACACTTCTACATCGCATACCGAGCGCTGATTCGCTCGAAAGTCGCTTGCATGCGATTTCATCAAGGCGAGGATACGGCTGCTGCTAGGGCACAAGGGCTGCTGATGCTCGCTGCGGATCATCTCGATGCAGCCAGTGTTCGCCTTGTCCTTGTAGGCGGCTTGCCAGGCACGGGTAAGACCAGCATCGCTAGCAAGATTGCTGCAGAAACCGGCTCGGAATTGCTCTCCTCGGACCGTATTCGCGACGAACTCTTTCCCCGGAGCAGTTCTAGTGGGAGCACGTCCTTCGGCCACGGTCGATATTCCCAAGACCGGGTTCGCGCGGTCTACACAGAAATGCTTCGGCGAGCAGAGCTCATGCTTGCAGGAGGTCAACATGTTGTTCTGGATGCGTCGTGGTCGAGCGAATCAGACCGCAAGGCGGCCGAGTCACTTGCAGTTGACTACTGCAGCTTCTTCACCGAACTCCGCTGTGTGTGCCCAACAGAAATTGCTCACCAGCGAATAGAGCATCGGGCCGAGGAAGGAGTCGACGCTTCCGAGGCCACAGCAGAAATTGCAGATGGGCTAGCAGCGCATGCTGACCTCTGGCCGACCAGCACCCTCATCGACACACATACGTTCAGCCAGTCTGAAGCAGCGGCTCAGGCGGTTCAGGCTGTGACTAACCGGCTCAAAGACTCCTAGCGAAAATCAGTTCCTGAGAGTCGAGCTAAGCGCTCATGCCCAACACGCCATTGCCCAACCGCCCCTGCCCAACACATCCAGCACTGCCCCAGCCTGCCCGAGCCTGCCGAACCGCCCCTGCCCAGCACTGCCCCAGCACTGCCCCAACCGCCACCCAACCGCCCTGCCTTGGGGCCTTTTGGCCCTA
>WLJI01000113.1 GCA_009701845.1 Actinomycetota bacterium
CCCCACCTTCGGCCACACTGATTCGTAGGTCATTACAGGTCAGAGAAGTGCTGTATGACAGAGCATCGAAGTACCAGGTTTGTTCGGTCACACCAGTTATGTCCGCTCCACCAAGTTCATTAGAAACCGCTGGGAGCGATGTGGTGGAGGTAGTAGTGGCCGGTGGCGTATCTGTGCCGGCAGTGCCGCGCACCTCACACGTGAAGGTCGCCGTGGCCGGACTCTCCACCCTAGAGGTGACGGTAAGGGTCAGAACAGTGCCCTCAACTCGACCGGAATAACGATAGGTGGCCGAGCCCGAGGTCATGCCACGAGGCGGAGTCTCAACGAAACTGAAGTCGAAAGTGCCGTCTGGTTGCAGTTCACCACTTGCTGCTCCGAGATCTGGAAACAGAACGGTTCGACCATCGATGATTTGGACTCGAATATTCGATGCGGGAATGTCTGCGCAATCTCCGACTCCTGCCATCACAGCAGTGAACTCCACTGTGCTGCCCGCCGGGGCAGTCGAAGTAGTACTTGGTGTTGTGCTGCTACCGGCTCCAGTAGGGACCGTTGAACTACTGCTGGGATCCTCGCTACTTGTTGACGGATTTGCGGGCGGCGGAACGTAGCCGACATCTGCATCTCCATCAGTTCCCGTAGGACGAGTGAACGCTGTGTTGGTCGTTGGATCCACCAACACAAGATCATTCATCCGCTCTGGGCTCTTGCGCACTGCGGTCACTGAATCGGCAGAAAACCCCGACCAGGAAGTACCTGTGTACTTGGCATTCTTTCTAGACGAGGGTGCCGTGAGCGGGTTTCCACAACTGCACTTGACTACTGGTACGCCAAACTCGTTGACGAACACTGCAGTTCCGGCCTGGAGAACTGCAGGCACTGTCGTAGCTTTGCCATTGCTGAAACCGTGGTTGGTCACCGCTGTGTCTGAGCGCAGCGTGACTGGGGTCAACACAGAAATGTACTCAGCGATGTTCTTAGTTTCTATCCCCAGAACCTTCGCCCAAGCTGTGGCCTTGTCTGGATTGGCATCAAGAAATGCCGCCATCTTCGTAGCGTCACACACGGCTTTATTCTGGGTGCCGCCATACAGGCCCGGGGTATCGCCGGGGAACGTCTCGGATGAGTTCGTTGGAACCGTGGCTGGCGCAACGTTTGCTACTGCGCTCGTAGTAGTCGTTGGGTCGGTGGGACTAGTAGGAGCGGTCTGGCTCGCGGGAGCCGTATTGACCCCTTCCATAAAGGGGTTACTTGTTGTTTCATTGACAGGTTCACGTTGAAAGGTGCTGGCTTCTGCATCTGAACTGCAGGCCGGGACGAGCGCGCCTAGCAGTCCTAGCCCGACGAGAAGCGCTGTTGCCGACCCTCGAGAGCCCTTGACCAATCGGTGTTTCGAATAGCGGTACTTCATCGAACCAAGCACGGGCAGACCACCTATTCAGCAGTGTTAGAGGAGGATAGTTGAGCCTTGTATCTTCGCAATGACCGCATGGCGAGCGGCATGAAGATGACAAGAAATGGGACCGTCCACAGCAGCATAAGGAGCGGGAACATCAAAGACAGAGGTACCTGCTTGGTCTCGCCATTTTGAGTACAAGAAGTTTGTTGACTCCATGAGACTCTTCCCATGTCGGGCATTTTGGCCACATCGGCCCCCACGCCCAGCGACCCACCCGGGCACACAATGGGTGAGAGCGGTGCCGAAAGAGGCGGCACAAACGCACTGAATGACGCAACGAGTAAGCCTCCTGCGAGGCACATAAAGACGACAAAGACCTTGGGCCCGCGGATATTCGCAAGAAACGGTCGAGATACCGAACTTGCTTCCTCTCTGGTCGAACCCTCTGCCATAAAGGAAATATTCGGCGGAATTGTTCAAAACTTAAGGAGTCGACCTCGTGGCCTTACCTATCTGTGGCCTTACCTATCTGTGGAGTCAGGCATTCTTGGGAAGCTCCGAGAAGGGAACCCCCTTGGTGTCTCCGGGCTCTTTCGGCAGGCCGAGTACGCGCTCACCGATGATGTTCTTCTGAATCTGATCGGTACCACCATAGATAGGAGGAGCCTGCGCCCAGAGCGCAATGCTGGTCACCATCTGCCCGAAAGGATTTCCTGTGGCCTCATCGTTAGCGGCGCGATCCTCGTCACGGTAGGCATGCAGCATTCCTGCAGGACCAATGATGCGCAGTCCAATGTCTCGAGTCAGGCGCATAATGTCGCTCATGGCGAGTTTCGACAGGTTGCCGAACCCTGGGATGTCTTGGCCAGCCTTCTTGGCCGCTTTGAGTCGCAGGTTATTGAACTTGCCCAGTTCGCCGAGCGTGTGCAGTTTCATCAGGTCTTGGCGAATCGTTGGATCCTGAATGGTTCCGTTGCCCTTGGCGAGGTCAATCATGAGTTTGGCCCCGCCTCCGCCGAGAGGACTAGCGCTTGCGCCACCGGACGACCCGCCTGAGGAACGCTTTTTCTCGGAGCCAGCCTCTTTCGGGACGGGTTCTTTCGATACGGGCTTTTTTGGTGCCGGCGCAAAGTCTCCGGCTCGCTTGTTCAGACATCCCCCGATCGTTCCTGGAGTGGCTGCTCCTCCTCCGGCCGAACCGCCCCCACTGCCCAGACCCGAACGCTCGTGCATCAGAGTGGTATTGGCCACAGCCCAGCCGTTGCCTCTGCCGCCGATGATGGCATCGTTGCCAACGTGAGCGTCGGAGAGGAACACCTCGTTGAACAACGCATGGCCCGTCATCTCGACTAGTGGTCGAACGTCGACCTGACTCTGATGCATATCCATCGCAAACCAGGTGATTCCTTGATGCTTTGGTTGTTCAGGATCGGTTCTTGCAATGAGCATGCCAAGATCTGCGACCGAACCGAAGGAAGTCCAAACCTTCTGACCATTGATGGTCCATTGATCTCCGTCGAGGTCTGCTTTGCAGGTCAGGCCGGCAAGATCTGACCCCGCTCCTGGCTCGCTAAAGAGCTGGCACCAGGCTTTTGCGCCTGTCACGATCTCTCGCACGTACAGGTCGATCTGCTCTTGCGTTCCGTGGGTCGCAACCGTTGGGGCTGCAAGCAGTAGCCCTAGGCCGCCTGGCGCGCCAAGTGCACCAAAAGCAGAGATCTCATTTTGCACGCGGACGGAATCGTTACGAGAGAGCGCCTTACCGTAAGCGTGGGTTGGCAGGCCGGGAGCTGACCACCCAGCAAGCCCAAGCAATTGCCACCACTGCTCCACAGTGAGGTCGGGATCCCAATTTTCACTCAGCCAGGTCCGGAGTTCATCTACAAGATCATCTTGTGAAGATGCTGGAATAATGGTGTCGCTCACGAGTGGCCTCTTTCAGACAGGGTCACTCCATAACTTAGGTTCAGAGGGACAATCCTGCGAACTTGGATCCACAATTTGCTACGGCCAGCAAGCGAAAAAACAACCGAGTTATAACGAATTGGACTCCGCCGGCGTCTAGCCAGCAGGTTCGTTATGACAAGAAGACCTGCTAGTACCAGATCAGCGAGTCACTGATCTTTACTGTCAGGAAACCTTCCCGTGACGAATCTCTTCTATCGTCTATCCCTCATGGGAAAAGCGCCATGGGAAAAGCGCCAGGCGCGTTCACTTCACCCCCTGTACCGAGGAGTCCACAATGAGCGGAAATGCATCTCGTCAGAACGCAATCACATCTGTTGCTAAGTATGTGACTCCCCCGGCAGCGTTGGGCGACCGAGAATCCTTGAGCGAACTGTTCGGAAAGAATGTTTTTGGCCGATCTGCCATGCAGGATCGCCTGCCCAAGGCTGTGTACAAATCAGTCCTTGCGACGATCGACAAGGCTGCTCCGCTCGATCCTTCGATTGCTGATGTCGTTGCTTCAGCGATGAAGGACTGGGCGATTGAAAAGGGCGCAACCCACTATGCCCACGTCTTTTATCCTCTCACCGGCCTCACAGCAGAAAAGCACGACAGCTTCCTCGAGCCGGATTCGAATGGTTCTGCAATCGCTGAGTTCGCAGGTAAGACTCTGGTTCAGGGCGAGCCAGACGCCTCGAGCTTTCCCAATGGAGGCCTCCGCCAAACCTTTGAGGCACGCGGATACACAGGCTGGGATGTCACGAGTCCCGCTTACATTTTAGAGAACCCGAATGGCAACACCCTTTGCATTCCGACGGTTTTTGTCTCTTGGACTGGAGAGGCACTCGATACGAAGACTCCCCTACTGCGTTCGCAGCAGGTGCTCAACACCCAGGCCACAAGAATTCTTGAGCTGTTTGGCCACTCCGAGATCGACACCGTTACCTCATTTGCTGGTGCAGAGCAGGAGTACTTCTTAATCGACAAAGGCTTCTTCTTTGCTCGTCCTGATTTGATCGCTTCGGGACGCACCCTCTTTGGCGCCAAACCCCCTAAGGGTCAAGAGTTCGACGATCACTACTTCGGCGCGATTCCGGAGCGCGTCCTTGCGTGCATGCACGACTGCGAACAAGAACTCTGGAAGCTCGGCATTCCGGCGAAGACTCGACATAATGAGGTTGCACCCGGGCAATTCGAAATTGCCCCAGTATTTGAACGAGCAAACCTAGCTACGGACCATCAGCAGCTCCTGATGGTCACACTGCAGCGAGTCGCGAACAACTACGGCATGGAGTGTCTGCTGCATGAGAAGCCCTTCGCAGGGGTAAACGGTTCTGGCAAGCATGTGAACTTCTCATTAGGCAACGCCACGCAGGGCAACCTGCTTGACCCGGGACATACCCCTCACGACAACGCGCAGTTCTTGGTGTTCTGCGCTGCCGTGATCCGCTCGGTAAGCCTCTTCGGCGGACTTCTTCGCTCGGTCGTGGCCTCTGCTGCGAACGATCACCGCCTTGGAGCAAACGAGGCACCACCGGCAATCATTTCGATCTTCCTCGGCGAACAACTCATGGACGTGTTCGATCAGATCGCAAAGGGTGGTGCAACCTCATCGAAAGAAAAGGGCACCCTGATCGTTGGCGTCGATACCATTCCGGACCTTCCGAGTGACCCTGGAGACCGCAATCGAACGAGCCCATTTGCCTTTACCGGAAACCGCTTTGAGTTTCGTGCGCCCGGATCATCACAGTCGATTGCAGGGCCAATGCTTGCCATCAACTCGATCATGTCCGAATCGCTGGACTTCATTGCAACCGAACTCGACTCGCTGCTGTCTTCGGGAACCGAGTTCAACGCTGCAGTGCAGAAAGTTCTTGAAGAGATTATTACTGACCACGGGTCGGTGGTGTTCAACGGCGACGGCTACGCCGAGGAGTGGCAGATCGAGGCAGCGGCGCGTGGACTCAAAAACCTTCGAACTACTCCCGAGGCATTAGCCGAACTGGACTCTTCGGAAGTTCAAGCACTCTTCGAAAAATACGGAATCCTCAACAATCGAGAGCTTGCAAGCCGCTATGAGGTGAACCTTGAGCAGTACTGCCTCAACATCAACGTAGAGGCCTGCGCCACCCTAGAGATGGGTCGGACCGTCATTCTCCCGGCAGCACTGCGCTACCAAGGGGAACTTGCAGCGGCCGCAGCCAGCCTGAAGCAGATCGACCTCTCCTACGACACCACTACCCTTGAAGAAGTTGGAACTCATATCTCCTCACTTCTGAGCGGCCTGAACTCATTAGAAAAGGCGCTCGAAAGCCATGGCGGAGACTCCTCGTCAGAGGAAGCCACCTACGCATGCGAGGTTCTTCTTCCCTGCACTTTGGTTGTCCGTGCAGCCGCAGATGCGCTTGAGTGTGTTGTAGCTGACGACCTCTGGCCGCTCCCGACGTATCAGGAGATGCTCTTCATTTTGTAGGGGCAGCATTCTGTAGGGACAGCACTTTGTAGGGACAGCATTCTGTACGGACAGCATTCGGTGCTGCGCAGCGGGTTCATCCCGCCGGATCGCATGCAACTAGACCAAGATATCTCTCTATGTCTGATACGTCTCCACAAAGTGCAGGTGTGAGCAGCCCCAACGACGAGCATGCTCACATGCCGGTGACCAAGTGGTTGCTCTTAGTTGGAGCAGTCATCCTGACTGCTGGGTTGCTCTTTGGTTATGACCAAGGCGTGATATCTGGTGCCCTCGTCGGTATCGAGAAAAGCTTTTCGGTCTCTACCTTCATGGTGGAGATCATCACAAGCTGGGTCACCCTCGGGGCACTCGTTGGGGCCTTGGTCGCTGGTGTTTTGTCAGACAAGATCGGTCGAAAGTCGGCTGTGCTACTTGCAGCGGTGCTCTTTGCATTCGGCGCGCTCGTCGAGGCTCTTGCACCTGGTGCTTGGGTCTTGGTGGCTGGCCGACTCATCGTTGGGTTCGGAGTTGGCGTGGCATCGGTAGCTGCTCCGTTGTATGCATCCGAGATGGCGCCGACTCGTGTGCGCGGCAGGTTTGTTTCTGGGTATCAGTTTGGAATCACGTTTGGCATCTTTCTTGCCTACCTGATTGACGAACTGCTCTCTAGCGGAGAGCGCTGGCGCCTGATGCTTGGAATCTCGGCTGTGCCAGCAGTGCTGCTTGTCGCTTTCATTCTTCCTTCGAGCGACACCCCCCGATGGTTCTTAACCAAAGGCCGCCGAGCCGATGCGAGAGCAGCGCTCGCGCGGATTCGACCTGATGACACTGACGCCGCAATGGAAGAACTCGAGGCGAGCGTCGACGACGAGGCAGAGCAGGCCAGTTGGGCAGTGGTGTTCAGCCGAACTTGGCGGCGGCCACTTACGATCGGAATTGGGCTTGCTGTGTTTCAACAGGTCACCGGAATCAACGCAATCATCTATTACGCAAATAAGATCTTCGCTGCAGCAGGGTTCATTACTCCGCAGGGCCAAACAGCGGCAACTACTTGGGCCATAGGGGCAGTCAACGTATTGGCCACCCTGATCGCGGTGGCATTCGTCGACAAACTCGGCCGCAAGCCACTGCTCCGGGCAGGCCTTGTCGGTATGGCGCTCAGCCTGACTGTTGTGGCGATCTGCTTCTGGTTCATCAACAAGAGCAGCCCAAGCACCACTGGCGGCCCGACCGATGCCGGACTGATTACTCTGGTTGCACTCGTGGTTTACATTGCCTCGTTTGCGTTCTCTTTGGGTCCTGTGGTGTGGACTGTGATCAATGAGATCTTTCCGCGCAGCATCCGTGGTCGGGGGGTTTCTATTGCCACTGCAGCCAACTGGGGAAGTGCATGGCTTGTAAGTCAGTTCTTCTTGAGCCTGGTGAGCACGATCGGCGAGTCGGGTACTTTCTTGCTCTTTGCCGCCCTCAGCGTTGTGGCGTTCATCTGGGTTTCCAAGGCGCTACCCGAAACTCGCGGGCGTTCACTAGAAGATATCGAACAGATGTGGCTCGACGAACCCGGCGCGCTCAAGGCCCAGCATCCGCACTAGTGAGAGCCGGCCGTTACTGCCTAGATCCAACTCAGCTGAGCAACTGCTGGCACAACTTGAATGACGAGGGGTACTCCGCAACATGTCTGAACTCAACGACTCCCATCAGAGCGCTGGAGAAAATGTGGCTCCGTCTGAACCTCCCCTCGCTTCTATCGAGCGCGAAGAGATTGAAACAATAAGGACGGAGTTCTTTAGCGATGCCGTTCTCGCAATCGCTCTGACCTTGCTTGTTCTTGACCTAGATCTTGGTGAGTTTCGCGAGGCCGAACTCAGTGGATTGCTGACCCGAGAGCTCGAGACGTACTCAGCGTTCTTCGTCTCATTTATTTATATCGCGGTCACTTGGCACAACCATCACGCTGCATTCAACCGTCTGAAGAGCGTCAGTTCACCGCTGCTTGTGGCGAACTTTGGAATACTGCTCGGAGCGACCCTGCTTCCGTTCCCAACTGGCATTGTCGCAACCGCCTTCCGGGTAGCAAGCCCTCAGGATGAGCAGATTGCCGTGCTGCTCTATGGCCTGCTTGCTGTCATCATGAGCGTGTCGTGGACCTGCTTTTTCCACATCATCAGCAAAGATCCAGCACTTTGGGCGAACAGCAGAGACGGAGAAATGTGGATCCGGGTACGAAATTTTGCCGGCTGCATCGCCATCGGGTACCTCGTCGCTGCCATCAGCGGGTTCCTCGTGTCACCATGGGTCAGCATTGCGCTGTTCGGCGGGCTGCTCATTGTTCAATCGACACAGGCTCATCGCATGTCGCCCAGCAACAAGCGCAATGCACGTCAGGCAGCGACAAGCCCAGCAACCTGAGCAAGCAGGTCGACTGACCTCAGGCGAGTTTCGATTTCAGGAGCGGCGTGAGCAACGATTAACTCATCTGCATGAGCATGCTTGGCAAAATCGTGGAGATACTCCCCCACCTGCTGGGGCGATCCACTTGCTGTGTAGCGCATCATGGACGTGAGCTGTCGGCCCTGCGGTGATGCGATCAGAGCGTCGACATCCTCGTCGCTGAGCTCTAGGTCTGGCACAAGAAAGCGAGCAACCCGAAGTCTTGTCGCCTGCAAGAGCTGATCTGCTGCAGCAGATTCTGTGTCGGCAACAACCACATTGACTGCAGCGATCACATAGGGGGTGGCGAGCTGATCTGAGGGCTGAAACTCGTCTC
>WLJI01000114.1 GCA_009701845.1 Actinomycetota bacterium
CGGCCTGCGTCCCGACCACCCATGCTGGGTCTTTCTTGAGTTCGCGCGTGAGCTTGTTTGAGGTCCGCCAGATCAGGACATCTCCATTGGATGTGGCCAGAGATTTTTGCCAACCGTCGCTCAGCCGCAACATGTTCACATACGCCACCATCGTTGCTGCGCCAGGTCGGTCGTCAACGAAGGTATTGGCCCGCTCCCCGTATCTCCACTCCAAATAGTTGCCAGCAAAATCGTGAGTGGTCACACGAGTGTCGTTTCCAACTAAGTCGCGTGCTTCCAACCAGTCCACAGCTTCTACCGGAAACGCATCGAGTTGGTAGCTCGGACCGATCAGGCACCTCGCACCCGCAGCTACGCAGAGCAGCAGGCCAAACCCGGTAAGGACCTTTGCCGCGCGCCCTGTCGGCAGCCCAACAGTTCCGATTCCGCTCAGGCCAATCGCAGCAAAGGGAAGTAACGCCACGGCCGCAATCGGAACGAGTCGCAACCCGGAGAACCCAAGAATAACGAGCAACCCCACCATCACGGTCATGGCATAGCGCCGTTGCCGTATGCAGCCGAAGACTGCCAAGATGGCAATGGCAAGCATCATCCACAACATGGGCTGATCAAATCCCACGCGGCCCCACTCCTGATAACTCTGCAAGGCCTCACGCTCAATCGGATCGCCAAACTGCTTGGCCGGCAACAGCAGCAGTGCAAAGCGGTCGGGGTACAACGCCCCGCCAATCACCACCCCGAGCACTGCGGTACCTGCCAGAGCGAACTGCTGTGGCATCAATTTGCGCGAGTCAATTGTGGTGGCAACTAGGTACATTCCCAGCACGATCAAGCCGTAGAGCCAAGACCCGTGAACATTGACCCACACCGCAAAAATCGGCAACAACCACCACGGGGAACGGCCTTCTTTCCAGACCAGAACCATAAGAGCCAGCAGCACAAACCCAATCAGGTGAGGCCGACCGTTGAGGAAGCTCAACAGGCAGATGAACCCCAGCCCAGCTGGAAGCAACACAGCCAGCAAACCTGACTGCGAATGGTGCTCTCGGCTGGCAGCTGCAGTTGAGTACGAGGTTGTAGTTGATAACGAGGCGGCAGCCGCAAGGTCAGGTGCCTGCGCGCTCGCGGCCATACGCACCAACAACGCCCCAAGCAAGCCTGCAATCGCAGCCGTCAGCAGGCGCAGCCCAACAGCTCCTGCGGCCCAATCAACAGCGCCCAGCAGAATCGACCACCAGTAGCTCGGCACGGGGAAGGCCGTGCTGGAATACAAGAATGGGTTCTGCTGCGGAAGGCCGCCATCCAAAATCAGCCGACCAGTGGCCAAGTGAGTCAAGAAGCTATTGTCCGAAATCGGTGCGGCCGCGATCAGCGCCGACAAGCCAGCGAACACCCACATAATCGGCGCATAGCTTCCAGAGGAGGGAGTGACCTCCGTTTGCTGCCCCAGATCTGATCCGGCTTCGCTTTGGGCAGCTGCCGACACTGGCCTACATGCTCTTCTTGATCGAGAGCATCGCGGGGCCAAGTACAACCAAGAACAGCGCCGGGAAAATGCAGAACACCATCGGGATGAGCATCTTTACCGGAGCCTTCTGGGCACGTTCTTGGGCGAGCTGGCGGCGCTTGATTCGCATCTCTTCAGCTTGAGCTCGAAGGACTCGCCCGATGGACACACCAAAGTTGTCGGCCTGAATGATAGAAAGAACAAAGGCTCGCAACTCGGGAACATCGCACCGCTCATCCATAGCTCGAAGGGCATCCGAGCGGGCTGCTCCAGCTCGGGTTTCGCCCAGCATACGAGCGAACTCATCAGTCAGCGGACCAGGTACAGCAGTGATGACCCGATCGAGAGCCTGTTCAAACCCGAGGCCAGCCTCAACCGAGATGGTAAGCAGATCAAGCGTATCTGGAAGCGCTCGTTGCATCTCTACCTGTCGGGCTGCAACCTTACGATTCAAAGAAGAATCGGGGCCGATCACCAACACCAGCATCAGTAGGCCTCCGGCGGCCAGCTTCATATTTCCAGTCAGCCCCGACAGATTGAATACAAAGAAGACTAAGAACACCAGCACTGCGCCCACTACGGTCGCTACTCGAATCGCCAGGAACCGATCAACAGCCGTCGGGGAATTGTTTCCCATATGCACAAACTTGAGCCTGACCTTCTCTACATACCCTGCGGGCGTAAGGCGGCGTCCGATACCGGTGAGTCCGCTTACCAGAGGGGCAAGGGCCCGTTCACGCAAGGGGTCGAGCATCTCTTGGTTACGCTGGCTCTCCACCTCATAGCCGTCTAGGCGGCGCAGCGAGGAACGCATCATTTTGCGCTCTTCGAGTTGCGAAATGACTGTGTATGCCGCAGTGCCAACGGCTACTGCAATTAAGACGGTAGGTAACAGCAACAGTGGGGACATCTCTCACACCTCGATCGTGATGGTCTTTTTCATCCAGGCAAACCCAATGCCCATCATCAACACGGCAACACCTAGCAGCATGTACCCAAGCCCCGGCTTGAACAGCTCGCTGATATACGCCGGATTCATCACCCACATGACAACAGCCAATCCCGGTGGCAAGAGCCCAATAATCATGGCGCTCATTTTGCCTTCGGCAGTGAGCGTAGAGACCTCTCGGCGAAGGCGCTCACGCTGAGTCATCGTGTCTGCAACAGTGGAAAGTAGCTCAGCCAAGTTGCCGCCAACCTCACGCTGGATTCGGATTGCCATGACCGCCCAGGCAAAGTCTGCGCTGTCCATGCGCTCAGCTACGGCCTCAAGAGACTCCTCTAGGGAGCGTCCCAAACGGGTCTCGGTGACGACCCTGCGAAGTTCTCGTCCCATTGGCTCCGAGATTTCATTTGATACCGACTCAAAACCTTGAGACACGGCGTACCCGGCACGGATGGTCCCGGCCAACAGAGTGAGGGTATCTGGAAGCTGATCCCCGAAAGCTTTCTGGCGGCGACGAATCCTCATATTGAGAATTGCTCGCGGTAGAACCAGCGCCAGGATTCCTGCAATAAGCGCGGGAATCAAACTGCGAGTTAAGACAAAGGTCAACAACATGAGGGTGGTTCCTGCTGCGGCAACAAAGAACATGACCTCGGGTGCCCGCAAGGGAAGATTGGCCCGCTCTAGATCCAATTCGAGCTTTTCGGTAAGCCCCCGGCGATCAGCAATTGATCCGGTCATCTCAACTGCCAGCTGAATGATTGGGACTGTGGCGTGGCCCTCGACCCCAGAGAGATTGGCCTCTGCTGATTCTGGAGCGACCTCTTCGTAGGCTCGCAACCGACGAGTGAGGCTGTTCTCATCTGGTATCACCATCGAGAGCACTGTCCAAGCAATGGTGACGACGGCGGCAACCCCAAGCAGCACGATCAGCCATTCCATATAGGGGTTTGTGAGAAACCCCACGAGACCACCTGATGACTCAGGGGTTGCTGCTAGTGCGGTTGCACCCACACGCAACAAGCCGGGAACATAGGCAATATCGGTTGCCGATCCTCCTGCGCTCAAGCTCACGGGAACGAGCGAAGCATCTTTGTTAGGAGTTTGAATCTCTAGCTCAAAGCGGCCCTTGATGATCTCAGCGGCGTACGCGAACTGAGGAATAATCTCGGTATCAGCCTGCACAACCTGTAGCGAGCCGCCCAAGTCGCCCACCATTGAGTCAATGCCACTCAGATTTGGATTGCTCGCAGCAGATACCACCTGCAGATCTACCCCCGCCTTGCGAAGTGCTGCCAGAGCCGTAGAGGAGCCGCCGTTGAGCGCAGTGCTCGACGAGGCAGCGAACAGCACAACCGTGCCGTTGGCAGTTGGTCCCTTGTTCTCAAGCAGGTCAGCTGCGGCAGTCAGGCCATCCCAAGTGGCGGATTCACCAAGTGGGCGTACCCGGTTCAGCGCTTCTTGGACTTGAGCTGCAGAGGTGCTGTTTGCAAGTTCCACCTTGCTGCCGCCACCGGTACTGATGATGCTGAGTGAGTCAACAACTCCGGCACCTGGCATAAGTGGCGCAAGCGCTTTTTTAGACAACTGAACTACTGCATTTCCGAGAAGTTCAGAATTGTCGAGCACAACCACGACATCTGTGCTTTGGCCGAGCCGAGAACTCAGCTGGGCAGCGCCCGCAACAGGCGCAGCACCGCCTACTGCAATCCTGAGATCATCAAGAGGGGCCCCAGTGATCCAACCCTGCAGCTTCGCAGGCTCAGCAGTTGCATCAACTTGACCCACACGAATCACCGGTGCGGGCGTACCCCCTGCAGGCTCTGCAGCAGTTGTTGCAGGTGTGGCAGTTGCCAACCCGGCAGCTCCAAGGCCAAAAAGGGTGATAGCTGTAAGGACTGCTGAAGCAGAGAGCATCCGCAGGAGTCGGGCCCCTCGGCGAGCGCTCACAACCGGCCTGACTGAACTTGCATTCCCGTATTGGGGTTAAAGACCTCTGCACCCAAGAGGATGCCCTGATCGGCGAGCTTCTCAGCGAATTTGGGTCGCACACCAGTTGCACGGAGCTCGCCGCGGAACCTTCCTTGCTCGTCTACGCCAGCACCAAAGTCAAACAAGAAGACATCCTGCAGAGTGATGATGTCTCCTTCCATCCCCTGGACCTCGGTGATGTGGGTGACTCGGCGAGTACCGTCACGAAGACGGGTCAGTTGCACAATGATGTCAATCGCAGAGGCCATCTGCTCACGGATCGCTCGGATCGGCAAGTCAAACCCTGCCATAAGAACCAGTGTCTCAAGTCGTGCGAGGGTGTCTCGTGGGCTGTTTGCGTGCACGGTTGTGAGCGAGCCATCGTGGCCGGTATTCATTGCCTGCAACATGTCGAGGGCTTCACCAGAACGGCACTCCCCCACAACAATACGGTCGGGGCGCATACGCAGGCAGTTCTTCACGAGGTCACGAATGGTGACCTCACCACGACCCTCTACGTTGGATGGCCGAGACTCCATAGAGAGCACGTGTTCCTGATGCAGTTGGAGTTCCTTTGCATCTTCAACCGTCACGATTCGCTCATCGTCAGGAATAAAGCTTGAGAGCACGTTCAACATCGTGGTCTTGCCGGAACCAGTTCCTCCGGAGACCACGCCGTTCAGGCGGCCCAAGATGCAGGCCTTCAGGAACTCAGCAGCATGGACGTTCACCGAACCGAAGCGAATCAGGTCCTCGATCTGCAAGGGATCAGCAGAGAATTTACGAATCGTCAGAAAGGGCCCGCCGATTGCTAGCGGCGCAATGACTGCGTTAACTCGGGAGCCGTCAGGAAGGCGGGCATCGACCATCGGCGTGGACTCATCAATGCGACGTCCAATTGCAGAGACGATCTTGTCGATGACTCGTCGAACGTGATCCTCGTCCAAGAAGCGAATATTTGGATCCTTGGTGAGCTTGCCATCGCGTTCAACAAAGACGCGATCTGGGCCATTCACCATGATTTCGGTGACAGCCTCCTCTTTCAGCAGACAGTCGATTGGCCCATATCCCAAAATGTCGTCAGTAACATCTTGAATCAGCCGCGCCTTATCGGCCGCTGATAACGGCACTCGTTCTAGAGCAACGGCGGCTTGCAACTGCTCATTGACTCGCCGGCGAAGATCATCTTCCGAGAGGCGGTTATCGAACAGGATCGGGCCGAGTTCATCAATGAGTAGCTGGTGCACTCTGTGTCGCAATTCGGCTGCGATTGGATCATGGCGAGGAGGGGTCGGAGAGGAGCTTGCAAGTTGCCCTGAGCTGGCGTTGAGTGGCGGCTGCCCAACGGGTGGAAGCAGTGCCGTGCCACCCGCTTGCGAGCTGGCCTGCTGATTATTGAGTCGTTCTGAAAGTGACACTGATAGCTCCAGGAAATGGTCGAGAAGTACTTGCTTTTGTAGTGCTCCTGCCAAAGGTCGAAGCAGCTACTGCTTCGGCCGATCGCTTCTTACTCTGATCGGCCGCGAAAGCGCTTTTTATGAGCTTCTTGAGGAAGAAACATTTCCGCCAAACTGAAGATCGCCTTACTGACTGATGACTTCGGGGCAAACGTCACCACCGGCTCACCTTTATTCACTGATTGCGGGACGACTACATCGCTCGGGATAAGCACGTCCGCTTTCATCTGTAGCGTGCGCTCGACTTCCCCCACATCGAGTTTCACCTTGGAATTCGCCCGATTCAGAATCAAGAGGAGCTTCTCCATCGGGGTATTCAAAAGACGCAGTGTCTGCAGACCGATTTTCACGTTCTTCACGTTGGGGATGTCTAGACCGGAGACCAGAAGCACCTTGTCGGAGGCCTCAACAAGGCCTAGAACAACATCGTTGAAGTACGAGGGAGTATCAACCACGACGTACGAGCAGAACGAGCGCAACAGGTCAATGATCGCCACCATCTCGGCAGCACCGACCTGGTCTGCAAAGGCGGGCTCAAGCGGGGCCGGAAGCACCTTGAGCCCGGACTCCTCATGTGTAACCAAGAAGCTATCGAGCAGCGGCGCATCAAGTCGATCAAGTGCAGCAACTGCGTCAACGATGGTATGACGAGGAATCAGCTTGAGCATTACTGCAACATCACCAAACTGCAGGTCTGCATCAACCAAGCAGACTGGCTTTTCTGAGCGTTCCGCAAGCGCTGTTGCGAGAGCAGTAGCAATGACAGACTTGCCCGAGCCGCCCTTGGTAGAAAACACGGTCAACACTTGACCATTGACTGCTTCTAGCGGGGCTTGTGGGCCATCTGACCCTGCTGGCGCTGTTGGAACGGCACCCTCACCACCCATGGCCCCCACGGTCGAGGTTGCCGTCTGAGATGCCCCGTGCGCCTGCTGGGCTTGGCGTTGCATCTGATCGAGAAGTACCGCGAGCCTCTGAACAGCCTGTGGCAGAGCAGAGGGGGCACCGGAGAGTGCAAGTACGTCTCGCACTCCGGCACGCAGTGCGTGTTGCAACATTGAGGTACTGAGTTCCTCGACCATCAGAATCATCTCGAGAATCGGGTATTGAGCCATCACCCGTTCGGCAATCTCGAGCGTGTCCTCATTGGCGCAGGACGGCCCAAGCACGACCACTACCGGCACTGTTCCAGTCAGGCGAGCAGCGAGTTCCTCAATTGAGCTAAACGGAGTCACCCCGGCGCTCAAAAGCCCAACAAGGCGGTCACGCGTTGGGGCATCAGGCTCCACGATGGCAACGGAAACCTGAATAGCGTGCGCTGGCGCACCTTGTGAGTCTGGCGAGACCGAGGGTGCTGGCACAACAGCCGGCTGGGCGACAGCGGCAGGCACCCCAGCGTCTAACACCGATTCGGTGCGTTCTTCATAGTGTGAGCTAGGCATAAACGTGCTGCTCACTGCCCTGTTGCCCCAGCAGAACCGGCGGGAGCAACAGCCTCTGCAGAGGCTGCCGGGTATGGTGAGCGACCCTCTTCACCAGAGAACGATGGCAGCGAGCTCACAAACGGGATTGGCGCTGCTTCGTAGTCTGGACGGTTGAGTGTGAGGTACAGCCCTGCTCCTCGTAGGGAGATAAGCAGTGGCGCCTGATCTGCTGGGATCTGCACGGTGATCAGATTGGTATCCGTTGCCGGCGCAGCTGCCGGTGCAGGCTCGGCACCTGGCGCTGTTGCTGGTGCCGCTACTGGAGTGCCAAGGTTCTTGCCAACTCCGAGCACCTTGACATCTTGGAAGGCGTACACATACGGCTGACCCAAGGTCCACGGCGTTGATGCATCCGGGGCTGCTTTACTGAGTGACTCTGTTCGCGTGCCCTCTCCACCCGGCGCTACTGGGGCAAGGGCCATGATGTTGATTGAGTCTCCTGGCTGGATCAGACCAGCAACTCCGGCATCCGGTTCGACCATGATGGTGATCGCAACGTTGCCCTCATCGATACTGCTTCCCTTTGAGCCCGTCAGCTCTTGAACGGGGAGGAACATCATGGAGGTAATGACTTCACCGCCTCCGAAGTCAACAGCGGCAACCTGACCGGAAATATCTTCTGGTCGCACTACCGCACTAGCAGGCAACTCAGAGCGTCGCCGCTGCGCCGTGCGGATTGATTGACTTGCAAGTGCCTCGTCAGCTGGCGACCCCTTCGCCACCGGACCTGCCGCAACAAGCACCGTTACCATCTGATTTTTGTCTGCGCTCTCGCTCTCTACACCCTTCACGTAATTCATAGTCAAGAATGCGGCGAGACCACCAATGACTATGGCCCCAATAAGGATGAGTGTTCGTCTTGAGCCCACAGGTATCTCGCTCCGTAGATGTAGTGAATGTGTGCACTCCCCCTGCCAGATGGAGGCAGTTGGGAATACGGCGTTGACTGTTGATCGTCAGATCAACGCCAAAGCTTGAGAACTCAACCCAAAACGCACAAGAACCCCGCTAGAAAGCGGGGTTCTTGTGCAGTTCTGCGGCTGTGCGAGCCGAAAGCGAAGATTTACTCTTCTGTAGCTTCAGCTTCCTCGATCATTTCTTCAACAATCTCTTCGGCAATCTCTTCGATAATTGCCTCTTCGATCATTTCTTCAACAATCTCTTCAACAATCTCTTCGGCAATTGCCTCTTCGA
>WLJI01000115.1 GCA_009701845.1 Actinomycetota bacterium
CGCTCACTGGGCAAGGGAACCTTCAGCGCAGAAGCAGTTGAGGGCCCCGATGAATACGGTCCGGGGGAAAACAGCCCTGACTCAGACGGGCAGCCCAGAGGTGAGTAGCACGCAGCTCGACAGCACAACCAAGCCAGCGGCATTTGTAACCAAGGCACCCAAGCTGGGCCTCGTGGGCGGGTTCGACGGTATACGCGGAATTGGCATCTGTATGGTGCTCATCGGGCATGCGCTCTTTGAGTACGTGGAGTCCTGGGTGACGATCGTCGACACATTCTTTGTGCTGAGTGGTTTTCTGATCACCACGCTGTTGCTTCAAGAGACGCGCACAACAGGAACAATCAGCCTGAAGAAGTTCTACTCGCGCCGTGGCATTCGATTGCTGCCTTCACTGTGGCTCTTTGTTGGCGTGTGGCTGGTCATTTCGACAATCTGCACGCTCATCGGGTTCAAACCGCTCAGTCTGCGCTACGTAGGCCAAGACGCAGCCGCAGCGCTGTTGTACGTGTATCACTTGTTCTTCCCCAACGGACTCGCAGTGATTCGGCCAGATATTCAGGGCAACCGAGTGATGTGGCACTTGTGGACGCTGTCCGTTGAAGAGTGGTTCTACGCAGTGATTGCTGGCACGGTCTTGATCTGCGTGAAGAAGCACTGGATCAAGCAACTCGGCGTGCTGATGGGTGTGTTCTTCGTCGCCATCGGCATTGCTCGCTGGTATGCATACACGGGCTTCTATCAAGATGATGTGACCATGATTTCGGGTGTGCGCATGGCCCTGCTACAGCGACCCGACGCACTCATGTTGGGCGTGGGTATGGCTACCTTCAACGCCTACCTGACCGAAGAGCGGTTGTTGCGCTGGCGCAAGTTGTTTCTGTTTCTCGGCACCGTTGCCCTTGTGGTCTGGTTCGTGATGCTCAACTTGTCGAGCGGTCTGGTGCGCAAACTCGGCGGACCGTATGTTGACTACCTGCCCGCTGGGCCAGAGGAGTTCACTCGGCCTCAGATGCTTGAGACCATGTACTGGTTCCGCTTTGGCCACACTCTTGGGGCGTTGGCCTTTGCGTTGATTTTGATTTGCCTCGTGAGGTTGAGCGATTGGTGGCTCAGCCGATTTTGGTCGCTGCCGCAATTTCGGTGGCTCGGCAGGCTGAGTTACACCTTGTATATCTGGCATGCGTTGCCGTACATCTTTATCTTCGCGGTGATGGGCGGCGCTGACGCATCCCTCAAAGTTCAGCTCATCAGGACTCCCATCCTCATCGCCTCTGCCTTTGCTGTGTCGTTGCCGGTTTACTACCTCGTCGAGTTGCGAGTGCTCCGTATGAAGCTCAAGTACTCATCCGAAAAAGAAGTACTCGACCTGCGCACCGGCAAGATGGTTCAGGTCAACGTGGCCGGCCAGGTTGACCAGATTCAGTCACCCGACAGGACTCTGGCCGCAGAAGAAACAGGTGACGTTCCTTCTGATCCTCAAGATCCCTAGCGGTTCGCCTGAGCAGGTTCAGCTGCTGAGAGTCTTGAGCAGCTTCTGAAGCTCGCCTGAGGGATCCTCGGGGACGATGTAGCCGGTCTCGTCGCGGATCTCGTCAAAGTGATCACGTACGTCTTCAACGCTGTGGCCTTCTCCGTACCAGCCTGGGGTCAGGCCGATGAAGTAGCGAGCTACCACGCCGCCTGCTACCGAGTAGACCTCGCCAGATACGGGGCACTCTTCGTGAGCTAGGTACACAACCGTGGGCGTTACTTCTGCGGGCTCAAGCTTGTCTCCGAGCGGGCCGAGCAGATCTTCGGTCATACGGGTCTTCGCAACTGGTGCAATGGCGTTGACCTTGATTCCCTTTGACTTACCTTCGTTGGCAAGCACGCGAGTGAATCCCACGATGCCGAGCTTTGCGGCCCCGTAATTGGACTGACCGAAGTTGCCCAGCAGACCCGAGTTTGAACTGGTGTTGACGACACGGCCGTAGCCTTTTTCGCGCATGATGAGCCAAGCGGGCTGGGTGACATAAAAGGCGCCAAGCAGGTGAACTGCAATAACAGGCTCAAGCAACTCTGGTGTGAGGTTATGAAAGGTCTTGTCTTTTAAGATGCCAGCGTTGTTGATGACGATATCGACGGTGCCGAAGGCATCCACGGCTGTCTGCACGATGGCTTGGCCGCCCTCTGGGGTTGCAACCGAGTCGTGGTTTGCAACAGCTTCGCCACCGGCGGCAATGATCTCATCCACAACGAGTTGTGCTGCCGAGGAATTGTCTCCGACTCCGTTTACTGAACCACCAAGATCGTTCACCACGATGCGTGCGCCTCGACGGGCCAACTCCAGAGCATGTGACTTTCCGAGTCCGCCACCGGCTCCGGTGATGATTGCTACTTGTCCGTCAAATCCGAGATCAGCCATCTGTTGCCTTCGTTTCGTATGAGTAGTGAGTTCTGGTTCTGTAACTGCTGCCGCAGAAAGATCTGCGGTGACCTAAAGCGTTTCAATGGTGAGCTGAAGCGTTTCAATAAGGTACCGATAGCGCTGCCTCGGGAGAAATCCGAGCCCCGCTCACGGACTGCTTCGCTGCTGTTGCCATGGCTTTGTTGCGATGGCTATGGCTCAATCCCGAGCTCATCAAGGGCGTGTTGTTTCATGCGCTTGTAGTCCACCTTGCCGTTGGGGGCGCGTCCGATGCTGCTCACAAAGAGCACCGTCTTGGGTGCCTTGTAGGCAGCGAGATGCCCCTTGACATGTTGAATCAGTTCTGCGGGGTCAACCGTTGCCCCCGGAGCAAGCTCAACCACTGCGGTAATTGCCTCTCCAAACTTCTCATCTGGTACCCCGACCACAACAGCATCATGGACTTGGCTCTGAGTTTTGAGAGCTTCTTCTACTTCCTCGGGGAAGACTTTCTCTCCGCCGGTGTTGATGCAGACAGACCCGCGGCCAAGCAAGGTGATTGTGCCATCGGCCTCGATCGTTGCGTAATCGCCTGGCATTGAGTAGCGAACCCCCTCAAACTCAATAAAGGTTGCAGCCGATTTCTCGGGGTCTTTGTAATACCCAAGAGGCTGATGACCCGGCACAGCAACGCGACCGCGTTCCCCAGATCCTGGTTGAACAGCGTGGCCCTCATCGCTGATGACCTGCGCTCCATTGCCAAGAGAAAAGTGAGCAGTCTTCTCTTCAGCCCCAGACGAAGAGACCGATTGCCCAAGGCCGATTGCCTCTGAACTTGAAAAGGAGTCGATCAAGAACATCGTTGGATTGTGCTTGAGCAGGCCCTGCTTGGACCCCTCTGACCACATCACCCCAGATGAGGTAATCAGGAACAGGCTGGAGAGGTCCCAGCGGTCTGGCTGAGCATCGAGTACTCGAAGAATCGGCTTGGCGAAGGCATCCCCCACGATCGTGAGTGCGCCCACCTTCTCTCGCTCGATGGTATCGAGCATCTCTTCTACGTCTAGGTGTCGATCCTCGAGCAGTACCAATGACCCGGCAGCAGTGAGGTACAGGTTGGCAGTGAACCAACCGGTGCCATGCATCAGCGGGCAGGCGGGCATGCCTGGCATGCCTGGAGCCTCGAGTGAATCGATTGCTGCAGAAAAGCCGATTGTCTCTGGGTCCTCATTGAACAGTGGATTACTGACAGAAATGACGGCTCGGATGAGATCGTCTTGCCTCCACATCACACCCTTCGGCATGCCCGTGGTGCCGCCGGTATAAATCATCAAAATGTCGTCACCGGACCTACCCCACGGAGCTACCACGCGCTCGGTTTCAGTAGCGACTACGGACTCATATGCCGTTGCCCACTCGGGTATTTCGCCGCTGCCGTCATCGACCCAAAGCCAATCACGAACCTTTGGTAAGCGCTCGCGCACGGCTGCGACGCGTTCGGCGAAGCATCCGTGAAAAATCACGGCAACTGCATCTGCGTTCTCCCACAGATAGGCGAGTTCTTCGTCTAGGTAGCGATAGTTGGTATTGACCGGAACGAGGCCGGCCTTAAATGCGCCGAATGCGCCCTCCATGTATTCGGGGGCGTTGTACAAATAAAGAGCGACCTTGTCTTGGTGCACTGCACCTCGGTCAAGCAGGTAACGGGCAAGGCTGTCGGCCCGCCCGTCGAACTCCTTCCAAGACGTTCTGCGCTTGCCTTGAACCTGAGCGTCAGCATCAGGAAAACGGTCTGCGATTTGCTCCCAGAGTTCGGCAAAATTCCATCCGGGCATGTTGCCCCTTTCGCATAAGGATGATCCCCTAACCTGGCGGAGTGTAGAGCAGGAGCGGGTATGAAGATGCCCGGCGATCTACTCTGCTTCAGTGGATTTCGAACTACCTCCAGAAACTGACCCTCGGCGAGTAGAGATTCGCTCCTGGTTGAGCGATCATCCAAGCCCAACTGGCCGACAACTCGCAGAGGCCGGCTACGTGGCACCCCACTGGCCAAAGCCTTTTGGTCTTGCTGCAGACCCGATTCATCAGTTGATCATCGACGATGAACTCCGTGCTGCTGGCGTGCGCAGGCCAAATAACCCCATCGGAATTGGTTGGGCGGGACCAACCTTGCTTGCCGCTGGAACTGAGGCGCAGCAACACAAGCATTTACTTGGTCTACTCAGCGGTGAAGAAATTTGGTGCCAGCTGTTCTCTGAGCCCGGTGCAGGGTCCGATCTTGCGTCATTGTCTACGCGAGCAGTCAAAGATGGTGACGAGTGGGTGATCAACGGCCAAAAGATTTGGACCTCGCTTGGCCACCAAGCCAAGTACGGAATCCTCATTGCGCGAACCGACCCCGAGCAGTCAAAGCAACGTGGTATCTCGTACTTCATCTGCAAGATGGATTCACCTGGAATTGATATTCGACCGATCCCCGAGATGACTGGCGGTCACACCTTCAACGAAGTGTTCATGACCGATGTGCGCATACCAGCAGAGAACTTGGTGGGTGAGGTGAACGACGGTTGGCGACTTGCCAAGGTGACGCTGTCGAACGAGCGTGTCTCGCTGTCGACGGCGGGTGCGCTTTGGGGAATGGGCCCAGATGCCGGAGACCTGTTGGATCTTGTTCGAACTGCCGGGGGAGTCACTGACCCCGTCATGAGACAGCGCCTTGTAGAGATGTACATACGCTCAGAGATTCTTCGGTTGATTCGTCTGCGCACTGTGACTGCAGCAATTGCAGGGCGAGAGCCGGGGCCTGAGGCATCGGTTCGTAAAGTGTTGGCCGATGAACACGGCCAAGAGATCATGGGAATCGCTAAAGACTTAGCGGGGGCAGGGGGAATGCTGACCGATACAGGCCCGCTCGGCACTGAGGTTGGTATCTGGAACTACGGGTACCTGTTTGCTCCTGCGCTCACCATCGGAGGAGGTACTGGTGACGTTCAGAGAAACATTATTTCTGAGCGCGTGCTGGGTCTTCCCCACGATGTTGATGTTGAGGAAGGAAAATCCTTCTCAGCAAGTCAGCCCTCAGCGAGAAACGGCGCAGTCTGAGCCCTGGCGACGCTTCTCGGCGCCTACGGGCACCACCTAGATTCAGTGTCGCTCACAGCGACAGAATGCTGCGGGCTGTCCTGAGGATTGGTACGGTAACGCCCAATGGCAAAAAAACGCGTTGGTGACGAGTTGCAGGTGAAAGACAAGGTCGTTGCTGCAGTGGATCTTCTTGGAGTTCCTGCAGGAACCCGCGGCAAAGTTTCGCTAGTGAACGGGTTTCGCTGGGTTCGCTATCGGGTCTACTTCGATAATGGTGCAGACCTTGGATCCATCAATCGCTCCGACCTAGTGCTAGCCAAAGACTGGACTGCTCCGAGCGAACAGACCGAAATCGAGCAAGGGGAGAACTCATGAAGCTCAGTATGCAGATCGGCTACGCCGGGGGGTTTGCCGAGTCAGTAGCTCAGGTGCAAGCCCTTGAGTCCGTTGGCATGGACATCGCGTATGTGGCAGAAGCCTACGGCTACGACGCTGTCAGCCTGATGGGCTACCTGGCAGCCAAGACCTCGAGCATTCAGATCGCGTCTGGCATCTTGCCGATCTACACGCGTACTCCCACGCTGTTGGCTATGACTGCAGCAGGCATTGATGACCTTTCCGAGGGTCGAGCAATCCTTGGCCTTGGCGCATCTGGGCCTCAGGTAATAGAAGGCTTTCACGGCGTGCCATACGACGCTCCCATTGGTAGAACCAGAGAGATCATTCAGATCTGCCGTGATGTTTGGAAGCGAGAAGCTCCCGTTGAGCACAACGGCAAGTACTACCAACTTCCGCTCCCTGCAGACAAGGGAACTGGTCTCGGTAAGCCGCTCAAGATCATCACCCATCCTCGACGTGCAGAGATTCCGATTCATGTGGCCTCGCTTGGGCCAAAGAATGTGCAACTCACCGCAGAGTTGGCTAACGGTTGGCTGCCGATCTTGTTTCACCCTCAGCGCGCAGATTCTGTGTGGGGTGAGGACTTAGCCATTGGTACAGCAAAGCGTGATCCAAGCCTTGGTGAGATGGATGTCATTGCCGGTGGAATGCTGGCCATCGGCCCCGAGTCAGAGGTAGCTGGGTTCCGAGAATTCTCTCGGGCCATGGTGGCGCTCTATGTGGGTGGCATGGGTGCGAGAGGCAAGAACTTCTACAACACGCTCTTTACTCGCTACGGCTATGAGGCCGAGGCTAAGGAAATCCAAGACCTGTACTTGTCTGGAAAGAAACAAGAGGCCGCAGCAGCAGTGCCAGCAAGCTTCTTGGAAGAAACTTCATTGTGCGGAGAAGAGGGCTACGTGCGTGAGCGGGTTGCCCAGTTCGCAGAGGCTGGCGTGACCATCCTCAACGTCAATCCAGTGGCAAGAACCCTTGATGGCCAAAAAGACATGATCGCCAAGGTGAAAGAGATGTGCTCCTAGCGCAACGTTGCTAGGCGATCGAGCACTTCGATTGCCTCGTCCACGAACAGTTTGACCATCGCTCCTGCAGGAATGAGGGAGTCGATCGCGCCGATTCCCTGACCGGCGGGCATGAACTCAATGCTGGGGTCAACCCCGAGCGTGTGTTCATCGCCGCCAAGGTGATTGGCGCCGTCTTGCATTGATTTGATGACCTGGCCGGGGAATGGTTCTGCAACGCCGCCCGAGGCCTCGAACTCTCTGGCGTAACTCGTGCGCATCACGCGGCATGTCTTGCCCGTATAGGCACGGGTAATCATGGTGCCGTCGTCTGCCCCCCCAAGAATTGCGTCCTTATAGCCAGAAACTGCTCGCGCCTCTGGGCTTGCAATAAAGCGAGTACCAACCCAGATCCCATCTGCTCCCAGGCTCAGAGCGGCGGCTAAACCTCGCCCATCGACGATGCCGCCCGCAGCGACTACGGGAACTTGCGATCCCACGGCATCGACAACTTGTGGCACTAGCGCCAGAGTTGCGACTTGGCCAGTGTGGCCGCCGGCTTCGGTTCCCTGGGCCACCACGATGTCGCATCCGGCGTCCACTGCAGCGATCGCGTGAGAGACCTTGCCGCACATGTTGACCACCAACAGGCCGCGCTCATGGCAGAGCTCGATGACTTCCCTCGGCACGCCAAGGCCAGCCACAAATACTGTTGCGCCCCCGTCTGCAATCGCAGTGACTTTGGCTGCCATGTCTTGTGGCGCTGCCGTGAGCAGGTCAACCCCGAAAGGCTTGCGCGTGATCGCCGCAGTTGCTGCAATCTCGCTCACCATCTCATCGTTGCCCATCACGGATGCTCCAAGGCAACCAAATCCGCCCGCCTCGGACACTGCCGCGACAACCTGGTGATACGAGACCCCTCCCATGCCAGCAAGCATGACGGGATGATCAACATTGAGCAGTTCGGTAAGGCGTGTTTGCATCTGCCCAATGTAGGCCCAACGGGTTGGCTTAGCGCGACGCGTACGCTCCAGGTTGTGTAATGACGCCTCGTCCCCACCTGCGTGGCGTGGCGATCAGGGCTCTGGGGTAATCCTCAAAGAGCCACCGGCCGAAGTTCCGGCGAGTCCATGCACTTGCCCCTGCGATGCGCACGGCGCGGTCTGCGCCGCTGACTGAACTCAAACCCTTTACCAATAATTTCGACATGCGATGATCGGCCACTAGTTCAAGCTTGAGTGCATTGGCGTATTGCTGTGCAGCATTGCTCGAGCGTCCATGATCTCGAATTGCTTCCGCGGCGCGCAGTCCGGTGACAAGTGCTTGGGCAATGCCTTCGCCAGTCATGACATCGCAGGCGGCAACTGCATCGCCTACAAAAAGAGCCCGTTGGGTTGTCGGAACCATGTTGTCTACACGGGCCGGAATCGGCCACGCCCGATGGGGCTCTTCGGGCACAAAATCGGGGCCGAGTATGGCTCGAATATGTGGCCGGTCGAGCAGGTCCAGCCACAGCGCCTTCATCTCTTTGGTTTTGCGAACCCCATCGCGCTGAATCCCAAAC
>WLJI01000116.1 GCA_009701845.1 Actinomycetota bacterium
ATTGACTCTTTGCTGAGTTACTACACGGTGGATTCCATGCTCAACCGCTTAGGATTCAGCACCGAAGAAGCCGAAGCGGCGCTAGTTCACGGTCTTGAGTTGCTTCTTCGGCCGTGGCAAGACCACGAATCGGCTTCCAAGTAACGCCAGCCCGCAAGCAGCGATCAGACCCAGCCTCCGGCGTAACCTACGAACTGCCCAGTAGTAAAGCCGCTCGTTCCATCAAGGAAGGCCATGGCAAATGCGGCGAACTCTTCCATGGTTCCGAGTCGCTTCATGGGGACTTGTGATTCTACGAATGCTCGGATCTCTGGATCTTCAGAACCAACAGCCTGATGGAACTCAGGGAAATCCATAAAGTTTGTTCCCAGTGCGTTGACCTGCACGCCGGTAGAGGCAATCTCTTGAGCCAGGTTTTTTGCCATCATCGTGGCTCCTGCCCGAACCGAGGAATACAGCGCAGCACCCTTCGTTGGCCGAGCACCTGCGGCGCTAGTGATCATCACTATCTGACCCGAGCCCTGAGCGACCATCGGCGCAGCAACTGCTTTGAGAAACCGGTAGGGAGCTTCGACACATCCTTGAACGAGTCTCTGCAGGTCCTCAATCGAGGAGTCCATGAATGTGCCTGGAATGATCCGGCCTGTGAATGCCGCCGCAGCGTCGATTCGGCCAAAGCGATCGATTCCTGCTGCAACTAAGGTTTCTGCAGCAGCGGGCTGGGCCAAGTTTGAAACTCCCTCGACAGCTTCTACGGCAGCACCAAGCTCGATGAGTTCAGCTACTAGCTCGGTTGAGGGGTTCCCTAGAACAAGATCGTGGCCTCGTCGGGCAAACTCTTTGGAAAGCGCCGGTCCAACATAGCCACCGGCCTCATTCACGAGCGCAATTCTTTTTGGTGTTGTCATCGCTGAGTTCCTTAGGTCTTGAGTGAGCCAGTTCTGAGTGTGCCAGTTCTGAGTGAGCCAGGTTTGAGTGAGCCAGCTTTGAGTTAGCCAGGTTTGACTGCGCCAGACCCGGGCGCCGCAGCAATTGATGTCGCGGTTTTTGAGCTGAGCAGACGCATCATTTCCCTAGCTACCATCGGGCCAGCGTTTTGATTTTGTCCGGTTACTAAGTTGCCGTCCACTACCCAGTGGTTTGCAAACGGGTCACGAAAGCGCGTCGATGACTCAAAGAGCGCACCCATCTTTCGAAGCTCCGTCTCTGGGTGTTGCGGTGTTGACTCAATTCCCAGCTCACGGACCTGTTTGTCTGTAACTGCGCTCAGCCTTCGGCCTTGAACGAGTGGACTGCCATCTGCAGTCACAGCATTGCGCAAGCCCAACGGGCCATGACACACCCCGCCAAGAACCAACCCCTGTGCATCAGCTTCAGAAACCTTGTCGGCCAGCTCAGCAGAGACCCCAAAGTCAAACGCTGCGCCCCAGCCACCCGCTAAGTACACAAGGTCGTACTCGCTCATATCAAGAGTTCCTATTGGTAGCGAGTGCGTAACTTGTGAGCGCAACTCATCGTCGGCCAAAAACCGATCATCGGCTGCACAGCGCAGCACCGGAACTAGCGACTGAGGGTCAATGGGAATGATTCCTCCGAGTGGGCTGGCAAGGTCTACTCGCATGCCAGCATCACTGAACGCGTAGTACGGAACGGTCATCTCTGAGGAGTACACCCCCGTAGCCTTGCCAATATCTAGGGTGCCGTGGTTGGTGCAGACCACGAGGGCTCGCATGCCTCGAAGGTCTCCCACAAAAGGAGTCGGGTCGTCGGGGTGCATGCCGAGCTTGTGAATGGCGCTACGGATCCAGCGTGCAGGAAGGGGAGGCTGCTTCATCTCTGGGCCAGAGTTCGGGTGCCGCTCAGCGTAAGGCCAGGGGTTATGACGCTTGGGAACGCAGCGGACTCGTTCCTCGGCAAGTCGAACGCACAAGTGTTCCTGTAGCAGGGCAACCTTGCCATCGTTCCACAGGTTCTCTGCCTCGATAGGGTCCTCATCTAAGTTGTACAGCTCCCACTGATCGGCCAACGGATCGGTTCGATACGTTGGCCCGCCGGGACCGCTGGCCGAGAGTTGCCTCACCCTTGGGGTGGTCCAAGTGCTCGGGTCATCGAAGGTGCGAACCAGTTTCCACATGTGAGCGTTGCCGCCGTTGCACTCTTGGTCGGTCACCGTAGTCACGATGGCCTCAAAGTTTGATCCCACATAGGAAGGTACCGAGATTGCGAGCGGACCTCGAGCAGACTCCTCGATGCCCAGCCTGCGCGCAAGCCCAGAGGCACTGCTATCACCTTCGAGCACATTGTCTCGGGTCATGAGGTAGACCGCCGGAGAGTGCCCGGCAGGATCTAGGCCCGTTGGCGCTGAGCCAGTAGCGAGAAGCGGCGTCAAGTCACGGCCAGGAAGCGGATGTACCTCGGTAAAGGTCTTCGCCAACTCAGCAGAAATCTTTTTCTGGTCAATGCCTGCGGCCGACAGCAGCGTTGGAATCAGGTCAACATGCGAAGTTGGGGTGTCGCCAATTCGAGTTGCACTCGTGGCATCGACGCCAGTTCGAACAATCGTGAACGGCACTCGCGCTGCCTCGTCATAAAGATTGAACCACTTCTGTTGCAGCCCCCCGTGCGCACCGAGCAACTCGCCATGGTCAGAACTTCGAAGCAACACGGCGTTCTCTGAGCCGTTTTCGGTGACTGCTTTTCGAACCCGATCAATCGACCCGTCTCCCTCTAGGTGGAGGCGGTAATACAGGTCTCGGTACTGCTGAGCATTGCTGCGGTAAATCCGCTCAACCGCGGCTGGTGGACCATAGGCCGAGTAGTAGGCCTCTCGATACGCAATCTGCGCAGCCGGTTTGGACTTCAGGTCTTCATGCGCTGTGGGTGCTTCGGCAATATGTGGCGGATCATCAGGCGACTCGCTCAGCGGCGATGACCGCACCCATGCAGGAAACAGCACGATGTCGTGCGGGTTGACAAAGCTTGCAACCAACAAGAACGGCCGCAATGCCGCAGCATCTCCTGCCCGGCGGCGCTCATAGCGATTCTCTAACCATGCAACAACGCGCCCAGCAATGAGCGGGTCGCGCACCATCCCGCAATTCTCATGGGCAGCACCATGGGGTTCGGGTCCGACCCAGCCAGAAAATCCAAACTCGTCAAGCGGGTCAGCATCTAGATATGCACGAACGGCAGCCGGAAGAATCTCGCTGTCTTTCGTATTAGTAGCAACGACCTTGCCCGTCAGCGGGTCGGTCAGGTCGGCATGCGAGATATGCCATTTACCGTCATAGTGGGTGTCATAGCCAGCGGCTCTAAACCAGTGGCCCAAAGTAGGAACCTCACCTGGTTGCAACCAGCGCATTCTTGAGTCACCGGCCAGTTTGGCAAGGCCATCCGTCTGCGAAACTCCGTGCACATCTGGGTACTGCCCCGTAAACAGAGTGGGACGGCTTGGCACACAAGCCAGCGAACCGGTGTAGTGGCGATCAAAGCTCACACCGTTGTTATCAAACCACTCCCGCCCCGTCAGCGTGTTGCGCCGCCAAGCCTTGACCTGCTCGCTCTCATACGGCGGAATAGCGCGTTCTTCATCAGTCAGAATGATGATGACATCGGGAGAAGTGGTCGAGTTCATGATGTGGCCCCGCCTTTCGAATTGCTTCTAACGATTGTTTCCAGACCTTCCAGCATTCGGTGTGAAGCTCTGCCAAGAATGAGACCCAAAATTCGGGCCGCAATCTTGCCACGAGGGGTTGAGCCTGGATCGATTGATGTAGTGAGCGAGACGGCAGTTCCACCTGCTGCTTCTGTGAGTTTCCAAGTGTTTGTCACTGACTTCACTACTGGTGGAAGTCCTTGAAGTGTGTAAGCCAACTCTTGTTCGGGTTGCCACACCGTGACTGTTTCAATAAGCGCCAGTCGGCCAGCTTGGATGCGGCGTGCAGCGCCAATACCGCCCGTCTGCGACGTGGTGAGCGCAGAGTGATCAACGCCCTTGGCCCATGTGCTTATGGCTCCAAAGTCTGCAAGCTGATGCCAAACTTGCGCAGGGCTTGCAGCAATCTGGCAGGTCTTGATGATCTCTGTCATGAGTTGGTTCTAATCATTTATCACTGAAGGTGCAAATAGTGCGCCTTTATTGAGGGTATCAAGACCAATCTGGCGAGATACGTCGCCCTCAAGGAAGCGGGCGGTATGAGATCTGCATCTCTTTGATCCCATTGATCAAGTTGGAGTGCAGCCTGCGGGGTGGGGCCTGAAGTTCAACGCCTTCCCAGCTCGCGACGAGTTCCTCGAAGAGCACTCGAAGCTGCAATCGTGCCAAGTTGGCACCTAAGCAGAAATGCTCCCCAACCCCAAAGGAGAGTTGCCTGTTTGGACTACGCGTAATGTCAAAGCGGTTCCGGTCTTCGAATACTGCAGGGTCGCGGTTTGCACCTGCGTAGAACATGATCACCTTGTCGCCCTGAGCAATCTGCTGCCCGCCGACTTTCACATCGCAGGTAGCAGTCCGGCGGAAGTGGTGGATAGGTGGCTGCCAGCGCAGAATCTCTTCTACTGCACCGGGGATAAGTGAGGGATCCTGGCGCAGAAGCTCAAATTGCTCGGGGTGATCGAGCAGTGCCAAGAGGCCATGCGAGGTGGCAGTTCTTGTGGTCTCGTTGCCCGCAACAATCAAGAAAACAAAGAAGAGAGTGAACTCCAAGTCATCGAGTTGCCTTCCGTTCACCGTGGCCGAGAGCAGGTCTCCTGTGAGGTTGTTTTCGGGATTGAGACGGGCTCGCTGTGCCATCTCTGAGGCGTAAGCAAAGATCTCGGCCACGGCATCCATAGCTGTCTCTGGAGTTGGCGCGACTTCGGGGTCTTGGTCATCGATCAATGAGTGGCTCAACTCATAGAGTCGGTGACGATCAGCTACGGGAACCCCCACGAGCTCGCTAATGGACCACATCGGGATAATGGCTGCAACATCGGCCACGAAGTCACAGGAATCCTGCCGCGCCAGTTGAGAGAACACAGCGCGAGTCTCGGCGCGCATCGTGGGTTCGATGGTGCTAATCCGCTTGGGAGTAAACGCTCGAGCCACCACATCTCTAAAGTTGCGATGCTCAGGAGGGTCCATTCCGATGATCACCATGCGGAGTTGGTCAAGCTCATCCGGTGATGGGTCAAGGCGCAGCGGGCCACCTACCCAACTCGAGAAGTTCTGGGGGTCAATAGAAACTGCGCGCACATCCTCGTGCCGAGTGATTGCCCAAAATCCGGGGCCGTCAGACTCCTCTTGGAAGTACAGCCCTTTGGTACTGCGAACCTCGTCAAGCCAACCATGCGGTGTAGCGGCCTCCCAGACGGAGGCATCGGTGAGGTCAATCGGGGTTGAACTCATCTCAGGCCTCTTCTGTTGCGGGGTTCGTAGAGGGCACGGTTGCGCTCGGCAGAACCGGATCGGCCTCCACATACTTGCGAAACTTGCGCAACATGTGGGCGTTCATTGGCCGCATGGCAAGCTGGATGACGGGCGACATGCGCTTCGAGCCCCCCGTGAACGTCATTGCCATGGTCCAGTCCACTCGTGATCGGCCATTTCCAAGATCGGTCACGACGTAATCCTCAGCGAAAGCCTCTGGGCCACCCTTGATGGTCTGATTGAAACGAAACGCCATGCGAGAACCTGGCTCCCAAGCAATGAACTCCTCCCAGCCGGTCATTCCTCCCCGCATAGAAACTGTGCGAGTCGAGCCAACCTGCAGCGGAAACGGCGAGGTCCAATCCACGCCCAGAATCGGAAAAGCCCAACGAGTCCAAGAGACCGAATCAAGGAAGACTTCAAAGATTCTCTCGGGGGTAGCGGCAATCTCTTGAGAGGCAACCACCTTGCAGGGAGCTGTTTGGAAGTAGCTCATTCCCACCCGCTCGCACTCAACTCGCGCAAGTTGATCACCGCGCTCTGACTTCTGCACACCTTGATGCTTGGCCATTCTGCCCCTTCTTCAGCTTCAACCCTCGAGAGACTGCCCCAGAGAGTGAGGCAAGGCTAGGCGAAGCGAGGATCTTGAGTGAGAGGGTGAGGATCCCCTCAAGTTTCGGGCCCTGAGAGCCGATGCGATCCCAAGCGACCACGTTCCCGCAAAAGTGTCGCTTCGCCGATGAGCAATTGGCGACTAGGAGGCACCGTGATCCGCCGAAATAAAATTGCCCTCAGCGCATCGATCTGTCTGGTACTCGCAACCGGGTCAGTTTCTGCTTTGACGCTGGTAACGAGTACGAACTCGGCCGCGACTGGCGCAGAGAACGCTGCTGGAGCCAACGGCCCGGGGACCTCACCCGTGACGGTCTACGACGACAAATACATTGATGACTTGGTCTATCTGCCACCCACAGCTGCGGCCGCAGGCAGCGCCTCGCCTGCGGCCGGGGGTGGAGCGCCCCTTGGTACGGCGGCGAACGACAGTCAGAGTAGAGCGAGTGACGGTTCGATTTTGGGAAGCTCTTCCGATGCGCCGCTGGGCGCTGAGGGTGCTCAGGGTGCTGCGGGCCAGCCATCCCCAGAAGCCGGCCGTTCAACGAGCCCGACCAATACTGACAATCCGAACCCGCCGCAGGGGTCCCCCGACCTGAGCCCCGCAAACCCGTCACCAGCCCCCGACATCGGCTCCTCGCCCCAACCCGTACCCACCACCTCACCGCCACGCACCACCATTCCGCCTGGAGTCGAACTTCCCTCCGACTGGCCCTCTGGGGTGCCGTATCCACCACTACCAGCGGGATGCAAGAAGCCTCACCTTGAAGATAACGGGGTGTGGAACTGTGAACACTGAAAGCAGTCCAGTGGCTGAGGCTGACCGGACTCCGAAATCTGCCAGTAAGCCAGCACCACGACCGAAGCGCAAGAAGCGCCATGCAGCAATGACCACACGCATTCTTGCTGGGGGCGTGAGTACCTCGGCCATGCTTGGCCTAGTCGCCGGAATGGCCGCAGCCTCCACGGAATCTCTCGCTGGCGCAAGCACGACCACCACCGCTGTCCCAACGCCGTCAACGATCGTCGTGGTACGCGAGATTCATCGACAGGTGATCTCGGAGGTACCGCTCACGGCAATTGATCCCGTCACCGGCGCCCCCGTGGACCTCGGCAGTCAGGCCTCTGGCACCTCCGGTGCTTCCGCAGCTGGGCAAACCGGCGGGCAGGGCAGTTCAACAGGTGCAAACACACAGCTAGGTTCCGCGCAGCCCACAACCTCGTCAAGCGGCGGGTCGGGTACTTCTCCGGCACCCGTGAACTCGGGGACCCCCGGAGCGGCGCCATCAGCACCTGCGCCCTCGGCACCCTCGGGAGCGGCACCATCGGCTCCTGCGCCAGCCCCCTCGCAGCCAGCCCCAGCTCCCGCCGTGGCTCCACCTGTCACACAACCGCCAGCCCCAGCGTGTAGCGGCACAAAGTGTCCCTGACAGAGACCTACCTCGGCTGGAGCGAGCGATGGTGGCATGCGTTCGGTTCGGATGCTCACTGCCAGGTCTATTGCGACCCAGACCAAGAAGATCTGGATGCAGAGGGTCTTGTGGAACTTGCGATCCAGAAAGCTGAACTTCTAGAACAGAGCTGGTCACGGTTCCGATCAACGAGCGAACTCGTGCAACTCAACGAGAATCCAGCGAATCAGGTACAAGTGAGTGAGCCTCTGGCACAAGCCCTTCACCGAGCGGTGATCGCGTGGGAGCTCACCGGCGGCTGGTTCGATCCCACCGTGATTGATTCGCTTGAAGCTGCGGGGTATGCCGAGTCATTTCCGAGTTCCACTGTTGGAGCGGGCAACAACCCACGAGGCGATCTGAGTAACTGCTCTCCGAGTCGCGGGCTCAGCGAGGTGACCGTCGACCTCGAGACCACTACCGTGACACGGCCACCAGGACTTCGATTTGACCTTGGCGGCATTGGCAAGGGGCTCGCCGCCGACATGCTGGTCATGCAGCTTCTGGAGTGCGGAGCAACTAGCGCGTGCATCGGCCTCGGTGGAGACATTCGAGTGGGCGGCGAAGCACCTCTCGGCGGGTGGAAGATACCCGTTGAAAACTCACGCGCCGACCTTGGCCCCGATCAGGATGAGCTGTGGTTTGAAGCTGACCTGCTCGACGGGGCCATCGTGTCTTCCACCACACAATTTCGCAGTTGGCACACGCTCTCGGGTGAACGGTCCCATCACCTGATCGACCCTCGCACGGGTCGGCCATCAACGAGTTCGATCGGCACCGTGGTTGTGTGCGCGGCCGAGGCTTGGTGGGCAGAGGTGCTCGCAAAGGCAGCCCTACTGGCCGGAGCCGTCGAAGGGAAGCAATTGCTCCAAGAACACGGTGTTCGGTCA
>WLJI01000117.1 GCA_009701845.1 Actinomycetota bacterium
CGAGTTGATGTCGAGGCCGAGGTCGACCCTGTGCAGGATCTGCCGCCTGAAGAGTTGCTCGCCACCACCGATCACGTCATTCATGCAGCGTTAGCCCAAGTGGATGTTGTCGACGTTGTCGTCGAGGATGCGGGGGTCCTCGACCCGATCGACGGCCCTGCCGGTGATTTGCTGCGACGCCGAGAGGTCCGCACGAATCGCAAAAAGGGCAAGACAGGCCCGCAAGGAAGCTCGGCAGACATGTCCGCCAACGCAGACCCCGTGCGGATGTATCTGCGAGAGATCGGCCAAGTTCCGCTGCTCAATGCCCAAGAAGAAGTTGCCTTGGCAATGAGGATCGAAGCAGGCGTGTTCGCCGAGGAACGCTCCGCTGATCTCAATGCCTCAGGCGAGATCAACGCCTTAGAACCAGCAGATAAGGCGCAGCTGCGTCGAACGATTAGAGATGGTGAACGCGCAAAGCGAGAACTCACCCAAGCCAACCTGCGGCTTGTTGTTTCTATAGCAAAACGTTATCTGGGCCGCGGGATGCACATCTTGGACCTGATCCAAGAAGGAAATCTTGGCCTGATGCGAGCAGTAGAGAAATTTGATTACACCAAAGGGTTCAAGTTTTCTACCTATGCAACCTGGTGGATCCGTCAATCAGTCACTCGGGCCATTGCCGATCAGGCCCGCACGATTCGCATCCCCGTGCATATGGTCGAGTCCATCAACAAAGTTCATCGTCATCAGCGTGCCTTGAGCCAAGAGCTTGAGCGTGAACCGACCATTGAGGAACTCGCAAAGAAGACTGAGCTGAAGCCAAATCAAATACGGGAAATTCTGCGAATCTCTATGGACCCGCTTTCACTAGATTCACCTGTTGGAGACGAGGCCGATAGCCATATGGCCGACTTCATTGAAGACAAACGCGCAGTCATGCCAGCAGACGTTGCCACGGCAAACTCTCTTTCTGAGCAGATCATGACTGCGCTCGATGACCTATCGGACCGAGAAAAAGAAGTGGTCCGTTTGCGCTTTGGGCTTGATGGAGACCAGCCGCAAACCCTTGAAGAAGTTGGCAAACAGTTCGGCGTGACTCGCGAGCGAATTCGACAGATCGAGGCCAAGACCCTTGCAAAGCTGCGTCACCCGCAACGCAGACAGCAACTCGAGGACTACCTTCGCGCCGATTGAGTTTCAGGCTTGAGAAGCCAAGATGTGGGACCCTTCTCTGGGACTGCTAAAGTCCCACTGCCATTCAAGGCGACTACCGTCGTCGGCGCCCTTCCGGGGTAGCTCAGCTGGCAGAGCAGCTGACTGTTAATCAGCGGGTCGTGAGTTCGAGCCTCACCCCCGGAGCACTCGAAGCCCCTGTTTCGGCAGGGGTTTCGTCGCGTCTGAGCACACAGCCTGAGAAAACTGAGTCGTTCTACCTGTTTGTCCAAAACTGATGCCTTCTTTGGCTCTGGAACTCCTACACTGGAAAATGTTGTGTAACCCGGCCTGAGTTTCGCTGTGTGACTTGGGCCAGTAACTCCCTACGATGAGTTTTCTACAGAGAGGCAGTCGTCATGATCGATCAGATTGGGTCCACGTCCGTTGAAGGGCCATCTCGGAGTTCTGCGGCGTTAGCGATGGTTGATGAATGGGCGCTCGAAGTTCATGACGGCCTCGTTCGCAAGTCGTTGATTGTTGATGATTTACTAGACCTGCGAGCCGAACTGGCTGATGAGCCGTTGCTCTTGATCGAGGTTGATCAGTTCTTGTCGAGCATTCCAGGTAAGACGGTTGTTGAGCCAAAGTGGTGGGCTGCAACACTGGCCACGCTTCGCTCTGAACTCTCACAGAGGCTTCCCGCAGGAGCCGTAGTCGATTCCTGACACCAAAAGTGGCTACGATCCTCTGCCGAGGGCCGGTAGCTCAGTCGGTTAGAGCAGGCGACTCATAATCGCTCGGTCGTGGGTTCGATCCCCACCCGGCCCACTTATAGATCCTGCAACCTGAATAGAAGTGGTCGTCGAGCAAGCGGGCAGAGTACCTTCGTGACCAAAAATGTGGTCACTCGTTCGACTGTAATTCTCACGAAATTTCTAGAAAGAACACAAAGTCTTGGGGCGAAGACGGAAGACAAGGAAGGCTAAACTGGTGTTCTTTGGAGGGATCGCGCTTGCGGTGATCGTCGCGATTGCAGCGATGGCCAGTCGCATGAGTGGAAGCGACACCGCTCTGGGGACCCAGAACGCCAGCGCAGTGGTTCATTGCGACGCCAAGCCTGCCCCGAGCGTTGACCTCCACGGATGCGATCTGCGAGATATCCCCTTGATGGGAACGGACCTATCGTATGCAAATCTGGAGCAGGCAGACCTTCGTGGTGCCGATCTGACCCAGACCGACTTTTCTCAAGCTCGGCTCAAAAAGGCGTTACTTGCTGGAGCGAAGCTCGTTGACGCAGATTTTGAGGGGGCCAACTTGGAATCTGCAGACCTCGCCGCTGCTAACGCCGCGGACGCTGACTTCCAAGGCGCAGCGTTAGCCCGAGCAACCCTAGATCGAGCCAATCTTGCTCATGCCGATTTGAAGGCAGACCTTCGTTTCGCCAGTCTGATCTCGAGCAATCTGAACGGATCTCAACTAGTCGGAGCCGACTTGACCGGGGCAAATCTCTCGGACGCGCTGCTCGACGGAACTGACCTAGAGAGCGCAAACCTGACTCGTGCCAACCTCAATCGGGCGCAGGTTTCGGGCGCTGGTCTCGTGCGCACCATCTTGAGGTTCGCCGACCTGAGTTTCGCCGACCTGAGTTACTCCAACTTCACTCAAACGGATATGGAAAACTCTGACGCCACAGGAGCCGACCTCACTGGGGCAAGGTGGTTTGAGACAAAGTGCCCCGATGGAACGTTCCAAGAGGGCACCACACCCTGCATCTAGGCGAACCAAGGTTCTAAGGTTTGACCACTGAGGTCACGTGTTTGGCTGGGAAGCGTCGTCGGATCCGCCGTGCCGCCCGGAGCCTGAGCCGCCACCTGAACTGTCATCGACGTTGTTGGCTGGTGCGGTTGGCTCTGGAGAGTCCGAATGGTGCTCCTCTCTGGGCGAAGTCGCCGAGCGGGGGGAATCAACACCGCTGTCAGAAGAGCCACCGTCGCTGGAATGATCTTCGCTGGACTGGTCCTCGCTCGAATGGTCCTCGCTGGAATGATCCTCAACCGACTGATGCTCAGGGTGCGGGTTGTCATCAAACTGAACTCCGGCAGCGCTGTCTGATACATCTTCTGGCTGGGGATGATCCTCGCCGCCGAAGTGCAGCCCCGATCCAGAGTTTCCTAGGTTTCCATCCTCGACTTGCTGATCGTCAGAGAGGCCGCTGGTACCGGAATTCACAGAGCGATCCTCCCCTGCGGAGACTGACGAGTCCATCGAGCCCAGTCGGAGGTTGTTAAAGAAGTCGTCCGTGCTGTGACGGCGTTCCTCAGCCTCGCCTGTGTCGACTAGCTGAGCAGATGGGTCGGGCACTTCAACCCCAACGAGTACAAGTGCGTGAGACGCAGCAGTTTGTGCAGGGGCCGGCAGCGCACCCACCGATGCAAGTCCGGTCCCCCCACCGACGATCAGGGCAGTGGTGGCAACAGCTAGTTTTGCTGTGCCGAGCTTGGTGATCGTGAGGTGTGAAAAAGAGGTGAAAGGCGTGAGTCCCATGAGAGGCTTCCTTTGGTAGGTCGGTGATACCATTTCGACATACATTCAGGCTTCTCGATAGTGGACATTGGTCGTAGGACCACCGGGTTTTGGACAATTACCCATGCGGAGTCAGGATCAGGGTTGCGATGAGCAAGGAACGAGGCCAACGGGACCTAGCGCGAAATGCTGTTCTGTGGTTCATCGCCGCCGACCTAGTAGCTGTGGTCCTGATTGCTGGGGTCGGACTAGCAGTGGCTCGACGGATCGCAACGAATGAGGCGATCCGTGATGCTCGGGCAGTGATTGAGACCGATGCACGCCACGTGACTCCTGCCCTGACGAGTGGGCTCCTTGCAGGAGATCCATCTGCGAGCGACCGATTCGATGCACTAGTTCGCAGCCGTGTCCTGTCGGACAGTCTCGTGAGGGTCAAACTATGGGATATCAACGGACAGATCTTGTACTCCGATGATCCCGATCTAGTCGGAGAGACCTACCCGCTGGGCAGCGAGGAGCTTGAGGCGTTAAACGCAGGATCCACGGCGGCAGACTTTTCCGATCTCTCCAAACCCGAGAATCGAAATGAACGCTCCTACGGTCGCCTTGTTGAGGTCTACAGCGGTGTGAAGGGGGCTGACGGAACCCCACTGCTGTTTGAGGCCTACGTTCGTTTTGATCGCCTCTCCGAGAACAGCAGCCGGATTCTGGCCGACTTTGCACCGGCTCTTCTCGGGGGCCTTCTTGCACTTTTTGCCATTCAGATCCCCCTGGCTCTTGGTCTCACGCGACGAGTGGAGCGAGCCGAGGCTGAGCAACTGCAATTGCTTCAACATGCCGTTGACATTTCTGAACGCGAGCGAGGTCGAATAGCTGCAGACCTGCACGATTCAGTAGTGCAGGGCTTGGCAGGCAGCTCAATGTCTTTGTCAGCTATGGCCGCCGAGGCCGAGCGTGAGGGCAATCTGAGTGCGGCGCAGCGGCTTCGAGACCGGGCGGCGGAACTTCGTCAGTGGGTGCGCGAACTACGCAGCTTGATTGTGACAATGGTGCCACCTCGCTTGCATGAAGAGGGCCTCGCTGCAGCCTTGTCAGATCTCACCTCCTCGCTGGGATCGCGAGGAGTGGAAGTGGCACTTGAGGTTGATCCCACACTCCAGTTAAGCGACACGACCGAGGCGCTTTTGTTTCGCACTGCACAAGAGGCCATTCGCAACACGCTCGCGCACGCCGAGGCCACGAAGGTGCAGGTGAGGGTCGCTCAGCCAGCCGAGGGTCGCGTGCAGCTCGTCGTGAGTGACAATGGTAAGGGGATTGACGCCGACGAGCTTGCCAAAGCGCGAGCGGGCGGCCACGTCGGGCTACAGCTGCTCAGTGAGTTGGCTGAGCAAAGCCGAGGCGAATTGAAGGTCGATTCCTCACCCGGCCAGGGCACTACGGTCACACTAGAACTCGGCACCGCATGATTACTGTCCTGATTGCAGATGATCACCCCATGATGCGATCCGGGTTGACACAACTGCTCGAATCCACCGATGACTTGCGTGTCGTGGCGGCTGCAGCTGATGGAGCGCAAGCAGTAGCTCTCGACAAAGAACATCATCCGGATGTGGTGATGATGGACATTTCGATGCCGGTTCTTGATGGTGTTGAAGCAACCCGGCAGATCGTGAGCGCTCGCCCAGAGGCCCATGTAGTGATGCTCACCTCGTTTGCCGAACAGGATCAGGTCAATGCTGCGCTCGATGCGGGCGCGATTGGCTACCTGCTCAAAGACGCCGATCCAGACGAACTACTGCGGGCCGTTCGTGCTGCTGCGCTTGGGGAAGCACCGTTTTCTGCCCGGGCCGCACAGGCGTTGCTGAACCGACGGCGCAACCCCGTTGTGTCTGCCGATGCACTGACTGCACGTGAGAGCGAAGTGCTGGCGCTCGTGGCCGAGGGGCTTGCTAACAAGCAGATCGCACGGCAACTCAACATCAGCGAGAAAACGGTCAAGGCTCACCTGACCAGCATCTTCACTACCTTGGGTGTGACCGATCGAACTCAGGCCGCCCTGTGGGCTGATCGGCAGAATCGCAGCTAAGGCGAATAGGCACAGCAGCGGTTAGCAGCTACAGGCTGCGCCTGCGTTGCGATGAGGCCGGCGTCTGTGCCGGGGTGCCTGCAGTAGTCCTAGGACGAAAGTCCGATGGAACGTGATCTCGCTAAACCCGATACTGAACTCACATCGAGATTCGGTGGAAGAAGACAGGCAGATTCCTCGGAGGAATAGACCATGAAATCCCGACTGATTATTGCGGCACTTACACTCGCCATCGCAGGGAGCGGCTCTCTGGCACTTGCCGGGCCTGCCAGCGCTAAGAGCTGCAAATGGGCGGCAGTTTCCTATGACCCCATCACTCACACCACCGTGGTTGCATGTGTGGGCCGCAACCGCCCGTAACGCGGATCGCTGGAGTCGGACCCGTGTGTGCGGTGACAGGATCGCTAGAAGCGATTGCTACCAAGCGGCAAGTGCCTAGCCTTGATCGTCAAGCCAGACGGGCGCCGACTCCAGCAAGAAGTTGCTCACAGCAAGGCACTGCTCGAGGGTGTCGCAGAGTTGCTCTTCGCCGAGGTACACCTGCGACAAGCTGACCATCACCCGAGCAACCACGGTGAGCCTGCGCTCTGAGGGGTCTGTCACCGAGGCGAACGAGTCAACTGCAGACACCTCAACGGGAAGATCAGGCCCGCCGATTCCAGCAATCTCGGTGGCAAGTAGTAACAAGTCGGGGCAGCGGGGGAGTGGTGGAAGCGACCAGGTAAAGGTGAGCGGAAGATTGAACTCGTCTTCGGGGGGTTCATCCTCGGGTAATGCCTGAACCTGGTCCTCAAAAGCGAGCATCGTACGCGGGTCGATCTCTAGCGTCAGGTGGAACTCCAGAGGGCCGCCGCACGCCTCTTCTGGGTGCAGGTCTACTTCCCAAGCTTGGCGCATGGAGTAGGTCTCTACTAGGTGCCGCTCGTCGTGGATATGAAAGCCGTGATCGGCAGCATGATTCTTTAGGTCGGCTACAAAGCCAGAGACATCGAGCAAAGCCACCACCACAGAGTGCCAGCATGGCGGGTTTCAAGCTAGTTGGACGCTCTCATGAGGCTTGCGCCGGTAGCCTCTTGGGGTGAAAGACGATGCGTTGTTGCGATTGCTTGATGACACTGCCAATGCAGTGCAACAGGTTCTGCTCGACGACGCGGCACAAGGCGACAAATCTTGGAGAGAGCGAACCGACCGCCGAGGTCAGTACCGAATTGACCTTGTAGCTGACGAGGCTGCGCTCAAGGTGCTGCGTGGCGCAGGTGTAGGAATCTTGTCTGAGGAATCGGGCCTTGAGGACCGCGCAAACGACATGATTGTGGTGGTCGATCCCGTGGATGGATCTACGAACGCCAGTCGCGGCATTCCTTGGTATGCCGTCAGCTTGTGTGCCGTCGAGGCCAGCGAGCTACGCGCCTCTCTTGTGATGAACCTGGCAACTGGTACGAGGTATCAGGCAGTTCGGGGAAAGGGCGCAACCCGTGACGGGGTGCTGATTACCCCTTCGGCGATTACAGCGATTGAATCAGCAATGTTGGTGCTAAACGGCTATAGCCCAAAGCACTTGCATTGGCGGCAATATCGTTCACTTGGCGCGACGGCGCTGGATTTGTGCAGCGTGGCCGATGGGAAGATCGACGGGTCGATGGACTGCACCGACAGCAAGCTAGGGCCTTGGGATTACATGGGAGCGCTGCTCGTACTGCAAGAAGTGGGCGCCCATATTGCTGACGCACAAGGCAGAGAACTTGTCGTGCTTGACCCGGCAGCTAAACGAACCCCCGTAGCTGCAGGCACTCACGAACTCTTTGAAACTTTATTTGTCCAGCGTCAGAGGTTGGGTAGTTGGTGACTAGCTCTAGGGTAACTCCGTGACTAGATCATGAAGCTTCGCGTTCACCTGCTGCTGCTGCGCATGTTTGGCGCTCTTCCGCGCCGGGTGAGAAGGATTTTGGTTCGGCTTGGATCCCCGAAATACACCGTCGGTGCAATCTGCATTGTTCAGCGCGAGGACGGCCGAATTCTTCTGGTGAAGCAGAGCTACGGCAAACGCTGGGGTACCCCGGGGGGTCTTGCTAAACGACATGAACTACCCAAAGATGCGGCTGTTCGCGAGACCAAAGAAGAGGTCAACCTCAGTATTCGCCTGATGAGCGAAGCAGTGGTCGTGGTCGAACCGGTTCCGCATCGCGTAGACGTTGTGTATCTAGCTCAGGCTGCCGAGCCTGCTTTGATTGATGCGGTGCGGCCATCCTCGCCAGAGATCGAGCGGGTGGAATGGTTTTCTCTGATCGACTTGCCAGAGATGCAAGTAGAGACGATTGCCGCATTGCAGGCCCTGAGCCGCAGTGGAGCTCTCGATTTATCTGGCACCAACCTTGTGTAGTGGCCTCTGTGAGGTACCAAGATGTTGAGGGCGCAAAGTAGCGGGTAAGGTAAACCCCGAGGGCGCGTAGCTCAGTTGGTTAGAGCACCTGGTTTACATCCAGGGTGTCGGGGGTTCGATTCCCTCCGCGCCCACTCATTGTCTGAAGATCCTCGCATGAGGAGGAGTCGATGAATACTGCCGTTGAAGATGCCATTCGTAGCTTCC
>WLJI01000118.1 GCA_009701845.1 Actinomycetota bacterium
CTGGGGCTCGAAGCTTTGTCTCTGTTCAAGGCTCACTTGCCATGTTTCCCATTCATGCGTTTGGCTCCGAGGAACAAAAGCAGCAGTGGTTGCCTGGGATGGCCGCCGGCGACTTGATCGGGTGTTTCGGCCTGACCGAACCAGACTCCGGGTCTGACCCCTCCTCGATGCGCACGCATGCACGCAAAGACTCCTCGGGGGATTGGATTCTCAATGGGGCAAAAATGTGGATTACGAACGGTTCAATTGCCGACGTAGCCGTGATCTGGGCAACCACCGACCCCGAAGGCCCCGACAAGGGCGCTGTTCGCGGCTTTCTGGTACCCACCGACACACCCGGGTTTTCTGCCCCCGAGATTCACCGCAAAGTTTCGCTGCGCGCTTCGGTCACGTCTGAGTTGATACTGCAAGATGTGCGGCTTCCTACAGATTCCGTGCTGCCAGATGTGTCTGGCATGCGCGGTCCGCTCTCTTGTCTCAACGAGGCGCGTTTTGGAATCTCCTTTGGTGCCGTCGGCGCTGCGCGCGCTTGTTATGAAGCTGCCTTGGAGTACTCACTCAACCGTGTTCAGTTCAATCAGCCAATCGCCGGGTTTCAACTGACGCAAAAGAAACTGGTCGACATGATGGTCAAGGTGCAACACGCCATGTTGCTCGCCATTCACTTGGGGCGCATGAAAGATGCCGGAACCCTAGCTACACCGCAGATCAGCTTTGGCAAGATGGACAATGTGCGAACGGCGCTAGAGGTTGCCCGGGAGGCACGCAGCATTCTCGGTGCCAACGGAATCACAACCGAGTACCCCGTGATTCGCCACATGAACAATCTGGAGTCGGTCTACACCTACGAAGGAACCAACGAGATCCACACGCTGATTTTGGGCAACGCCATTACTGGGATCGCAGCGTTTAGTTAACACTCACGCGTGGCCGGCATGACTCATCAGGCCGCCTGCAACACCGTGTCTCTGCGCAGCCGGCTCATTCTCGGGCCCATTCCGTCGTTGATGCATCGGGTTCATCTGCAGCCGCCTCAACGGCAGCACCCCTGCGCAAGACAGTCGCGCCGAACAGCGCGGCGACCAACGCGAGCAGCCCGACTGCCACCATCGTGGTCTGGAAAGAGTTCACATACGACTCCTTGGCTAGAGAGAGCGTTTGCTCGGCGAGTCGACTCACCGGGTCCTTGCCACTTCGGACGTAGATTCCGAGAGAGTCCAACGCGCTCGCTGTTCGACTCGGTGAGACCCCTGCCTCGCGAAGCCGTGTCACCACACCACCAGTGGTGAGCTTGTCGACCATCACCGTGGACAAGGCCAGGCCCATTGCGTAGGCAATTTGGCCAATCGTCGTCCGTGATGAGGTGACTGGACCGTAGAAGGATGAAAACTTTCCGGACGCTGCCTGAACGATCAGCCCGCCGTATGGGATCGAAGCCATGGTTGCACCAAAGCCAAGGAGAAGCAGTGCGGGCAAGAGGGCCAGATAACCAGACTCTGGATGATGAAGCAGAGTGGCGAAGCCGCCAAGAGCGCACAGGAGCCCACCGATGAGAATCACCGTGCTGTTTCGCAGCCCGTTGGTGATGAGTCGTCCAGTCATGAGTGCTGCGAGGATTCCGACGAGCAAGAACGGAAGGGTGCCTGCCGAGACCTTCATGGGAGACAATCCGCTCACGTACTGCCACAGGTTGGAGAATTGCAGAACAGTTGAGCTCTGCGTGAAGTTGTAAACAAATCCAGCAGCCATGGCTCCCAAAAACAGTGGGTTGCGCAGGACTGCAACCGGGAAGAACGGACTCTCCGCTCGTTGCTCAGCCATCACGAATGCTCCGAGCAGCGCAACTCCCGCCAGGGTTGGCACCCAGAACAGCGCGTCACGTACCCCCTGAGACATATGGCTCAGGCCCAGTAGTACGCCCACAATGCCAAGGGCCAGCAGTACTTGGCCGAGCAGATCTGTCGGTCCACCCGTTTGTCGGCCAGTGGCAGGTAGCAGCACTGTGGCTAGCAGCACATACAGAGCGCATGCCACCGGAACGATGAGAAACGCAGCTCGCCACTCAATCGACGCCAGAGCCCCACCGAGCAGACTCAATGTGACGAGCACCATCGAGCCACTCGCCGAGTACAGGCCCAGCGCTGCGGGGACTTTCTCCCTTGGGGTAATGATTCGAACATAGGCAAACGATGCAGCGAATACGCCGCCCAGCCCAAGTCCTGCAAGGGCTCGACCTGCCAAGTACGGCGCCGAGGCAGGTGCCGCTGCTGCAAGAAGGTCGCCGACCATGGACACGATGAGCGAACCAATCAGGAGTCGCCTCCAACCAATGCGGTCGCCAAGCAGACCCATAGAAATGACCGTCGCCGCCAAGACGACTGTCGAGATACTTGCCGCAAGGGCGATCATGCCGCCCTGCATAGCCAGACCACGAGAGGCTTTGACCAGCGCTGTGCTGGCGATGATCGGATCGACTGCCTGTGTGCCCCCGAGTGCACCCAGAAAGAAGATCGCCGCCTTGGGCGCGGCGAGAGCCTCAGCCTCACTATCGCTCACATCGGGATTACCTGCACCCTCCGCGCTAGCGGTTGCAGTCACGCCACGTTGATCTGCAGCTCGGGGAAAGCACCAGTTGGCGCTTCGATCTGCGTGGATTCCGAACCTGAGAAGTCGACCTTTGTCAGGTCTATGACGTGGGGTACTGGGTTGTCATAGGTGCGCAAGATGTAGCGCCGCTCTGTCAGGTTAGAGATCGTCGACCACAGGGTATGGTCGTCGTTGAGTGGGTCAGCGTCCGAACGGATCATTCCCCAGGGGATATCGAAATTATTTAACACGTGCAGTGCAGATTTCTCGAGTTCTGCCCCAGTTGCGACCGGCCGCAGCGAGGCGGTGTACGCAGCGGCGCGTACAAACCGGGCTGGCGAACTGGAATCCCCCGGTAGGCCGAGCATGCCGGGGCCTTGCCCCATCAGTGTTAGCTCTACCCCCTCGATGGTGATTGGCGTCGGATTCTCGACCGAAAGGTTGATGTAGTTGCGCAGGTTCGTCAGGTGCCAGTCGAAATACGGCCAGTTGCAGGCCACCCCGATTGGGTTATCAAATACGACCATCTCGCCCTCGCGCCATTCGATGACAATCGATGCTCCCGTTGGGTCGTGCACAATTACATGAGCTGGCGGGGCGAAGCCGAAAGGCCCAAACACATACGGCCAGACGGTGATGCCGCTGATCGCCTGCTTCACCTGTTCGGTAGAGGCGCAGGTGCCAAGCAGGTAGGCGACAACGTCGACGATGGAGAGCAGCGACGTGGGATCAGCACCTTCTGCTGGCGTGTAATCGCAGAATCCCGGCATATACAGAAGTGCTGCGTACAGGCCGGCGTCGTTCATGCCATCGGTGAGCGCCCCTGGGGCACCAAATGCATCCATGCCGACCACGCCCTGAGTTGCCGTCCAGGTCTTGCCCGCCTCTGCGTTGACCCCCGTGCCCGTGCCCTTGTATCCGATTGGCAACACGGTAATTCGGGTCCCCATATCGCTAGGAAACTCCATGGTGCGGCCAACGACTACGCTGCCGTCCGTCGCTGAGATCCGGAAATTAGTACACATCGATCTGCCCTTCGAGATAACGGGCGACGGCTCATCTGACACCCTAGGTTGGTCACCCTAGGGTGCCGCAGTCCCGCTACCAAGGACCCTTACAGGAGGCAAGAAGTGACCGATCCTGACGGACGAGTTCGAGCGAAGGGCGCACCGATCAACCACCGTTCGATTCTGTGGGACACAGCATCTGACCCTCGCAGCTTGCTCACTGGCACCGCCGCAGGGATCATGCAGTTGATGCTGCCCGGACTTGGTGCTGGGGTAACTGATCACTCCAACTTCTTTGATGATCCCTTCGACCGAATCGACCGCTCACTCCCCTATATCTGGGGCAGCATCTTTACGGAGGATGAGGCGGAGGGGTCTGAACGCGGCCAGCAAATTCGTGACTTCCACCCAACGATCAAAGGCACTGATCACAACAATGACCGGTATCACGCGTTGGACCCGGAGGTGTTCTGGTGGGCCCACGCCACCTTCACTTGGGAGTTCCTGCGAGCCCGAGAGATTTTCTTCGCTCGACCGCTCGACCGAGCAGAGCGTGAACAGCTCTATGCAGAGAGCGTCACTTGGTATCGCCGCTACGGCCTGAGCGACCGGCCGGTCCCACTAACTTTGCGCGATTTTCGCATTCGTTTCGATCAAATCTGCCGTGAGGAACTTGAACTCACCCCTGCGGCTCAGTGGGTCCTTGATCCCACATCCAAAGCTGGCGCAGGCGGAGACCTTCGGCTGCCGGGGCCGCTCTCCGCACTCAACGGTGTAGCCAATCAACTTGGTGCTGACCTCTTGCGCATCGTGGTGTACGGCGTGATGCCAGATATTGTGCGGAGGCGATTTGGGTTTCGCTGGTCGAACGCAGACCGTGCCGCATTTGCAGCAGTCTGCACAACGTTGCGCAGCATGGAACTCGCCATGCCCTATGGCGCTCTCGAGGGACTTTGGCCAGAGGGCACACCGCACGCCCAACCCGGAGACCTCAAGCGAATCGTTATCGCAGGGCCGAACTTTCGACAGCGAAAACTGGCTCAAGCTGGCCTTGACATCACAAGCAGTGCAGGCGAATCCGGCTAGCAGGAGTTCACTGCATCAGGAGGGTCTGCAGCAAAACGCTCCTGCACCCATGTGAGTGCTTGTTGATACGAAGGAAGCGCAGCAGCGCCGTGACCACCCTCGGGTAGCACTCGGCGCTCGACCACTTGGCCGTTGGCGCACATGCGACTCAGCAGAAGCTCGCTAAAGAAGATCGGGACGGTCTCGTCTTTCTGACTGTGAATAATCAGAGTCGGAGCGTCATTGGTTTTTTCACTACCCGCAATATTCTCTGCGGCCAAAGATTTCCAAGGTTCTGTGGTTGGACCTTCGGGGCGGACTAAGTCGGCTGGATTGGTGCCCGAAAAACCCACAATCACTTCGGCTGCGCAGCCGACATCTACCTCATCAAGACGAGACAGCCCAAGGTCGGTCAGAAACAGTGCAGGGTCGGCTTGCGGGTAAGCGGCTGCGTAGCCAGCGACCAGCATGAAGGCAAACCCTGCAAGGCTCGGCGCCGCAGTAAACACCACATCGGTTTCGCTAGCCGGTGCGCCCGCGAAGGTTCCCACGACTTGCAACTCAGGAGTCCACTCTGCTGCCAGCTGAGACGCCCAGAGTGCGCCATGGCCGCCTTGCGAGTAACCCAAAATTGCTACCCGCTTGCCAGGTTGAGCATCTGGAAGTTGCCCCGCTGCAACAATGGCATCCAGCGTGGAGCGCCCCTCACTCTCACCTACTAGGTACGGGTGCCGGCCAGGAGTGCCAAGGCCCTCGTAGTCGGTTCCGGCGATGACGAACTCTGCACCCAATGCAGAAATGGCAAGGCCCATATCAAGACGTGTGAGCTCTTGAGAAGGTGCACATTCATCCGCTATTCCAGTCGTCCCATGTGCAAGGGTCGCTAGTGGTCGTCCGCCTGTAGGAGCCTGTGCAGTGGGCACACTCGCTACTCCCGTCACGGCTATCGGCTCCCCCGCAATTGACTCAGACAGATACATGATCCGGTAGCTCCTGGCCGCAGCATCTGGATCAGAGTTATCAGATCGGTCAAGGCGCTCATAGCGAATCAGTTGCCCGTGAGTACCATCTGGCAGCGGCTTGGGGACTTCATAGAAATCCTCGCCCTCGAATTCGGTCGGCGAAGCAGCTACGGCAACGGTGCTTGAAGGCCTATCCTCCGCCGTGCTCGGAGTGTCCGCCGAACCGGTGCCCGATTGGCTGCATGCAGAGAGTGCGCCTGCTACAACACAGAGCGAAATCGCAGCGCGAGTAAACCCTTTGGCGAACAGCATCCGATCAAGCTAGTTGCATTCCCGCTCCGACTCACCTGAGATGTGCGCAGAGATGAAAACTGTGCCTTTTTGCAGCTTCAGCTACGGGGCGATTTGTCTCCCCGTCAGCTCTTCCACCAGGATCCGAACCCAGATCTCGCGAAGCTCGGGGTGGCTCCATGGCCGCACGCTCAGCGTGCTGAGCTGTTCTATCTCCTCTGCAGAAATCACCTCGGCGGCAAATCCTTTAGCTAAAACGCTCCACCCGGTGTGGTCGAGAGAATCCCACGAGTCGATTTCGAAACAAACGGGCTGCAGAGCGATCCCAACTGACAACTTCGATCCGTAGCCAGACCGAAAAACGATTGACAGGCCACTCAGGGCAAAGTTGACCGGAAGAATGGAGGGACTACCGCCGTCTATAAAACCGATTCGTCCGACCGAAGCAAGCGAGAGTCGCTCGAGGCAGTCGTCAAAGGTCAGTACTTCTAGACCGGCCCAATCATATGAGACTGCTTCATTCGACACTGGTTAGGCTTTTCTTGGTGCTGGGCAGTTTTTCGGGCTCAGCGGGTTCCGGATTGGGAAGTACCGCAATATGAACGGGGTAGATCACCACGGAACTCACAGCGTGGGCAACGGCAATTGGGTCTTGAGTCCATCTCCTGTCAGGTAGCGCCTGATGTATTCGGTTGAGTAACTCTTCATCACCAGAGACTCCCTTATCAGACCAGAAACAACGAACTACCTTGTCTCGGATCTTGGTCGTGAACTCAAAGATTTGGTCGTCACCCCAGATCTCAATTTCGGGGTGCTCGAAGGCCGTGAGCGGAGTGGACCCAGACTCAGCAATGAGTCCGCCCTGCGAATCAGCCAACTCATCCTCAGTTTCCCTCCGGCCGATCGTCAGAATTTGGCCAAGAACGTTTGATTCCATCAGGTTTCCTCACTCCTCAGGAGAGTAGACACACCTCAAGTGCGGAGACCCATATTCACCCAATACAGGCGCAGCAACTAGGGCCAAAGGTCATGTACATGGTGATGCCCGTCGCAGCAGGTGCGACACTCGCTACGTGGGGTCGAGCCTGACCCAGAGGTTGGCCAAAACTGAATCCAAAACAGTCTCGTTGCCACCACCATTCTCTGGCGGCGGCAACGAGCAAAGAGCGACATCTCAGGCATCCGCATAGGGAGAGGTGCGGGCCAACGAGGTTGCTCCATCCTGACTCCCGACCTGCTCAACGGCCGGCGAATCATCAAGAGCTATCTTCCTCTGGCTCGTCTCTGACCGGAAGGGTCAAAGGTCCTAGATAGTTGGTGGGACCCAAAACAAAAGTTCTTCGGAGGTCAGCGCTCAAGCATGCAAGGAACGCAGACATCCAAGCTGCGACTACTCCTCAAGCGAAGCAATGGGAACCTCCCAGCGAAGCTGAGTACCTCCGCTCTCACCTGTTTCAAAATCGAATACTCCGCCATGGCTCTCGGCACGAGCGGCCATGTTTGCCAGACCAAAATTCTCTCCACGAGGCGAACTCCCCACCATATTGAAACCCCGCCCGTTGTCGCTCACGGTTAGCTGAACGGTAAAATCCACACTCAGAGAGATGGACACAGCAGTTGCACCGCTGTGTTTACCCACGTTCGCAAGCGCTTCACGAAGGACCGACAGAAGGTCTTGTTCACAATCTGAGGTGATCTCAGCTGTTGCGCCCTCGAATTTCACATCGCAAGAGAATCCGAGGAGTTGTTCGCCCCACTCAACAACTTCAAGGAAACGAACGCGCACCGCATCTTCTCCTGGTCGTGGCACCTGCAAGTCGAAAATGGCCCTGCGGATGGCGGCAATAACCTCGTCAAGTGATGCGATCGAGCGCTCTATGCGCTCCCTGACGGGTCCATCTGCACCAACAGCTGCTGATTGAAGGACTAGGCCTGTTCCGAAGATCTCTTGGATGACTGTGTCATGAAAATCTCGGGCGATGCGATCCCGCTCCCGGGCGATCGCCTGCAATCGCTGAGTTTCGCTTTGTCGCAGCTTGGACGTCCGGCGCAGCGCTTCAACTTTGCGGCGAGAGTGAAGGTCACGAAAGATCATGAGAAGGCCCTGATCATCCGAGTAGTCAGGGTTGAGTCTGGCAAATTCAACCTGAACGGGGACGAGCAAACTGTCGCTCCTCAGAAGCACTTGCTCACTCACTTCGCGCGGGTACTGTGACTCTTTCAACTCCTCTTTGGCCGCATTGCCCTCTTCCAGAATCGCCACCCCGAGTTTTCCTAAAGGCTGACCGACTAACTCGTCAAGGCTGTAGCCCGTGAGCGTGCGGGCGGATTCGTTTGCGTGAACGATGACCTGGGGATTAGCCCCAAGCACAATGAGTCCAATTTCGATGAAATCCAATGAGTTGAGGACATGCGCC
>WLJI01000119.1 GCA_009701845.1 Actinomycetota bacterium
AAGAGGCGACACCGTCGGGGGGTGGACTGGCCGAGCGCCGGCACCGGACGCCCGAACCGCTCGAGAGGTGGAAGTCGTATGACTTCAGTTTCTCTGAACGGTGGACCGTTTCAACGCTGCCTCTGAGCGCGTTATCGGCCAGTTGGTACTTCGTCAGTGTACTCCACCGACCGGTCAACACCAGAATGCGGAATACCAAGCCCACGCTGCTCTCGCCCTATTCTGTGGCAGTGAGTTCAGATCCTCCTGCACAAAAAGCCCCTTCTAGCATCGCAGGCCTTGTAGGAGCACCTGGTCCGATTGCTCTGGAATTGTTCTACGACCTTATTTTTGTGGCATCCGTCGTGGTGCTTTCCGATTCTTACTCTCACCATCCAACAGCGCAGAACTTGACCTGGTTGATCTCGGTATTTGCCGTGATCTGGTTGATCTGGATGCAAACCTCGCTCCTGTTCAACTTGGATCGAGCGCAGAACAACCTCATGCGCGCTTTGGTCCTCGGACAGATGCTGCTGATTGTCTTGCTCTCGATTTCCGCCGCCGACGACCTAGAGAGTCACTCGAAGCTTGTTGGCCCGCTTTTGGGACTCACCCTGCTTTTGGTTTCTGCAATGCTGGCGGTCTCTGCGCGGGGCAACCCGAAAATGGCCGGGTATACCAAGATCCGTATTCGCTACTTCGTGGTTGCCGCTGTGCTTCTTGCATGCTCACCACTCTTCGGCGATAACGCCTACCTGCTCTTTTGGCCCCTTGGATTTCTGATTGTTCTTGCACCCTCGCTTCGATCAGATCCGCTCGGTGGCCAAACCATACAAACCCATCATCTCGTTGAGCGGTTCGGTGCCTTCACCGTCATCATGTTGGGGGAGACTTTCGTAAAAACTGCCCTGACCGCCACGGAATATGACATGAAGGGCCTCAGCGTTATCAGCCTGTTAGCTAACTTTGTGATCGTGTTTGCCATCTGGTGGCTGTATTTCTCGAATGCTCCCTCGGTTGGTCCAACCGCAGGCAGGGGCGGGCACAACACTTGGATGCTTACCCACTTACCGCTACACCTATCGATCGTGGGTGTTGCCGTTGGCGCAGCGCTGGCAACAAACAGTTTTGGAAAAGATGTGCCGTCATCGGCCGCCCTCTACCTATCGCTTCCCCTCTGTGGAGTGCTGGTGTCGATGGTGGTTCTTGAGCTTCTCTCGGGGCAGGCTCACTCAAGGCGAGTCGCTGGCATTTTCCTTACCGCTTGCATAGCTGTGCCGGTTGCAACAATTGTCACCGTTGTCATTAGTTCAAACGAGCTACGTGGCCTGAGCATCCTGCTAGCTGCGCTCATGGTCTCAACGGTTATTGGCAGCAACTCTGTACGACGCAAAGTGGCCACAGAAGCGAGAACCTGATGCGAGTTCGCAGAGCCCCAGCGCCTGCCGCTCTCGAACTGCTCTACGACCTGTTTTTTGTTGCGGCAGTGGTCGTACTTTCATTCGGGTATTCCCATGACCCAACTCTTGCGAACCTGGCTTGGATTGGAATGGTCTTCACCCTGATCTGGGCAGTCTGGGTTGCAACGACTTTGGTGCTCAACCTGTTGGGCAGGGATTCGGCGATCATCCGTGCTCTGGTCATCGGGCAGATCCTGCTACTTGTGGTGGCCGTGTCAGCAGCCGATGGGGTGTATGCACACACGATGGCAACCGGGCCGTTGTACTCGGCCACGCTGCTGCTACTTGCCGGGATTTACTATCAGGCCCAGAGATACAAACCCGAGCTCCGGTCGTTTTCTAGAATCAGGATTTGGGCCTGCATTGTCTCAGCTGCAGTCTTTGCGTTTTCTCCTTGGTACCCCGACCCCGGTTACTTGGTGATTTGGGCGGTCGGCTTAGCAATTTTGATATCGCCAGCGTTTCAATCACAGGGCCTTGATTCGCTCAACGTCGATATCAAAAAGCTTGCCGAACGGCTCGGCGTCTTTACAGTCATCATGTTGGGAGAATCGTTTGTAAAGACAGCGCTCACAGCCGCAGAGTCACAGCTCATTAGTCTTGAGATTGAGTGCGTTGTCGGTGCCAGTTCGATTGTGTTGAGCATCTGGTGGCTTTACTTCGCAAACGTCCCGGCCGAGGGCGAGGCAACTGGCAGAGCAACGCACCGTTTCTGGACGCTCGTTCACTTACCCCTGCACTTTGCAATAGCTGGGATAGCCGTGGGAGCAACAATGGCGATCCTTCCCCACTCGAGCCACACGAATGAATCCAACAGCACCTGGACGCTGGTGCTTTCTGTTGTCCTTGTATTGGTCTCTTTGGCTGCCATTGAGCTCTTGGCCAAAGAACAAGATTCCCTGCGAACTAGCGTCCTCTTTCTTTCGGCAGCGAGTCTTGCGCTGGTCTTTGGCGCTTACTCCGCCAGGCAGGACTACCTCGACAGCAAGATTGCAACCATTATTTTAGGTGTGCTCATGGTTGCCGTGGCGATCCTTGAACACTTCCTGCGCCGCCCAGAAGAAGCCCCCAGCCTCGCATGACGCCGCCGCCTCAAACCTCTCGACCACAGCCGAGCGTAGCTACCAAACAACGGCTTCGCGGAAGCACTCTGTTGTCTGCGCCTCTGTTTGTTCTGGGCCTGATTGGGTGTTCTTTTGCTCTCGCCCTTGGACTCTGGGCCGTGTGGAATGCTGGGCAACTCGGTGGCAGTTTCTGGTTACCGTTTCTCATCAGCGCTGCAATTGGGTTGGGTGGATTTGTTGCAGCAGCGGGGTGTTTCTTATCTGTCTCGACCAACGAGATCCGCGATGTTGTGGGATGGGTCACCGTGCAACGCATTGATCGCTCACAGATTCAGACCGCAAGAGTGCGGCCGGGCCCGTGGCGCTGGTTTGAGCTAGAGATGCAGGATGGGTCTCTTCGGACTCTGCTTGGAGCATCACCGACGCAATTCCCGTCTCGGTTGCTTTCGGGCGCAGAAGAACAAGATATTGCCAACCTTGAGATGATCCTCGGCGAGGAATAGTCCCTTCGGGGCAGCGAGCGATCTGCATTTCTTGGCTCCTTCGGCTTGACTCATAGGTGATGCCATCCCCGCAACCTCGCCGAACGCCCAGAGTTGAAGTTCCAACCACGGTGCAACTTGGCGTCTCTTCTCGACGCATGCTCCTGCGCGGAACCGCCGGCAGGTGCCCCGTGTGCGGCAACCGACACATCTTTCACCGCTGGTTCTCCATGAGTGAGCGCTGCCCCACCTGCTCCCTGCACTTTGAGCGGGTGGAGGGCCACTGGATTGGAGCAATTGGAGTAAACACCGTGGTCATTACTGCAGCGATGCTGCTTGTGCTGATGACGGTGACGTTTGTGCTCTTTCCTGATCCCATTCCACAGGTGATGATTGCAGTGGAGTTAGCCATTGCCGGCATTGGGCCGCTGCTGTTCTTTCCTGCTTCTCGCACCCTGTGGTCTGCAATTGATCTGCTGATGCGGCCACTCAACTTTGGCGAGGTTGACCCACGATTTGTGCTCGTTGATCCAGATCGCGATCGCCGCCCAAAGAGCCCATAGGCAGGTTGACCCACCTGAGGGCCTTGATACAACGCTCCGCGTTCCGTAGCGTGGTCGGTCTAGGGTAAAAACTGGACGAGCAGAGAGGAGGAGTGTGCGAAGTTCACGAAACGTCCTGTCCATGTTCGCTGCGCTCCTAGCGATCGCTCTGGCCGCGTCAGCCTGTTCGCGCTCGGTCGATACCACACAGGTCTCTTCCCAAGATGCCCCTTCTAGCGCAGCGGTTCCAACCTCGACCATGCTCAGAGCTGCTGCGGTCACGACCACAACCACTGTGGCTGTGGCTGGCCAAGCAAGTAACGCCTCGACGGCTGCTCCGGGCTCGCTGCCAGCAACGCTTGCAGCAATTGTGGGTCAGGTTTCGGCCAACCCCGAACTCCTCAAACAAGTCTCTACGTTGGACCCAACAGGTCTTGCACAGCTCTTCAACCTTGATCTCGGCTCTTTGCAACAGCTCGGACTTACTGGTCCGCAGATTGAGCAACTAGGCCAAGCCGTGCTTGCGAGTCCGCAATCCGTGCAAGATTCCATCTCAACAGGATCAATTGACCCTGCGGCACTTCTTGGACTGCTGCTGGGATCACTTGATGTCAACAGCTTGGCTACGGGGGCAGTTGGCGCCGTCGTACAAGCCCTTCTTGCTTCGATTGCCGACCTGCGAGTTGTTATCAGCCCAGAACTCACGGTTGATCTCAACGAATTGTTCAATCAGATCGACCCCGGCAACGTCACGCCGATCTTCGCTAATCCAGATAATGCAGGGCTGCTTGCCCTTATCTTTAGCGCCGTCATCAACTCGAACCCGCTGCTCGCTCAGCAACTCATCGATAATCCCAATCTGGACCCAGCCCTGCGACCGATTCTGGAGCAACTATCTGCGCTCGGAGCGTCGCTCGGTTCAGCTGCGTCTGCAGCGTTGCTAGAGGCCATCAACAAGCTGTTCCCGGGCCTGATCCCAGCAACCTAGTGAGCCGCCGGGTTTGGCTGGATGCTTGGGTGTATTGGCCGCCAGAGTTGACTGGCCGCCTGGCCGTACTAGGCGTAGAGCGCTTCGATCTCTGAGGCGAACACCTCGTTGATACCTCGGCGTTTGAGCTTGGAGGTTGGTGTGAGCAACTCAGAATCGGGCATCCATTCCTCGGTCAGAATGCACACCTTCTTGACGGACTCAGCGCCGTTATAGCCAGACATTGCCTCAACGACTCCCGCATTGATTGCCTCGACCACCGCTGGCAGTTCGGCAAATTCTTCGAGGGTTGTGAACTCAATGCCGTTACGCGCAGCCCAGCCGGGAGCGACTTCGCCGTCAATGACTACAAGAGCAGATACAAAGGGACGGTTGTCTCCAATAACTGCTGCTTGGCCGATCAACGCCACAGTCTTGAGCGAAGCCTCAAGGTTGGCTGGCGACAAGTTTTTGCCTCCGGCAGTAATGATGAGTTCTTTCTTGCGGTCAACAATGCGCAAGTAGCCGTCTTCATCGATCTCTCCGATGTCTCCTGAATGCAGCCAACCATCGGCGTCAATCGCTTCGGCAGTCTTCTCGGGGTCATTCAGGTAGCCCTCGCACACCAAGCCGCCTCGGCAGCAGACCTCACCATCAGGGAAGATCGCTAGTTCAACCCCGGGCAGGGCCTTTCCAACAGTGCCAGCCTTCACCTTGAAACGCTCAAAAGTCATTGGGCCGGTGTTCTCACTCATGCCATACACCTCGGCAAGTGGCACGCCGATCGTGCGGAACCAAGTGATGAGTTGGGCGGGGATGGGAGCAGCACCAGTCACTGCAACCTCGCACTCGTCTAGGCCGACGAGTTGACGAACCGTGCTGAACGCAACGTCATCTAGGAACTGATACGTGGCAATCTCATCTTCGGTGGCAGTGCCCCAAGTAATCTTCTCTCGAAGTGGCTCTGCAGCCGCCACGGCCTCATTGAACTTTTCGGACTTCTCCGGGTCTGCCGCAAGCGCAGCAGTCACCCCGGCGTACAGCTTCTCCCAGACACGTGGAACTCCGAAGACGATGTTGGGACGAACCTCGCCAAGAAACGCAGTGAGCTGTGAAGTTTCGGGGCAGGTAGATACTTCAATACCACCGCCGAGCAGCATGTAATGCGAGACCATACGTTCTGCGATGTGAGCCATCGGCAGATACGAGACCACCTTCTTGCCAGCAAGGTCTTCACGGGTCCACCCGTAAACAGGCAAAAACGCTTCCATGGTCCACACCACGTTGTAGTTCGACAACATGACGCCCTTTGGCTGACCCGTGGTACCAGAGGTGTAAATGATTGTTGCAAGGTCCTCAGGGGAGCCAATCTTCACGGCCTCGTAGAGATCAAGCGGCTCGGGCTCGCTGAGAGCGTCTGGGCCCACCACAGCATCGGGAAGGTCGGCCGGCGCAGACAGGGCAACGATGCACTTCAGACTGGGAAGTTGGTCTCGCACCTCAAGGAACTTCGACAAGAACCCCTCGTTCTCGACCACTGCCACCTTTGCCGAACAGTGACCACCTAGATAGGCCACCTGCTCGGCTGATGAGGAGTTATAGATCGACACCGGTGTGGCTCCCAAGAAGAGGGCGGCAAGGTCGAGGTAATGGAACTCGGGGATGTTTCGCATCATGAGCAAGACGCGGTCTCCTGGCTCAACACCCAGTGCACGAAGCCCAGCAGCGGCCCGTGCGGCACGGTCGGCCATCTCGGTGAAGGTCATCGAATCCCAGGTTTGCTCTGCCGTCATCCATCGCATGGCGGTGCGGTCACCATGTGCAGCGAGGGTTTCTAGGAACTCGCTTGCCACGGTGCGTCCGGCAACCATCTCATTGATTTCTTCACAAGTAAGCGTGCTCATCTCATCCCCCGTGGCGATTAGTTGAAAATGGGTAACTCAGCGTCCCTGAAGCTTGAGCGCCTCAAAAGACTCTTGAACTGTACTGCTATGAACGATGTCACCGCACAGCGCGCTTTGACCACGGGCCTAGAAACGAACAGACTCTTGACCGGTCGGTCAAGTTGACCGACTCTGGGGACCAAGGAGCAGCTATGCCTGAGGCAGTTATCATCGATGTGGTTCGTACCGCTGGCGGAAAACGCAACGGCGCACTAGCTGGGTGGCACCCGGTTGACTTGGCCGCAGAGGCTCTCAAAGCCCTAGCCGAGCGCAACAGTCTTGATGCCGCTCTGATCGACGACGTCATCATGGGTTGTGTGATGCAAGCCGGGGCACAGGCGCTCAACGTGGGCCGTAACGCCGTGCTCGCTGCCGGCTTCCCTGAGTCAGTTCCGGCAACGACAATCGACCGTCAGTGCGGGTCATCGCAGCAGGCCTATCACTTTGCTGCACAGGGCGTTATGGCTGGCGCATACGACGTGGTGATTGCATCTGGGGTTGAGGTCATGAGCTTGGTACCCATGGGAGGCTCAATTGGTAAAAACATTGGCTTCCCATTCGGCGCAGCTTGGGACCGCTATAGCGATGTTGAGCTCCTTGAAGGCAACAAGGGCCTAGTTGGGCAGGGTCTCTCTGCAGAGATCATCGCCAACGAGGCTGGCCTGAGCCGTGCCGATCTTGATGCATTCGGTGCTCGCTCACAACAACTCGCAGAGGCCGCCACGGAACAAGGAAGATTTGATAACGAGATCATTCCGGTTGTTTCCAAAATCCGAGACAAAGAAACCGGTGAAATCACCGTGCTCGACACTATGCACACCAGAGACGAGGGCATCCGTGCTGGAACCACCGCAGAGGGCCTAGCCAACCTCAAGCCCGCGTTCATGGAAGACGGCAAAGTCACTGCCGGCAACAGCTCACAAATCTGTGACGGCGCGTCCGCTGCACTCATCATGAGCGCAGAGAAAGCCAAAGAGTTGGGCCTCACTCCGCGAGCGAAGTTCCGCAGCTTTGCCCTTGCTGGAGTCGATCCGGTTCGCATGCTGACCGGCCCAATGCCAGCCACCCACAAAGCTTTGGCTAAGGCAGGCCTGACCATCGATCAGATCGACCATGTTGAGATCAACGAGGCCTTTGCCTCTGTGGTGTTGGCATGGGAGAAAGAACTCAAAGCTGACATGAGCCGGGTCAACCCCAACGGCGGTGCCATTGCATTGGGCCATCCTCTTGGCGCATCCGGTACGAAGTTGCTTGCCACCATGCTCAACGAACTTGAGCGCTCTGGCGGCCGCATTGGTTTGCAGACCATGTGCGAGGGTGGCGGTCTAGCGAACGCCACCATCATTGAACTTCTCGGCTAACGATTACTAGCTGAGCATTGCTATCGAGCGCCTCCGGTACTGTTGTACCGGAGGCGTTTGAGATTTATGGACGAGATCGAAGAACAATCCACAAAGCAAGAACGCAAGGTTCGCCCATGGTGGATGCGTTTGAGTGTCTGGGCGGCAATCATTGTGGTTGGCGGAATCATCATCCACTCAGTGTTCGGCATTGCCCTAAGTACCGTGTTTGGGGCACTGATATTGGGTGCGCTCATCCTGCGAGTCGGATTCTTCTTTCTGCAGCAGTTCGCCACTCCCCCGCCGCCGCCACCAGATCCTGGGACGCTGCGAAAGGTCAAGCTGCTCTTCCGCTGCAGCGTTTGCGGCACGGAAGTTCGAATGACTGCCGCAAACAATGAAGACCCAGAGCCCCCACGGCACTGCATGGATGACATGGAACTTGTAGCTCCGATTATGGAATAAGTGGCTCTGGACTCGTTCTCGACTGTTATCCACAGTTCTGCGCTATTTCCACAAGCTGTGGATAAA